>JANXTO010000317.1 GCA_025352365.1 Undibacterium sp. | reverse complement strand
TTGATTCACCCGACCGACTTCCAGATTTGCACCGTAGAAAAAAGGGGATGTTGCGTCTTTATCGACCAGATACTTCATGCGGAGTTTTTCGCCATCGACATTCGAGCCGCCATGGGCGTCCCGTGATGTCAAAATATATGCACCTAATTCCCAATTTTTAGTCAGTCCGTAAGAAAATTCTGGCGTCAGTCTAAACGCATGGCGTGGCGGCTGTGCACCTGGATAATCGGGTGTGCCGTTTCCCGAGATCACATAGTTGTTATGCAGATCTAATCCAAACTCGTGCGGATTATTGATCTCATCCATATAGACCTGGATTTCTTCCGGTGCAGCGTTGGCTGCCGGGGTAATAGTAGCCAAAAAAGCGCCGCTAAGCAGGGGGAGTAACAAGCTGTAGTGACTGAGTTTCATCGAACTTTTCTAGGTTGCAATCGTGAAGATATTCTTACTATGTAGAGCATTATTTGATTACTAACATCTATTATAGAGGTAGATCGGAGATGAGGTTGGCGTTATTAAATTTGTAGGCGCTTCTTAAATAAAAATAGGACTTACGCAAAATTTTTACAACGTGGCGCTGCGACGCCGTTGGGGTCGTTTTAACTAAGTTCTAATAATAAAATTGGCTCTGCCTATCTTGGACTAATCTCCTCAAAGCTAAAAACAGTGGATTGCGTTAGGATACTCATTTCCCTTCTCTCGCAGCCACAGCCATGAGCAAATATACCCTGAATATCAACGGTCAAGCCCGATCTGTCGAGCTGGAACCGGACACCCCTCTATTATGGGCGTTACGCGATAGCCTCGATTTACCGGGCACCAAATATGGTTGCGGTATGGGACTGTGCGGAGCGTGTACGGTGCATATTGACGGTGTGCCGACGCGATCTTGTGTGACGCCTGTATCGACACTGGGGCGTAAAAAAGTCACCACGATCGAAGGCTTGGATGTCAAAGCCATGCACCCTTTGCAGCAGGCATGGCAAGAGCTGGATGTGCCGCAATGTGGTTACTGTCAGGCGGGACAAATCATGACCGCTGCGGCCTTGCTGAAACAGCATCCGCAACCGAGCGATGCAGATATTGATAGCGCAATGGCCGGCAATTTGTGTCGCTGCGCCACCTACGTCAGAATCAGAGCGGGCATCCATCGCGCGGCAGAGATATCTGCTAATTCTTCTACTGCATCAGTGGCCAAAAAAGAGAAAGTCAGCAAATGAAAATTCTCACCTCACCATCACAAGTCATCTCTGCTAACGCCGAAGAATTAGAAACGACCGGACGTCGTCGGTTTTTACGTAACTCCATGATCGCCAGCGGTGGCCTGATGCTGGGGTTTTACTGGAATCAATCCAACAGCGCCGAAGGCAAAGTTGCCAAGCCTGATGCACTCGCATCGGCAGACTCAGCGGTCGATTTTGTTCCTAATGCGTTTATCCGCATCGCGCCCGATGGTGTGGTGACATTGATTTCTAAGCAGCCGGAGATCGGTCAGGGGATTAAGACATCCTTACCAATGGTAATCGCTGAAGAGTTGGAAGTGAATTGGAAAGATGTTCGTATTGTGCAGGGCGATCTGAATCCGGCGTATGGCAGTCAGGGCGCGGGTGGTTCGACCTCAACCCCGACCAATTACGTTGAATTCCATCGGCTAGGCGCGACCGCTCGCAGCATGCTCGTATCTGCAGCAGCGCTGACTTGGGGTGTGCCTGTGAGTGAATGCACGGCGGAAAATAGCATGGTGACTCACGCTCCCAGCAAACGCCAGCTTGGCTATGGCGCACTGGTGGCGAAGGCCGCCACGCTGCCAGTGCCGGATGCGAAGCAAGTCATCTTAAAAGACCCGGCAAAATTTAAATTATTAGGCACACGGATTGGTGGTGTCGATAACGGTGCGGTAGTCAGCGGCAAGCCTTTGTTCGGGATTGACGTTAAGTTGCCAGGCATGGTGTACGCCGTGTTTGTAAAGTGTCCCGTGTTTGGTGGCAAAGTCGTCAGCGCCAATCTGGATGCCATTAAATTATTGCCTGGTGTCCGCGATGCGTTTGTGGTGGAAGGCAGCGGCAGCGTCAATGCCTTGTTGCCTGGCGTGGCGATTATTGCGACATCCACCTGGGCTGCGTTCAGCGCACGTAAGCAGCTAAAAGTGGTGTGGGATGAAGGTAAGTTCGCCAGCCAAAGTTGGGACGGTTTTGTCGCCGAATCCAAAGCGCTCTCTAAGCAAGCTGGCGCAAGCACTCTACGCAAAGACGGCGATACACCTGCTGCCTTAAAAGTGGCGGCAAAAACGGTGGAAGCAGCGTATCAATATCCGTTTATCTCGCATGCCAGTATGGAGCCACAAAATTGTACCGCGTGGTTTAAGCCTGCGGATGGTAGTTTGGAATTGTGGGCACCAACCCAAAATCCGGCATCTGGCCAAAATTTGGTCGCGACCACGCTGAATATTCCCAAAGAAAAAATTAGTTTGCATATCACCCGCAGCGGCGGTGGATTCGGGCGTCGCCTGAGTTCGGATTATGTTGTCGAAGCCGCTGCGATTGCGCTCAAAGTACGAGCCCCGGTCAAACTGACCTGGTCGCGTGAGGATGATTTGCAGCATGATCATTTCCGCGCTGGTGGCTTCCATTTTTTACGTGGTGGGCTGGATGCAAAAGGGAAACTGGTCGCCTGGCATAATCACTTTGTGACTTTTGCCAATCGTGTCACGCGGGACGGCGCCAGCGTATTACAACCGGGTAGCGGTGGTAGTTTGAGCGGCGATGAGTTTCCCGGACGCTGGGTAGAAAATTGTCTGTTAGAACAAACTGCGATTGAATGCGGTATTCCCATGGGGCCGTGGCGCGCTCCCGGCAGCAATGTGTTTGCCTGGGTCTTCCACAGCTTTATTGACGAGCTGGCGCATGCTGCAGGCCGTGATCCGGTCGCATTTCGTTTAGAGATATTGGGCGATAAAGAAATTGTCCCCGGTACGGGTGAGCGCGGTCAGCCGTATAACGTGGGGCGCATGAAGCGTGTCGTGCAAGAAGTCGCCGACAAGTCTGGCTGGGGCAAAAAAAACTTTCCACGTGGTCAGGGGCAGGGCATCGCCTTCCACTTCAGCCATCGCGGTTACATCGCAGAAGTCGCTGAAGTGACAGTGTCAAAACAAGGTGAATTAAAAGTTGACCGGGTGGTGGTGGTGTCAGATATTGGCGCACAAATCGTCAACCTGAGCGGTGCAGAAAGTCAGGTACAAGGCTCAGTGATTGACGGCTTGAGCACGCTGATGTACCCCGAACTGAACATCGAACAAGGTCGCATTGTACAAAGCAATTTCCACGAATATCCCTTACTAAGGATCGCCACAACGCCACCAAAAATCGAAGTGCATTTCTTAAAAACCGACTTCCCAGTCACCGGTTTAGGCGAGCCCGCTTTTCCACCATTAGCTCCGGCAGTGTGCAATGCAATTTTTGCGGCAACCGGAAAACGGGTTCGTCAGTTGCCTTTGAGTCGGGTTGATTTGAGCTGGAGTTAATTTCAGTTTAATAATACTATCGAGGGGTATTTTAAATAGTCCATAGAATGATTGGGCAATTGGGGTATTTTTGAGTTTTTTAGGGGGAGTATATTAATTTCTCTTATCCCTAGTTATTTTATGTTGTTGAATTCGTGGAAGATGATCTTCAACTTCTCTCTCCGGCGAGCCGGAGGGAGAATGGATTTAACAGGTTCCTGGCTTCTAACGCCCACCAATTTTGACATCGCCGAACAAGGTACTCAGTCCCCGTGGTTGCGAGCGCCAGTATTGTTTTGGCGCTTCGACTTGCGCTCCCAATTCCACTGCAGCATG
>JANXTO010000281.1 GCA_025352365.1 Undibacterium sp. | reverse complement strand
AAATGGCTATTAGTCAGCGCGTTTTTAACGGGAAATATGGCGCACGCTGCCATCCCTGTCTATGGCTACATCGTCAAAAATACTTACCCGCATGATCCATCTGCTTTTACTGAAGGCTTGTTTTATAAAGACGATTTTTTGTATGAAAGTACCGGATTAGCTGGACACTCATCGCTAAGAAAAGTTGATCTTGTGAGCGGTAAAATCCTACAGCAGAAAGATTTGAGTCCAGAATTTTTTGGCGAAGGATCGACCGAAATCGATGGGAAAATTATTAGTTTGACCTGGAAGTCGCAAGTCGGTTTTATCTTTGATGCTAAAACCTTTAACTTAAAAAAACGCTTTACGTACACGGGCGAGGGATGGGGGCTAACTAGCGATACGCGTCATGTGTATATGAGCGACGGCACACCTTTTATCCGCATCCTTAATCCAGTCACATTAAAAGAGGAACGCCGGATTTATGTGATGGCCGATGGTATTGCCGTAGATAGACTAAACGAGCTTGAGTGGGTGGAGGGTGAGCTATTTGCCAATATTTGGGGCACCGATGTGATTGCCCGAATTGATCCGGCAACAGGCCATGTGGTCGGCTGGATCAATTTAAAAGGATTGCTGCCACCTGGCGAACGCGTTAGCAATTCCGCTGATGCGGTACTTAATGGTATTGCTTATGACAGTAAGCGCCATCGCCTGTTTGTCACTGGCAAATTGTGGCCAAAATTGTTTGAAATCGATTTGCTGAAAATTCAAAATTAAGCAACGTGAAAAGCCATTAGTTACGATCATTTGCGTTAATGAATCTGTCATTAATATAATATACTCCCCTAATGTTTTCTTAAACATGCCTCATTGTCCATTGACTATATGGACAATATAAATATACATGGGGGGAGTATTTTTTTATCTAGCTCAGACTTAAGCTTTTTGTCGCTTTGCAATCCAATCATCAATCACCCGTTCCAGCACGACCAAAGGCAAAGCGCCGTGGGTCAGCACCTCGTTATGGAATTGCTTTAAATCGAATTTATCGCCAAGTGCCAGCTTCGCCTTTTCACGCAAGGCGAGGATTTTTAGCATGCCGACTTTGTAGGCCAATGCTTGTCCCGGATCGACCATATAGCGTTCGATCTCGGTAGTGACATCGGTCAAGGCCATGCCAGTATTATCAGCCATGTAGTCTATGGCTTGTTCACGTGTCCAGTGTTTGTAATGGATACCGCTGTCAACGACCAGACGCACGGCACGCATCATCTCGTCGCGCAGGCGACCCAGGTTATCCATAGGATCTTTTTCAAATCCCATTTCCCAGGCTAGGCGTTCTGAATACAATGCCCAGCCCTCTGCATAGGCGGTAAAGGGTAAGACTTGGCGGAAAAACGGCACGTCTTTTAATTCTTGCGCAATCGATATCTGGAAGTGATGGCCAGGTATGCCTTCATGATAGGCGAGGGTGCGCATCGTGAACTTAGGATTTTCTTTAGTATCGCGCATATTGGCGTAAAAAATCCCGGGACGAGACCCATCATATGCGCCTTCGCTGTAATACGCGCCAGGCGCGGTTGCCTCGGCAAATTGTGGTACCGCTTTGACTTTGACTCCCAACTTCGGACGGACATCAAATGCGCTGCCAAGCCCTTTATTCACTTCATCCAAAATCGCTTGATAACCTTTGAGCATAGCTTGTTTGCCCTCTGGCGTATTGGGATAAAGCTGCTCAGGGTCTTGCGATAATTTTAAAACACGTACCCCGATGCTACCGTCTGCCAAGCCTTTGCTTTTTAAGATAACGTCCATTTCTTGGGTGATCCGGGCGACTTCAGCCAGGCCCAAGTCATGCACCTGTTGCGGCGTCATGTCAGTGGTTGTCTGCATACGCACACACCAGGCGTAGTAAGCATCGCCATCGGGCATATGCCATGCACCAAAATTGCCTTGTGCTTTTGATTGTAACGAGGTGAAATAGCCGATCAACTTTTGGTAAGCGGGATACACTTGCTGTGTAATCGACGCATCGACTTGCGCCAGCAAATCACTACGTGAGCTGGCATCGATTTTATCGCCGGGGATTTTGTCCAGCTTCTCTTTAAAGTTGATGTACAGCGGATTTTGTTTGGCTGGTTTGGCGATAAAGCCCTGCATTTGCGTCAATACTTTTTCCACCATAAATTGGGGCGGAATAATATTTTTGCTGTCTCTTAGTCGCAAATCTTCCAGCACCTGATCAAATTTAACGGGGAATTTTTTCAGACGAGCGATATAACTTTTAGCTTCCGCTGCCGAGTTGACCTGATGTACTTCGGTCATGAAGTTAGGCAAATTCGATTGCACACCAAACATCTGGTTCACAGGAAAACTCAGATCACGATAGCGATCACCTTCATCTTGCATGCGCAAAAAATATTCCATCGTGTCATAAGACAATTGTCCGTCGCGATCAAATGAGTCGCGCTTATAACGATGCAAAGTAACTAGGTCAGCTTTTACCATATCGGCCATTTTTTGCTCCGCCGCAGGCGATGCATCGCTTAACTTGTCGCTATAAAAATCCATCCAGCTCGGCAAAATCCGCATGCTTGATAACATCTCAGGCTGCTCCAATGCAAAGCTCGCCATCACACGGCCATAAAACCAATCGATTTTTAACGGCTTAAAATACCAGACGTGTACAAAGCCAATCGCGAGCAGCAATAGCAAGAATAAAACTCCTCGTCCCAACCACTTAAATAAGCGTGCCATATCGTTTTGCCTAGAAAAAATGAAAATGGATTATAGGCAGAATACTTTCTATAAAACAAACGGTTGTTGTGATGCGATGGCTTTTACAACACAGCGCAAGAAATTTTTTCTATCGAGACTTCACCGATCTGGTCTTGCCTTGCTCACACGTGAGTGGTGGATGGTTTTCGTCATCGATTGAGCGATCTATTTTCTTGGTCACGACTCAAAAATGGATATCACAAAGAAAAATACTGGTAGTAAGTATATTTTTAATGTTCATATATTAATTGGACAATCAGCTATTTCTTAAAAAAATAATGGGGAGTATATTGAATCTGTATTTATCCATCTCTTCAGTACTGAGGATTTTGACAGTGCGGTCAACAAAATAGGTGTTACAAGCGTTGAAGTCACATTCTTACAATTAATTACAAATTTCTATGCTCATACTTTGCCGCAACGCTGTTCTCTCCATCTTCTTGATTTTGCCGCTGGTAGCGTGCCAGACCACGATCAGTCAAATGCACGATTGCAAAACCGGCGATTGGAATTTCATTGGTAACAAAGATGGTGCGCAAGGATTTGATCCGCGGTTTGAAGAGCGTCGCAAATTTTGTTCCGTCGTCGATAGCGACAAAATCAAGGCAGAATCTGCCAGCAATTATCAGCTTGGCTGGGAGCAAGGCAATCAGCATTTTTGGACAGCGCTGGGTAGTAACGATGGTCGCAACGGGCAGGCGATAAGTTATTTCGACACCCAAGCAGGTTCAGAAAAAATCACCAGCAATAAAACACCGCTGAATAAAACTGCCTATCAACAAGGCTGGGTCAAAGGTAACACTGACTATTGGTATGGCCTGGGTGATCTGGATGGTAAAGCCGGTCGTACCGCTAAAGAAGAGCAAAATCGTGCCGCCAGCGGTCAGCAGATTGGCTTCAATCAAAGCAGCTATCAGCAAGGTTGGGCAAATGGTAATTATGCGTATTGGACGCAGATTGGTTTTCAAGATGCGCATGACGGAGTACCCGATACTGAGTTAAAAAAACGCGCGCAGGCGGCATTAGTAAGCGGATTATTTGTCCGCGAAGACGCTTATAAAGAAGCCTGGAATAAAGAGATTATTGAGTACTGGCGCAGATTAGGCTGGAGCGATGCGACGGAAGGGCGTGATGTACATACCCGTCGTGTCGATGCCAAAGCGCGTGGTCTGAAGTTTTCTGAAGCAGATTATGTACAGCAGTGGGAGCAACGTCTGATTCAATATTGGCGCGATGCCGGCAACACCGATGGCTTTGGTAAACCGAATCAAATTGAAGAACGTATGAGCAGCGCCAGAGCCAATAATGTTTTTGTGATTGCCCAAACCCGCGATACTTATAATCAGGCATGGACTACCCAAAACGCGAATTACTGCAGCCCTGACAATGCCTTTAACTTTGGACGTGGCAATAACCGCATGGCATTTGAAGTTTGTCAGGCCAGTATGCAAAATCGAGTACGCCGCGCCTGGACCAGCGGGCAAGATTATGAAGACCTCGCCAGAAAACTTGCCAATGTCGACAATGATTTAGCATCTTTAAACGACCGTAGGGTGGATGCTGCGCGCAGATTGGATCGCATCGAACGGGACATCCGCCGCGATCAGGATGACAAAAACCGGGTTGTGAATAATGACACTACTAACAACGATCGCAAACGCGAGCGTGAGCGACAAGAGTTGCGCGACTTTTTACAAAAAACAGCGTTTAGAATGGATGAGTTACGTAGCTGGAATTTTAGATATACCCAGCAGATGCAGCAGATCAAGCGGGATATTTATTTGTAAGACTTGTGCTAAACCGTTCCATCTGAGTGACAGCTCCCGCTCGTATTAATTTAGTTTGTAAAATCAAAAAATAGTCTGCAAATTAGCGGGCTATTTTTTTGACTTTTAAATGATATTGATAAATTCCAGTTCATCAATTGGCGCAGGCTTATGAAGTAAAAAGCCTTGTGCAAAATCGATTCCAATTTCGCATAATCGCGCAAGTACATCGGGATGATCAACAAACTCAGCGACGGTTTTGACACCAATGACCTTCGCAACATCGGCAAAACATTTCACCGCTGCTTCGTCCAGAGGATCAGTCACAATATCCATCACAAATTGACCGTCGATTTTTAAATAATCGACAGGCATTTTCTTCAAATAGCCAAATGATGAGGCTCCAGCGCCAAAATCATCTAATGCAACCCGCACTCCAATGTCATGAATTTGTTCAATAAATAAAGCGGCATCAGCCAGATTGGTGACTGCTGCGGTCTCTGTAATTTCTAAACATAATCGTGCGCAAATCGCCGACCCGGCATTGGCAAGTACATCAATAGCCCATCGATGAAATGCTCTGTCACCGACTGATTGTCCTGAGAGATTAACGCTAATTTTTGCGATATGGTCGATAGAGTCTAAGCTTCTCATCCAGGTAATGGTTTGTTTAAGAACCCACTTGTCGATACGAGATGCCAGATTGAAACGCTCTGCGGCGGGTAAAAAAGCACCCGGGCCTATCAATGAACCATCAAAATCACGCATTCTTAGTAATACCTCGGCATGCAAACCGGGTGATTGATCGTTCAGTGCAATAATTTTTTGGGCGTAGAGCACAAAACGATCTTCATCAAGCGCTTGTTCAATACGGGTAGTCCATTGCATCTCACCATGACGGGCACGCATTGCAAGATCAGTGTCAAACCAAGCATGCACTCTGTTGCGACCAGCTTCTTTTGCGGCATAACAAGAGGTATCGGCTGCTTGCATAATGGCTTCGGTCAATGACCAGCGATCGTCCACCGGCACCAGTCCGATACTCGCACCGATACGGAAACGTCTACCATCATGCATAAAACGGAAATCGTCCATCCGGTCACATATTTGCTGCGCCACTCGTTGTGCCTGATCGGTTGAGCATTGTTCTAGCAGGATCGCAAATTCGTCACCTCCTAGTCTGGCAAGGGTATCCCGCGTGCGCGCTGTTTCTGACAATAATTTAGACACCTGTTGTAGTAATTGATCGCCTACTGCATGGCCGCATGCGTCATTTACCAATTTGAACTGATCAAGGTCAATGTATAGCAAAGCATGCTGACTATGATCTGCACGTGCTGAATCTAATAATTTTTGTAACCTGACCTCAAACTCTATCCGGTTGACCAAGCCTGTAAGCACATCATGGCTAGCTCTAAAACTCATCTCACCCGATAAGCGACGTTGTTCTGTGACATCATGGAATACCAGTACTACACCCAGAATTTCGCCTCGCTCATTACGAATAGGAGCGGCAGAATCTTCAATGCCAAATTCGCTACCATTGCGTGAAATCAGAACCGTCTTGGATGCTAAACCAACTATTTTTTCTTGCGCTAAACAGGTGGTGATAGGGTTGGCTGCTGGTTTGCGGGTCTCTTCATTGATGATATGAAAAACTTGCGTCAGCGGTCGGTTTTGTGCCTCGCTGGCAAGCCATCCTGTCATACGTTCTGCGGCTGGATTGAGCCAGTTAATATAACCTTTTGCATCGGTAGTAATTACTGCATCACCAATCGATTTTAGGGTGACATGTAGCAATGCATGTTGCTCGGCGAGTTCTATTTCCAGTTTTTTTGGTGCAGAGATATCTAGTGCTGTACCGACCATGCGCAAGGCTTTACCTTGTGCGTCGTATTTAACCAGCGCGGTACTTTTGATGTAATGCAAACTGGCATCTGGCCAGATTACTCTGTATTCCAGTTGAAATGGTTTTGTGCCGCTAATGGCTAATTGCGTTGCCAGCGTTATTTTTTCTATGTCATCTGGATGAATGTGATTTTTCCAAAAATCAAATGTATTTGTTTTAAATGTGTCAGTTTCAAATGTACCTGTTTCAAATGTACCTGTTTCAAAGTTACCTGCCTGAGTGCGAGGCAGCAGTCCAAATAAACGATACATCCACGCGTCCCATAGCACGGTGCTGTTGATGAGATCATATTCCCAGATGCCGATGGCTCCGCTATCGGTCGCAAGTTCTATACGATCGTTCGCAATTTGTAATGCTAAATGTTCTTCTACTCTCTCGGTAATATCTTGGAATGCACCAACTAATCGTATCGGTTTTTTGTCTGCGAATTCGACGGTACCCACGGCACGTACCCAGATCGGTCGTTGATCAGCCCTGATGAAGGGCAGTTCAAGATCCCAGCCTTTACCCGTTAAGATTCCACTTTGTACTGCTTCCAAAATAATAGGCTGAGCAGCAGGTGCATAAAAATGAATTGCCTGATCCATTGTCGGTTTGAAACCAACTGGAACCCCATGAATGCGGCAGGTTTCGTCTGACCAGTAGATTTCGTTGGTAATGAGATTGACTTCCCAACCCCCGACGCCTGCTAATTTGCCTGTCCGGTCTAAAAATAGCTGGCTTTTACGAAGATCTTCCTCTTGATGTTTGCGATCAGTAATGTCGAGTAAAGTACCCAACATCCATTCTGGTTTGCCATCGGAAGTCCAGCTGATAACTTTGCCGCTATCGAGTACCCATCTCCAATTGCCATCTTTATGTTTTAAACGAACTTCAGACTCATAACCGGGGCTGAGATTTGCTAAATGGATGTCTAATTCTGATTGGCATGCACTCAGGTCGCCCGGATGAATGAGATCAAGCCAGATCTGTGGAGTCAATGGCTCTAGTTCCAGCAATGTTCTGCCAGTAATTTCAGCCCACCGCTCGTTATATCGTACTGCTCCGGTTTGGAAATTTCTTTCCCATGTACCAACGTGTGTACTTTCAATAAGATGAGTGATTCGTTGACTCTTTGCCAGCAAAGCACGTTTGTCACGTTGTCCTTCGAGTATCGCAGCGGCTGCGTCGGCTAAGCAACGCAGAAGCTCGTACTGTTTTTCATCCAGGCGATTTGGAATCCGGTCTATGACACACAAGGTACCAATACGACTGCCGTCACTGATCGTAATTGGTGCGCCTGCATAAAATCGGATATCTGGGTGGTCGGTAACGAGGGGGTTATTCGCGAAGCGTTCATCTTGCAGTGCATCGTGAATTTCGAAAATACCATTCTCTAATATGGCGTGCGAGCAAAATGCGATATCTCTTGGGGTTTCAGATACACCTGGCAATCCTAAGTTCGCTTTGAACCATTGTCTTTCTGTATCGATCAGACTAATTAGAGATATCGGCACGCCGCAAACTAAAGACGCCGCTTTTACCAGGGCATCCAGTTCTGCTTTTGGTTCAGTATCGAGAACGTCGAGAGAGCGTAGTGATGCTATGCGTTGAGTTTCGTTGTTTGGAAAAGGCGCCGCGTTCATACTAGTTCTCCCACCGCATCATTGAATTGATCGTTAAGAAATAACGATACTTAATTTCAGTGTAGTCAGATGAATCGTCGCTTGTATGAGTTTTCGCGCGCTTACAGCTATTTGTGACAATTGTTTTCAATCAATATTCCGCTACCACGTAAAAATGAAACATCAATAATCTCAAAGATTGTAGAAATAGAAATCCTGACACAAAAATACAAGCTCACAAATATTTACCCCTCAACGCTCTCAAGCGCTTTCCAAGCCTTTATAATCGTTGAACTTGATCAGGAGAGCGCGGCCAGCTAGATTGATGTATCTAGCTGCAAGCCGCCGCCGAAGGGGCTAACACCCAAAAACTCTCAGGCAAATGGACTGATCAAGGGGCTGGATTTTCAGCCCAAACTCTGGAGAGCGGTAGCGGCATTACGTAGCATTAAATAGATTTAAGCCGAACTACCCACCGAAGGTGCGCGCGGATTGCTGTTGTTAAAACGCAGTCCGTAATCTCTCAGGTATCAGGACAGAGGGGTCTGCGATGTTGTCGCGTGGATGAGCTCGCTCGCCTATGTGATGGATCGTCCCTTCTATTTTGGTAATGAGGCTCTCATGACGCAAACAGTGACATCTCTCAAGGCAACTCCTCTCAACGCCGCACATCGTGCTGCCGGCGCAAAAATGGTTGATTTCGGCGGCTGGGATATGCCAGTCAATTACGGCTCACAAATCGAAGAGCACCATGCAGTCCGCACCGATTGCGGCATGTTTGATGTGTCGCATATGTGTGTGGTTGATCTCAAAGGTGACAACGTTCGTTCCTTTTTGCGCAGCCTGGTCGCCAATAATGTCGATAAATTACAAGTCCCTGGCAAAGCGCTGTATTCAGCGATGCTGACGCCACAAGGCACGGTCGTCGATGATCTGATTATCTATTTCTTTAGCGAGAACTGGTTCCGTCTTGTCGTCAATGCCGGCACTGCTGAAAAAGATATCGCATGGATGTCCGCGCACAATCTTGCTACTGAAAGCGGCATTACCATTACCCAGCGCCGCGATGGTGCTAACGCCTTCGCACTCGTTGCGGTACAAGGTCCCAACGCCCGCGCTAAAGCATGGGAAGTGTTGCCAGAAGCCAAAGCCGCCAGTGCTGAGATCAAACCATTTAATGCCGTTATTGTTGCTGACACCGCGTTTGGTGAAGTGATGGTGGCGCGTACTGGCTACACCGGCGAAGATGGATTTGAAATTGCCGTCGCTGCGGATCAGGTTGTCGCTTTATGGAATGCCTTGATCGCCGTAGGTGTCAAGCCGGCTGGTCTTGGCGCGCGCGATACACTGCGTCTGGAAGCGGGGATGAACTTGTACGGCCAAGACATGGACGATACTGTAAATCCCTTGAATGCCGGATTAGCATGGACTATTGACTTGGTGAGCGAGCGCGATTTTGTCGGCAAAAAAGCATTGCAAGAACAAGGGCAAACTGCGCAATTTCTTGGTCTGATTTTGCGTGAAAAAGGTGGCATTTTACGTGCGCATCAAAAAGTCATCACTGCGAATGGCGAGGGTGAAATCACCAGCGGTACTTTTAGTCCTTCAATGCAGCAAGCCATTGCCTTGGCTCGTCTACCGATGGATGTGGTGATTGGTGACACAGTACATGTCGTGATTCGCGACAAGCAATTGGTGGCAACGGTCGTTAAATTGCCGTTTGTCCGTAATGGCAAAATATTGGTCGCGTGATTCTTTTCCTAATTGCACTAGAATTTGCAACATCATTTTTACACCGAAGTAGTTGTATCTTATTTGTAATCAAATTGTGATCAGATATTGATCTGGATCACAAAAATTAACGTCAATTTTTAAAACAATCATCATTTCTTTTTGGAGTACGCCATGACAATTCCAGCTAACCTCAAATATACCGCCTCCCACGAATGGGTGCGTGTTGAAGCCGACGGTACGATCGCCGTAGGTATCTCTGATTTTGCACAAGATGCTTTGGGCGATATCGTGTTTGTTGACTTGCCAAAAGTCGGACAGGCATTGACTGCTGGTAAGGATTGCGCCGTGGTCGAATCCGTTAAAGCGGCAAGCGATATTTATGCGCCGGTGTCAGGCGAAGTAGTTGAAGTAAACCAAGCAGTCGCCGATGCGCCAGAAGCAATCAACACCGATGCATTCGGTTCATGGATGTTCAAAATGAAGCCAAGTAATTCTGCTGATGTTGATGCTTTGATGGATGCTGACGCATACGCAAAAAACATCGGTTAAATTGAATTCTCTCCCTCGGTTTAGTCCTCACGGGAGATTATTTGTCAGTCATTTGATGCTCTCGTCTCTATCGCCTTTCCAGCACATTTGACGGTTTTTATTTCACGTTTTTTGAATCCTAGAATTCTATTATGACCAGAACCAGCTTAACCCAACTTGAAGCGCATGACGCCTTCATCGCCAGACATATTGGTCCTTCTGAGGCAGAACAAGCCGCCATGCTCAAAACTTTGGGTTATGCCACGCGTACTGCCTTGATCGATGCGATCGTGCCTGCCAATATCCGTCGCCATGATGTACTGCCACTGGCGCAATTTACCGAAGCCAAGTCCGAGCAAGAAGCGCTGGCGACCTTAAAGTCCTTAGCAAGCAAAAATAAAGTATTGAAATCTCTGATTGGTCAGGGTTATTACAACACGCATACACCTGGCGTCATTCTGCGTAATATTTTTGAAAATCCAGCCTGGTACACGGCCTACACGCCATATCAGCCAGAGATTTCTCAGGGACGTTTAGAAGCGATTATCAACTTTCAGCAAGTCATCACAGATATGACAGGCATGGACATCGCTAATGCGTCAATGTTGGACGAAGGTACTGCCGCGGCTGAAGCGATGACGCTGATCCAGCGCGTAGGAAAATCACATTCCAACGTGTTCTATGTGGCTCATGACGTATTGCCACAAACTCGCGAAATCATCGAGACCCGTGCCCAACCATTGGGAATAGAGGTTCGTACCTTCATGGAGAATGAAGCGCTTGAAAATGACTGCTTCGGCGTACTGCTACAGTACCCGAGTGTTGATGGCGCCATCCGCGATTATCGCGAGTTTGCTGCCGCGGTGCATGCCAAAGGTGCGATGGTCATCGCGGCGGCCGATTTACTGGCCTTGACCTTGATCACGCCACCGGGTGAGTGGGGTGCAGATGTTGTCGTGGGTAACAGTCAACGCTTTGGAGTGCCGCTTGGTTTTGGCGGCCCACATGCCGGTTATATGGGCACACGCGATGCTTTCAAGCGTAGCATGCCGGGTCGTCTGGTTGGCGTGACGATTGACGCGCAAGGTAATCAGGCATATCGCCTGGCGTTGCAGACACGGGAACAACATATCCGCCGTGAAAAAGCGACCTCGAACATCTGTACTGCCCAAGTATTGTTGGCAGTAATTGCTTCGATGTATGCGGTTTATCATGGCCCGGCCGGACTGCGTCAGATTGCGCAACGGGTACATCGTTTCACGGGCGTACTTGCATCAGGTCTGCAACAAGTGGGTTTGACGATCGCTAATGCGACTTATTTTGATACCTTAACGATCAATGTCAGTGATGCAGATGCCGTGCATCAGGCAGCGCAAGCAGTAGGTTATAACCTGCGCCAAATTAGCACTACTCAAGTTGGTATTTCTTTGGATGAGACAACCACGCGCGCTGATATCGATGCGTTGTGGGGTATTTTTGCTCACGGCAAAGGTATTCCTGATTTTGATGCAACCGAAGCAGCGGTGTCGGATGCCTTGCCAGCCGCGCTGGTACGTACCAGCACTTTCCTGACACATCCCACTTTTAATCGCTATCACGCAGAGCATGAAATGCTGCGTTATCTGCGTAGTCTGGCGGACAAAGATCTAGCATTAGATCGCACTATGATACCGCTGGGTTCTTGCACTATGAAGTTGAATGCAACGTCAGAAATGATCCCGGTGACATGGCCAGAATTCTCTAACATTCATCCTTTTGCACCAGATGACCAGACGATTGGCTATCGCGAAATGATTGATCAGTTAGAGGCCATGCTGTGCGCCGCGACGGGCTATGATGCCGTCTCTTTACAGCCAAACGCTGGTTCACAAGGTGAGTACGCAGGTCTGCTCGTAATTCAGGCCTACCACGCCTCACGTGGCGACGCGCACCGGAATATTTGCCTCATCCCATCCTCTGCACATGGCACCAATCCGGCATCCGCCAGCATGGTCGGGATGGAAGTGGTTGTCGTCGCCTGCGATGACAACGGTAACGTTGATCTGGTTGATCTTAAAGCCAAGGCAGAAAAACACAGCGCTAATCTGGCTGCGGCAATGGTGACTTATCCATCCACGCATGGTGTGTTTGAAGAAGGCATTCAACAGCTGTGTGACATTGTTCATACCCATGGCGGTCAAGTGTATGTCGATGGTGCGAATATGAATGCGCTGGTTGGTGTTGCTGCACCGGGCAAGTTTGGCGGTGATGTCAGTCATCTTAATTTGCATAAAACCTTCTGTATTCCTCACGGTGGCGGCGGCCCAGGTGTTGGTCCGGTTGCAGTGGGTGCTCATCTAGCGAAGTTTTTACCGAATCAAAAATCGACGGGTTACGTGCGCGGTGCAGATGGTATTTCCGCTGTCAGTGCAGCACCCTTTGGCTCTGCGAGTATTCTGCCAATCTCATGGATGTACATCGCTATGATGGGATCAGAAGGCCTTAAAGCGGCAACGGAAACTGCAATTCTGGCAGCCAACTATATTGCTAAACGTCTGGCGCCACATTATCCGGTTTTATATTCAGGTCATGACGGCTTGATCGCGCATGAATGTATTTTGGATTTGCGTCCGTTGACAGATGCAACCGGTATCAGCAATGAAGATGTGGCAAAACGCCTGATCGATTTTGGTTTCCACGCACCGACTATGAGCTTCCCAGTACCTGGTACGCTGATGATTGAGCCAACCGAGAGTGAATCACAAGCAGAACTGGATCGCTTTATTGATGCCATGATCACGATCCGTGAAGAGATCGCCAAAGTTGCGAGCGGCGAATATGATGCTAAAGACAATCCACTCAAAAATGCACCACATACCGCACAGGTATTGGTCGCCAATGATTGGACGCATGCTTATGGTCGTGAAGTCGCAGCCTTCCCAGTTGCATCGTTACGCAAACAAAAATACTGGCCTCCGGTAGGACGTGCAGATAACGTCTACGGCGATCGTAATTTGTTTTGCTCTTGCGTGCCTGTGAGCGATTACGAGTAG
>JANXTO010000259.1 GCA_025352365.1 Undibacterium sp. | reverse complement strand
GCGCAGTCGTCACGATCCAACAGCTTTTTTAGCATGAACGGTTTGATTGCCGTTGAGAGTTCAACGATATTATGACAAAAAGACCAGCCTATAAAATCAGGAATAGCTAAACTATCTGCCGGATGAATTTCGTCAAAAGGTTCTTTGGATAAATCAATCTCAGATGGAATCTGATCTGACAGCGCTAAGTGAACGATCCACTCAGGATGCCATTGCTTGATGGATTCTATTAGCACTCTAACTTTGGGAATGTAGTTACATGCAGCGCTGGTAAAAACGTGTATTTTTTTTTTCATGCCACCGCGCTCATCCATATCACTTCTTTCTTTTTGAAGACAGTTTTCTGCCAAAATTTCTCCAATTCATCTAACACTGTAGCGGGTTGCATCGAACTCAGAACCAATCCTTTCTCATATGTTCTGGCTAGATCTGCCGGAGCACCAAAATTAAAGCAGGCGAATGGGACACCCATATCGACCAGTTCGTGTGAGACGTATGAAAACGTTTCTGCCCAAATTGACGGAAGTAAAAACACATTTGCTCCAGATTCCTGAATTATATTACTTAGTTGTTTTGGCTGGTAAGGTCCTGTTACATTCACGATATGGCTTGGCACTCTCGCCTCGATTGTACCGATGACAGTTATTTTTATATTGGACTGTCGTTTTTGGATTTCACGTGCCAGTGCATTAATGATTTCTGCACCTTTGTGTTTACCTATTAGACCAACGACACCAATGTGTAACTCTTCTGCGGGTGTAACAGAAACTTTTTTAACTGCGGTATGAAGTGTATGGGGTTGCACTCGCCAATTATTTTGAGGCACATTCGGGTATGCCCGTTGTAACAGGCGCTCGGATGCTTCAGAGAATAGTCTTACCTCATCTGCAGCGATTAGTAACGCCGACCAGGTGTTACGCCATTGCTGTATGTCTCTGACGCTACTGACTGAGACAAATCCATCCGTATGCGCACTGATGCAGCGCTGACATTCGTTCAGATCCGGCACATCGCAAAACGTGCCTTTATCATTAATCAGAAAATGGCTGGGGCAAATGGCAAAGTAATCGTGCACCACAACCTGTAATTCACAATGCATATGTTTTCTTAGCGTGACCAACATGTTAATCACGTTAAGAGGCTGCCTGAACGATACTGCACAGTTATAAAGGATATGCTGTATTTGGGAATGTCCGAGCAAATAGACAAACGATTCTATTGAAGTAATGGCATAACGTGTTGGTGATTTGCCGTCGTAGAACTCCACAAAGTATTGCAAACTAGCGATATGAAAACCCAGCATCAAGACATTTTCACCGGCTGCAAGTCGATCAGCGATATGTTTCTGGCGGTAGATATTTGCGCCACCTCCCATATCATGATCAACCACCACTGCACAGGGACGAGATGTAAGTTGATGAATCAGTTTTTTCCAGATTGCTGAGTCCAACGTCTGCGGTCTGCCGGTTTTGTAGCGTAAAACTTTATTGATCAAAGCTTTAGAGCCTGAATTTTTTAGCAATAGCAGGGATTTTTTTGCTAAAACGGCATAATGTGCAACCTTACTTAGCGCATTTTCATGCTCCTGACGCTGAGTGAAGTGGACTTGTGTCGTGAGAATGCTGTTATCGGATAATTCCCAGCGCAGCTCTACGTGGGAGATTTTTTGTTCACCCGTCTCTGCCAGCACCAAAAAACCGGCATCATTTGCTTCAGGCGTGGCATGGTATTTTTTACGAACATCGTCTCTGCGTTGACCATAATTGGCATTAAGCTCAATGGATGGCTTGACCTGATCAAAGTGCAGGATTAGTACAACTTTATGTATGCTTAAACCTGGCACGAAACCCCAGCCATAAGCAAAAATTTGATTTTCTCGAATTAAAACGTGGTCAACATCGTGTTTTAACATGATTCCCCCGTCAGTTTTCATTGAGGTCAGAGTCGCACCAAGCATAAGTAGTTCATAAAATAATATAAAGTAACATTTTTAGTAAATGAAATTTTACGCTCCCGCCAGACTGAGAACCTCATCCACGGTTGTAACGCCTTGCCATACCTTGAGTAAACCATCGTCGCGTAGTGATCGGACATTGCTATCACGTAAGTAATGAACTACATCTGCTTCACTTGCATGTGTAAGAATTTGATGTTGCAAAGTTGCATCGACTTCAAATAGTTCATAGATCGCTACACGACCGGAGAATCCCGTTTGATTGCAACTACGACATCCAACTGCGCGACGTAACCGTGGTTCGCTAACCAGTCTATCGCTCCAATGCTTCACACCTTCCAATAAAACCCGATGTGTTTCTTGGTCGACTACAGCTGGCTGCGCACAATTTTCACAAAGGCATCTAACCAGCCGTTGGGCCATTACACCTTTTAGGCTAGACCCAAGCAAAAACGCTTCGATTCCCATATCGACAAGTCGTGTAACCGCACCTGCAGCGCTATTCGTATGTAAGGTTGAAAACACTAAGTGACCAGTTAATGCGGATTGCACAGCGATTCCAGCAGTTTCTTGATCGCGAATTTCACCGATCAAGACAACGTCTGGATCATGCCGCAAGATGGAGCGTAGGGCAGCGGCAAAGGTAAATCCAATATCTGCATTGACCTGAATCTGAGTAATATCTTTCAAGCGATATTCAACAGGATCTTCTACTGTAATGATTTTATTCAGTCCATCATTACCAATATCTAAGGCGGTGTACAGTGTTGTAGTTTTGCCAGAGCCCGTCGGTCCGGTAACCAACACAATACCGTTCGGCATCTGGATCCAGCGTTTAAAAAGTGCAGCGTGATCCGGCATCATGCCAAGATCTTCAAGATGGTAGGGTTTGCGGTCCTGGCGCAATAGACGCATCACTACTGATTCACCCATGGCGCCAGGAAGGACAGACACTCGCACGTCAAAAACTTCGCTGTTGACCCGAGCGGTCATGCGACCGTCTTGGGGCAACCGCCGTTCTGCAATATCAAGTTGTGACAAAATCTTGATACGGCATACTGTTGCATCAAATTTATCTAGCGGCATACGGCTCAGTTCTTGCATTACACCATCTACACGTAAGCGAATCGTAAATTCGTATTCGCCTGGTTCAACGTGAATATCTGACGCCCGTCGCGTTACTGC
>JANXTO010000234.1 GCA_025352365.1 Undibacterium sp. | reverse complement strand
CCCAGACACTCTTAGCCCAATCTAATCGCCATGACCACATCTATACAGCCAGCTATGCTTACTAAAATGGCCAATGCCATCCGCGCTTTGTCTATGGACGCCGTACAAAAGGCCAATTCCGGCCATCCTGGTATGCCTATGGGGATGGCAGATATTGCCGTAGCGCTGTGGAGTGGACACTATCGCCATAATCCGTCCAATCCGCAATGGATCAACCGTGATCGCTTTTTGCTGTCGAACGGTCATGGTTCTATGCTGCATTATTCTTTACTGCATTTGACTGGCTATGATCTCAGCATGGACGAGATCAAAAATTTTCGTCAATTGCATTCTAAAACTGCGGGGCATCCAGAAGTCCACATCACACCTGGTGTAGAGACAACCACCGGTCCGCTAGGGCAAGGGATTACCAATGGCGTTGGTATGGCTTTGGCTGAGAAATTGCTGGCAGCGGAATTTAATGAGCCTGGCTTAAATATTGTCGATCACCACACGTATGTGTTCATGGGTGATGGCTGTTTGATGGAAGGTATTTCTCACGAGGCCTGTTCCTTAGCGGGCACCTTGCGTCTGAACAAACTAATTGCTTTTTGGGATGACAACGGTATTTCTATCGATGGTCATGTCGAGGGCTGGTTCACCGATGACACGCCTAAACGATTTGAAGCGTATGGCTGGAATGTTGTAAGAACAGTCGATGGTCACAATCCCGCTGCCGTGTCTGCCGCAATTGTTGCTGCCAAGGCTTCAGATAAACCAACACTGATTTGCTGCAAAACGGTGATCGGTAAGGGCTCTCCGAACATGGAAGGCACGCATAACGTCCACGGTGCCGCCTTGGGCGATAAAGAAATCGCCGCAGTCCGCGCCAATATCGATTGGGCATATCCACCATTTGAGGTACCTGCTGACATCTACGCAGCCTGGGACGCAAAAGCCAGTGGTAATAAAATGGAAGGCGAGTGGAATGCGCAATTTGCTGCCTACACAGAGCAGTTTCCGCACAAAGCGGCTGAACTGACTCGTCGCATGAAGGGTGAATTGCCAGCCAATTTTGACGAAGTCATCGCCAGTACGATTAATTCTTGCGTAGAGAAAAAAGAAAACATCGCTACCCGTAAGGCCAGCCAAAACGCGATTCAGGCCTTCGCGCCTTCATTGCCAGAATTCCTTGGTGGTTCTGCTGATTTGACGGGTTCTAACCTGACAAACTGGAAAGAATGTATTGCGGTACGCGGTAATCAAGCCGGTAATCACATCAACTACGGCGTGCGCGAATTTGGTATGAGCGCGATGATGAACGGTATCGCTTTGCATGGCGGTTACATTCCTTTTGGCGCCACCTTCCTGACTTTCTCTGATTACAGCCGTAATGCGATCCGCATGGCGGCGTTGATGAAAATCCGTACCTTATTTGTCTTTACACATGACTCTATCGGTTTGGGTGAAGATGGTCCTACGCATCAATCGGTTGAGCACATTTCTAGTATGCGTTTGATCCCTAATCTGGATAACTGGCGTCCATGCGACACAGTGGAATCTGCAGCGGCCTGGGCTTTTGCAGTGAAGCGCCATGATGGTCCATCGACGCTGATTTTCTCGCGCCAAAACTTACCTTACCAAGAACGTAGCGCACAGCAAATTGCCGATATTTCTCGTGGTGCTTATGTATTGCAAGATGTTGCCGATGCTAAAGCTGTGCTGATTGCCACTGGTTCAGAAATTGAACTCGCGGTGAAATCAGCCGCCGAGCTGGCACAGCAAGGCATACCTGTTCGTGTCGTGTCTATGCCGTCAACCGATGTCTTTGATCGTCAGGACGCAGCGTATAAAGCCAGCGTTCTCGGCAAAGGCTTGCCACGGATTGCAATCGAAGCTGGTGTAACTGACCTCTGGTACAAATATGTCGGCTTGGAAGGTGCTGTTGTTGGCATCGATACTTTTGGTGAATCAGCGCCTGCCAGCGTCTTGTTTAAATACTTCGGTTTTACAGTAGAAAACGTGATTGCTAAAGTGAAAGCGACTTTAGTGTGAGTAAGCAAAGTATGAGCGACGCTAATATCATTAAGGAAATCAGCTTGCGTCGTGCGACAGTCGCCGATGCGCAAGCGATTGCCGCCGTGCGTATAGAAAGCTGGCGTGCTACTTATCGCGGCATCATGCCCGATGAATATCTCGATGAAATGAAGCTTGATGACAGTACCGCAATCTGGACTCGCATTCTTAACACCTCCGCTGATGAGCTACGTTGCGTCTTCGTTGCCATCGCGGATGACGAGATTATTGGGTTTGCCTCTGGGATTCTGTTGAAGGAAGAAAAGCAGGGAATGCATGCAGAGTTAGCTGCGATTTATCTGCGCCCGGCTTATCAAGGTTTAGGTATCGGTCAACGGATGCTGCAAAAAGTCTCGCGTACTTTGCAAGCTATGGGTGCAAAGAATATGTTGGTCTGGGTCTTAACTGGTAACAAGGCAGCACGCCAGTTCTATGAAACTTTTGGCGGTCAATTTTTGATCGAGCAAAACTTCATCTGGGATGAGCTGGAGCTGCAAGAGGTTGCCTATGGCTGGCCAGATTTGAACGAGTTAACTGAATTGCATTTGACCTCGGCAGAGGTTGCGCCGACTTTGCACTGATCGTCAATTGAAGGCCATAGAACCTTAAATTTAAGTAAAAAAGTGTTCTTAGTTTTTATGAAGACTTCATACCAGTTTTGTAGTAAAACCCTGCAGCAAACCTTAAACTTATAAAAATTTACACAGATTTATAAAGATTTTTCACTGTTTTTATTGGAGACAAAACCATGACGATTCGCGTCGCAATCAACGGCTATGGCCGTATCGGTCGTAACATTCTGCGTGCCCACTACGAAGGTGGCAAATTCAAAAATGAGATTCAGATCGTCGCGATCAATGACCTCGGCAATGCAGAATCTAACGCTCACTTGACTCGTTACGACACTGCCCACGGCAAGTTCCCTGGCACAGTCACTGTCGAAGGCGACACCATGATCGTCAATGACGACAAGATTAAAGTATTTGCAGAGCGTAATCCAGCGAATATCCCTTGGGGTGAGTTGAATGTCGATGTCGTGCTGGAATGCACCGGCTTCTTCACGACAAAAGAAAAAGCTTCTGCCCATTTGGCCGGCGGCGCGAAAAAAGTCATCATCTCTGCACCGGGCGGCAAAGACGTTGACGCAACGATTGTGTATGGTGTGAACCACGGCGTATTGAAGGCAACAGATACCGTTATTTCTAACGCCTCTTGCACCACAAATTGTCTGGCACCTTTGGCTAAGCCTTTGAATGATACGATCGGTATCGTCAACGGTTTGATGACGACCATCCATGCTTACACCAATGACCAGGTGTTGACTGATGTCATGCACGAAGACTTGCGTCGCGCACGCTCTGCCACGATGAGCATGATCCCGACTAAAACTGGCGCAGCAGCGGCAGTTGGACTGGTGTTGCCAGAGTTGAACGGTAAATTAGACGGCTACGCAATGCGCGTACCAACCATCAATGTATCTGTCGTCGATCTGACATTTATTGCTGCCCGCGACACATCAGTAGAAGAAATCAATTCTGTATTAAAAGCAGCTTCCCAAGGTGCCTTAAAGGGTATTTTGGATTACAACACAGCGCCATTGGTTTCGGTCGATTTCAACCACAATCCAGCATCCAGTACTTATGACGAAACATTGACTAAAGTATCTGGTCGTTTAGTCAAAGTATCTAGCTGGTATGACAACGAGTGGGGTTTCTCTAACCGCATGTTGGATACAACGGTTGCCTTGATGAACGCGAAATAATTTCAGTTTTTACGATTAGAAAAAAAAGCCCCGAACTTTCGGGGCTTTTTTTTGTCTATTGTGTTCAACTGTGTTCAACTGTGTTCAACTATATTCCGCTGTGTTTTGCTCTATGTAGCTGCCTTGATTGATCTAACTGGAGATGTCCGACGATGTTTAATCCCAAAAAACTAATGGCCGACAATAAAGGCTTCATCCTGTTCATGCTCGGCATGGTGCTGGTGCGCAGTGCGATGGCAGATTTCTATCTGGTGCCTTCCAGTTCTATGTACCCAACGCTGGTAGAGGGTGACCGAGTAATTTGCAATCGCCTGGCCTACGACGTTAAGTTGCCGTTTACCGATGTCGTACTCAAGCAAGTTGCCGATCCGCAGCGCGGTGATATCGTTACTTTTATCTCACCGCAAGATGGTGTGAGATTAGTCAAACGCCTGATCGCAGTGCCTGGTGATGTGGTCGAAATGCATGATGAACAGTTAGTCATCAATGGGGTGCCAGCCAATTACAAAGAAGCATTCGATAGTGCTGAAAATCACCTGACACCAGCTCGTGAATATTCCGGTAAACAGCTGGTATATCAGGAGCAGGTCGGAGATAAACAGCACGGCATTATCATCATGCCAGAGCGCCAAGCTATGCGATCATTTGGACCGGTCAAAGTACCTGACGGTCAATATCTGATGTTGGGTGACAATCGCGATAACAGCAAAGATTCACGCTACATCGGTTTTGTGAAGCGGGAATTGATCACTGGACGTGTCAGCCGTTTATTGTTTTCACTTGACGGCGATAATTATTATTTGCCGAGATTAGAGCGGGTTGCGGCGAAGACTTAGGCTGTCATTGCGCGGATGTTATTTGATGTTTATTTCAGGCTATAGGGCAAAATTCAAAAGCTAATTCAATATTGAGACATTGGATTAGCTTTTTTGTTAATGATGGTTGTCTGTAAAATAATCTGCGCTCGCATTCTGAACATCATCATATAAAGTTTCTTTTGAAGTAAAACTTGTTTGGCCAGGCAGATGCGGTTCTTGTACAAAATAATTACACAATATGGCTCCGGCTATTGGTATCAGCCAGACCAGTCCTAAGTGAATGTATTTTTGCGTTAGTTCTAAATGCTTACTCCGCCAAATGCGAATGCTTACAAAAATATTCAGATACAACAGCGCGGCTATTGCTACTGTAAAGATTATTTCCAGACTATTCATTGATTTTGACGTCCGCTTTTTATGAAATCAGGTTGGTGCGACAACATAACCCAGTGTCTCTGAAATCTGCTCTGCGGTAGAGATCAGATCGCCTAGCCATTCTTCTTGCAAGCGGTCTGCTGGTGCGGAAATCGAGAGACCCGCAATCATCTTGCCACTGTCATCGCGTATGCCTGCTGCCATGCAGCGTACGCCTAGCTCTAGCTCTTCATTGTCGCGTGCATAGCCATTTTCGCGCACGTCACTAAGTTCTTTTTCTAGTTTGTGTAAATCAGTGATGGAGTTTTTGTTGTGTCCTGCAAGTCCTGTACGGGTAGCGTAAGCGCGGATTGCTTTTGGCTCGTCCAGGGATAAAAATAATTTGCCAGTAGAGGTCAAATGCAGCGGTGCTCTGCCGCCGATCGCGCGTACTACCTGCATGCCGGAACGCTCTGAAAAGGCGCGGTCTATATATACAATCTGATCGCCTTGGCGTACAGATAAGTTGACTGTCTGATGCGTCTGGCGATGTAGTGTACGCATAAATTCCAGCGCTGCCTCACGCACGTTTAAGCGACTTTTGACGATATTGCCAAGCTCTAAAAGACGCATGCCCAGTCGATAAGAACCGGCTTCAGCTCGGTCTACAAAACGCGTTGTGACCAGATCATTCAAAATTCGGTGGGCAGTGGAGGGGTGTAGGCCAGTGACAATCGCAAGTTCTTTTAAACTTACCGGATCTTGGTAGCGAGATAGGGCATCCAGTAGTGATACCAGACGTTCTATTACTTGAATGGCGGTTTTTTCTGAGCCGGGCGTATCGTTTTTCATATTATGGTTGGTGCATTGCAATAGCTCTTTATACCATAATGTGAAAAGCAAGTCAGCTAATTGGCAGCCTAAGTCGAGGCAAATTGACAACGATTTTTGATCTGCCTCGATCTGATTACAGGCGAATAATTACCAATTACAGCCAACATCAGTAACGGTGCTCAACGCAATTGGAATCACCGCAAGCAGACCAGCTCCTGCAAAGGCATTACGACAATCTTTCCGTACCGCTTTTTTTACTTTTTCACCGAACTGTTTTTCTACGCTTTGATCACGCGCAAAACCTAGCTGCATTTTTTCGATTTCGCTGCGCTTGCCACGGCGATAATCTTCTTTGGTGGTTTGTCTGATATTTTCTAAATCCAAATGTGTGTCATGCGTGTCATTCGTTGGAATAGTTATTTTGTCCGCCGAAGTAAGCTCTGCTAGTGGTGTGATGGCTGCCATAGTCTGTGGCTTGCGCATATCTTTTGTCGCCGGCTTTGGACGATTGTTGGTATCTGCCGGTTTAGTGTTAGTGACTTTGCTCGCTATGACTGGCGACGTCGTTGCAGCTGTTGTGTTAGGTTTAATCTGAACGAAATTTAGATCGATATAAGTGACTGCGGCTTGCTGTACATTTCTTTGCAATGGCGCTCGCACCAATTCAAATCGCATCAGTAGTATCAGGGCTGCATGCGCTGCTAAGATGAGGGCGATGGTGGTCAGGTGCTGCGGAATTTTATGTGCAATCGCCATGTTTTGGTTTGGGATGATGAAGAATGCTTAGAGCTTATTTTAAGCTTTGCTGTTATTTGAGCATGTCATCTGAGATTGGTTCTCACAAGGCTAAAAGAATTTTCATTTTATTAAGTAATCACGTCAAACTTTTACACCAAGTACGAAATACATTGTCGCAATGTACTGTTAAAATCGGCGCGATTATTGTTTTCTGTGTAATCCATAAACTTTCACCCATAACGCCCCATTGCCATTTCAGGAATTATTCATGAGCGATCAAGAACAAGCCGTTAGCGAATTTAAAAGTAAGAGCGGTCTTAAACGTATTTTCTCCGCATTTTTTTATTCGATTGATGGATTTAAATCGGCCTGGAAAAATGAGCACGCGTTCCGCCAGGAGCTGGTCTTGGTCGTCATCGGCATTGTCGTCGCGTTGGCGCTGCCGGTGTCGTCGTTTGAGAAACTGATGATGATTGCCAGCTTGCTGTTGATCTTGGTAGTGGAGCTGATTAATTCAGCCATCGAGGCAGTGGTGGACAGGGTATCGCTAGAGCGTCATACCTTGTCTAAAAACGCGAAAGATTTTGGTAGTGCTGCCGTGCTACTTACGTTTTTAATCTCGGTGGGTACTTGGGGTGTGGTTTTATTTAACCGCTTTTATTACTGATTACTACTAGACCGACACGCTGATATTTAGCAGATATTTGGACTCAATAACTGTGTGTAGTGGCACAAATATCATATACTCCCCTCAATTTTATTGAAATTGTTCCTACCATCCAAATATTATATGGACAATGAAAATATACTATATGGGAGTATATAATTTACTTATGAGGAAAATGTGTAGTTTTTTCTATTTTTACTTATCTATTTAGTTGCTTAACTCGCCAATTAGCCAAATTTTCAGAACCCGAGTTCAACACGCCGGGTTACTTCAGGCAGATTCAGAATCACCTATCTTTAACCAGCTTGCCTACTTATCGCGACTGTCTACCATGACCCATATTCCTCACATAATTTCAACTCGCGATCTCGCTTTATCTGACGCATTGACTGCTTGCATCAACAATAAAACCAAGCCTTTGGGCAGTCTTGGTATGTTGGAGCGGCTCGCCAGGCAAATCGGATTGATTCAGCAAACCACTCAACCTGTGCTGACTCAGGCGGCGATTATTGTATTTGCGGGTGATCATGGTGTGGTGGCGGAAGGTATCTCCGCATTTCCACAAGATGTCACCTGGCAGATGGTAGAAAACTTTTTGGTAGAGGGCGCTGCAATCAATGTCTTTGCCCGGCAAAACGCGATTGCGCTGCATATTGTGGATGCGGGTGTCAAGCATGACTTTGGTGTGCGCACCGGTTTGCTAGATCGTAAAATCGCTGGTAGCACGCGCAATTTCGCTAAAGAAGCTGCGATGTCGGCAGAGCAGTGTTTTACGGCGCTGAAGAACGGCCAAGAGATTGTCGCTGTTTTGCCCGGTAACGTACTAGGTTTTGGCGAAATGGGTATAGGCAACACCACGTCCGCCGCTGCTTTAATGCATCAACTGACGGGCATCCCTGTTGCTGAGTGTGTCGGTGCTGGTACTGGGTTGGATGCAGCAGGTATCCGCCGCAAGCAACAAGTGATTGAAGATGCGGTTAAATTGCACGGTAACCAGGGTGATCCGCTGGAGGTCTTGGCCTGCTTTGGTGGATTCGAAATTGCAACGATGGTCGGTGCCATGCTGGCTGCGGCAGAGCGTCGCATGGTGTTACTGATTGATGGTTTTATTGTGACCAGCGCATTATTGGTCGCGGCTAGATTGCAGCCAGCTATTCTCGATTATTGCGTCTTCGCCCATTGCTCGGACGAGAGCGGACATGCCAAGATGCTGGCCGCATTAGAGGCGCGTCCTTTGCTGCAATTGGATTTGCGTTTAGGTGAGGGTACGGGTGCCGCCTTGGTGTATCCGTTAGTGCAAGCGGCAGTGAATTTTATGAATCAGATGGCGACGTTTGAATCAGCCCAAGTCAGCGAAAAATCCTGATATTAGCCGCGCTACTCTAAAACAATGATGCATCAAATTCGTCTCTTTTTTATTGCCTTGCAATTTTTTACGCGTATCCCGATTCCGTCTTGGGTCGGGTTTGAGGCGGCGTGGTTGCATCAGGCATCGCGTTATTTTCCGGCAGTTGGGTGGGTGGTGGGGTTGGTCACTGCGGCAGTGTTTAGTGTGGCGTCTTTGGTATTGCCGCAGATGGTCGCGGTTGTTTTGTCTACCGTGGCAGGCATTATGTTGACAGGTGCTTTTCACGAAGATGGTTTTGCCGATGTTTGCGATGGTTTTGGCGGAGGCATGACGCCAGAGCGCGTGTTAGAAATCATGAAGGATTCTCGCGTCGGCGCGTATGGCGCGATCGGTATTGGCATGATGTTGCTGACCAAAGTGAGCGTGCTTGCCAGCATGCCTGCGTCGTATGTGATCCCTGCATTATTAGTCGCCCATCCTTTATCACGGTTGGCATCTTGCAGTCTGATTTTTTTGATGGACTATGCGCGGCTGGAAGGGAAAGCAAAGCCCTTAGCGCAGCATATGTCGGGGTTGGAATTAGTAGTCGCTTGCGCCACCGTTTTTTTACCGGCTCTGGCTTTATTTTATGTGCAGTTGCTACCGTTAAAAAATCTTCTGCTAGGCGTCATTTTATTGTGTCTGGCAAGTTGGTGGTTGGCACGTCTGTTCAAGCGCAGGATTGCGGGTTATACCGGTGATTGTCTGGGCGCGGTGCAGCAATTGTCCGAAGTCACGTTTTATCTCGGTCTATGCAGCTTTATCTGATCCGTCACCCCAAGCCCGAGATCGCATCCGGTATTTGTTACGGGCGCTCTGACATCCTTAGTTCAGAGGTTGAATGTCAATTGGTATTGCCTGCATTAAGAGCCGCATTACCAGCGGATATTCCAGTCTATTCCAGCCCTTTACAACGATGCGCGCTGCTGGCAAATCATTTGCATCCTGCGCCTGTTTTCGACCCACGTTTGATGGAGATGGATTTTGGTGATTGGGAATTAAAGAGCTGGGATCAAATTCCGCGCGCAGAGATTGATGCCTGGGCTGCTGATGTCAGTAATTATCGACCCGGTGGTGCAGAGAACGTGATAGAGATGGCAACGCGCGTGATACATTTTCTGCAAGATGTAAAAAACATAATGATGAATGCAGGACAACAGCATCTTGCAGCAGTATGTCACGCAGGTACGATGCGTTTAATGGCGGCATATCAGCCTGCAATCGATCCTATTGCTTTAGCAAAGCGGGTAGAGAGCTATCCACAAACGATAGGTTTTGGTGAATGCAAACAATTGCAATTAGGCTAATGTAAGGTTTAACTCCAATGTTAAAATTAATTAAATCATACCAATTGAATTGTTACTGTTGAAGTATGCCGGCTCAGCAAGGAATGTATTAATGATAGAACTACGTAAAAGTCCCAGGGTGAATGTCACTTGGCGAGCCGTAATCAAGCTGGCAAACGGGCAATTTATGCCTGCAAAAATCGTGAATCTTTCAACGGGTGGCGTATTGCTACAATGCCCCGAAAAGTTGGAAGTCAATGCCGAGTACCAAATCATGATGGAAGTGCCCAGCATTGATTTCGCCAAGAAAGAACAATTTAAAGTTCCTTGCAAAGCCCACATACAACACATCATTTTGACGGGTGATTTTTATCGGGTCGGGGTGAAGTTTAGTGAACTGTCCGATTTGCATCAGCGCTTGCTCGATGCTTGGAT
>JANXTO010000208.1 GCA_025352365.1 Undibacterium sp. | reverse complement strand
CCCGCCTGATGCAAGTCACGCACCATCGCCATCAGGCGCGCATGTGGCATACGTTCTGGCGGTTGGCGACGAAATAAAATCGCTTCGCCATCGGCATGTTGTATATCGTCGGTAGATAAATTTAAATCCAGCGTGCGCGATTCATCCCCAAACCGTGCGGCTACCCAACCCGTGAGTAAATTAACGGACGTCAGCACGCCATAGCCGCGATGACGATGGAAAATGACGGTGCCGGGAGCGATCGGTTTCATGCTGATATGTGTCTGTGATAGAGGTCTGTGTTAGAGGTCTGTTTTAAAGGTATTAGCAACGTTGCTGCCGCCGGACTAATCAACAAAGTTAGTACAAAAGTAGTGAGAAGTCTAATCCAATTTCGCTGCGAGTAAACTTCAGCGCTACAATATACCCACCAGATCAACCCTCTCATGACAAAACCATTATGACTTTACGCATCATTGGCACCGGCGGCACTTTCGATAAACATTATGATGAACTGGCGGGTAAGTTAAGTTTTGCAGACAGCCATTTACCCGACGTTCTCAAGCGCGCGCGCATCACTGTGCCTGTAGCTTTGGAAGCGGATCACTTAATGGACTCACTCGATATGGTGGACGCGGATCGTCAGCGGATTTTGGCTTCGTGTCAGCAAGCACCGGAGCGCGCGATTGTAATCATCCACGGCACAGACACCATGCGCGAAACCGCTGAGGTATTGGGCGCAGCCAATTTAGATAAAGCCATCGTTTTTACCGGTGCGATGATCCCTTACGAAATCGCCAATTCAGACGCCTTGTTTAATCTCGGCTTTGCCTGCGGTGTTGCGCAGCTATTGCCAGCAGGTGTGTACGTTGCCATGAATGGCCAGGTGTTTAACTGGAATAATGTACAAAAAAATCGTGCTGCCGGTGTTTTTGTGACCAACTGATTTAGCGTATTGACTGGCTCAAACATGAAACTACTGCTATCAATTTTCTTGCTGTTATTGTCGGTGCTGGCCAGCCTAGGTCAGGCGGCAGAAACGCGTTTTGACAGCCTGTATTTCTTCCAGTCTGAAGACGTATTGAAGTCCAAACAAATCAAACCCGACGAGATGGCACGCTTCTCTAACAAAGTGCAGTCGCAGATTTGGAAAGCCTTAAAAAAAGCATCGATCCCATCCACCAGCGGTTATCTGGTGATCGCCGTGCGCTCCGATGGCAAGGTAGCGACATGGCTGGATATGGAACCTGCTTTGCATGAATTTTATGAGAATGCAATTAGTGATGCGGTCAAAAAAATCGGTCCATTTTCTGTTGACCGGGGTCTGGTCGTATTTGGTATGAAGATGAATATCGACACCCCCAAAATGTTTGACTTTAAAGGCGCTAATGAAGTGCCCAAATTCACTACCCGTGCCAAGCCTTCTCCTAAAGAATGGCAAAGCGTATTAAAAAAAGTCAATAATCCCGACGATATTGAAGAAGTCGTGATGGCTGCCTGGCCAGAAGAGTAAGCAAAGTAATCGCAAAAAGTAAATAATGAGTAACACGTAATGTCAGTCCGCTAACGATGCAAACAATAGAACTGATCCCCGCAACAGAAGCCGATTTTGAGGCTCTGTTAGCACTGCGCATCTGCGCTATGCAAACCAGCCTGGAGCGCATAGGCAGGTTTGACCCGCAACGTGCGCGTGAGCGATTACGTGCCAGTTATGACCCTGCGCTAACACGCCATATTGTGATTGATGACGATCAGCGCATTGGTTTTGTGGCGATCAAACCCTATCATGCAGGGCTGATGCTAGACCATTTATATCTTAGTCCTCTTCATCATGGGCAAGGTATTGGCAGCCAGGTATTACAACAAATTTTTAGCGAAACAGATCAGCTTGGGTTGAGCTTACATGTAGGTGCTTTACGTCAAAGCGACGCTAACTTGTTTTATCTCAAACATGGATTTGTGTTTAGTCACGAGACGGAATGGGATATTTACTATGTACGTCCGCCACGCCTGCAAAATTGAGTATTTTTACTGACGCAAAACTGTTAGGAGACTCAGCCAATCCTGATTAAAATTCTTCTTCGCCCTCTTCATCATCTAATTCAAATCTTTCGGTCACTCAAATGCAAAACGGTATTCTGCAACACATCACTCCGCACGCGACGTATCTCAGCTTTACGATCAAGCCTGCAGCCGATATCGCAGCTATCCGCAGCGCGCTCACTGCCCTGTCTGCGCTAGTTGACGGCGACCATGTCGTGCTGGGTTTAGGCGCCTCCCTAGTCGCCGCTTTAGGCAAGACGATCGACGGGCTGTACGAATTTGCTGGCATTGAAGGCAGCCGTGTCGGCTTGCCTGCGACACCCGCAGCTATATGGTGTTGGTTGCGAGAAACCGAGCGTGGCGAACTGGCGCACCAGACTCGCCGCGTGCGACTCGCGTTAAATCCCGCCTTCGATTTGCAACAGGCAATTGATGGCTTTAAGTACGATACGGATCGCGACCTCACCGGCTACGAAGACGGTACCGAGAACCCGAAAGACCAAGCCGCCTTCAACGCCGCCATCGTACAAGGACAGGGCGCAGGCTTAGACGGCAGCAGCATGGTCGCCGTCCAGCAATGGTTACACCATTTCGACAAATTTGACGCCATGTCCAGCCAAGATCAAGACAACGCCGTTGGCCGCCGCAGAAGCGATAACGAAGAGCTGGAAGATGCACCGGAATTTGCTCACGTCAAACGCACAGCACAAGAAGATTTCGACCCCGAAGCATTCTCGCTGCGCCGTTCCATGCCATGGGCAGAGCAAGGCAAAGCGGGTTTGTATTTTGTCTCCTTCGGCAGCTCGTTCTACCCATTTGCCGCACAATTGCGCCGCATGTCCGGCGCAGAAGACGGCATCGTCGACGCGATCTTCAAATTCAGCCAGCCAGTCACAGGCAGTTATTTCTGGTGCCCGCCGATGAAGGACGGGCGGATTGATTTGTCTACGATAGAGTTATAAAGAAAGAGCTCACTTAATTAGCCAGCGACGCTGTCATTCGCAATATTCCGTTTTTTAATCGCACGCAGGCAGCGTTTGCTGCTGGTGGTCAGGGTGAGCATCAGAGCTTCGTCGTCTTCTGCCAGTAGCCCTACTTTTTGTAACAGGCAAATCTGGCTGACTTGGCTGGCGCGATACAGAATTTCTCCCATCGCGCTACGTGGGGTTTTGTCGCTGCTGTTGCCCTTGTCTTTGGTGTTTTGGACATTGTGGTTATGTTGCTCATCAATGGCGCTGATGACGTTTGCTGGAAATCCCCAATGCTCTCCAATTCTCGCTGCCAGGTGATGGGTATCTTTTACTAACCTTGCCCTGAACCGTGCATCGTCTGGAAACCTTTGCCGCTTGCCGGTGCGGTCGGCGATGCGCAAGGCGACGATCATGCCGACGCTTTGTAATAGGCCGGCTAAAAATGCGGGGAAGGGATCTTCGCCTTGCTCTATGGCGAATAGCCGGGCAGCGTTGGCGCAGGCTTCGGATTGTTCCCAGATGACGGGCGCCAAGAGCTTGCTCAGGCTGCCCGATTGTAGTTGGATGATGGGCCGGAAAGAGACTTTTGCTAATAACATCCGTAAGCCGTTCTGCCCTAGCAGTAGCAGTGCACTTTCCAGGTTATTGATTTTGTTACTGGTACCGTAAAAAGAGCTATTCGCTTCATTCAAGACCTCGGCGACCAGCACCACATCTTTTGCGATGATATCGGCAAGGTTTTTACCTGATGCGTTTTCATCGCGCAAACTTTTGAAAAGTTGCGGCAACACTGCGGGCACGCGTGGAATTAAATCTTGGCCTGCAAATTTACTCCGGCTTAATTCTTGTAGTTGTTGCAGTAATTGCAGCGAGCTGAGATTGGAGGCGGCAGTGGCTGCACCCAAACCAGCTTCAACCAGCAAATCTTCTAACAGCCAAAGCAGATAATCTGCCTGCCAATCAATGTCGGTACTGAGGGTGGTATTGTTAGCGGTGAGGTCATCTATTTGCATTAATGACGCTGCCGATTTTTCCAATGATTCTGTTGGATTTATTTGTCCGTTATTGAGGTAAGACGTGTCTGTTGATCTGAGCGGAGTCCGAACTGCTATTGGTGTCGTTCGGATAAAAATTTGTTTGATCCAAGCCATCAGACTAGCCACATTTGATCCTTATATTTCTGATTTTTCAATTTGATATAAATTAGTAATTACGAAAAACCGCCTTAACTTTTTATCGCTCGCATTCGGACTAAAGTCCTGCTACACGTCCCCCTATTTTTACGCAGGATTTTTAGAGCTGTCTAACGCCAGTAATTTTAAAAATCCATCCAGCGGCAAGGGTTTAGAGAACAAATAACCTTGGAAGGCGAGGCAATTATGTTCTATCAAAAAGCTACGTTGTGCGTCGGTTTCTACGCCCTCTGCAATCACGTTTAAGCCAAGATTAACACCCAGCGAAATGATCGCACGCACGATGGTTGCGTCGTTCTCATCGTCGCTTAAATCGCGTACAAATGATTGATCAATTTTGAGTTGATTGAGCGGCAGGCGTTGCAAGTACGCGAGTGAAGAATAGCCAGTGCCAAAATCATCCATAGAAAAAGAAATACCTAGTTTTTTCAGTTGATGCATTTTCTCGGTCGTGGCATCGACATTATCCAGCACCGTGCTTTCGGTCAGTTCAATTTTTAAACGTGTCGGATCGATCCCGTGCCGATGGACTATTTCGGTAAAAGCCTCGACAAAATCGGCCTGTTTAAATTGTTTGGCACTAACGTTAACTGCCAGACTAAGGTGGCGACTATCTTCATGTGCCTCCCATAGTTTAATTTGGGCGCAGGCGGTTTCCATCACCCAAAGACCAATCGGAATAATTAAGCCGGTTTCTTCTGCCAGTGGAATAAAATCGGCTGGCGATATAAAGCCGCGGTCAGGATGTATCCAGCGTAGCAGTGCTTCGGCACCGATCAATTTGCCATCGGAATTGACTTGCACCTGGTAATACAACTGGAACTGGTTTTGCGCCAGTGCCAGACGTAAATTAGACTCCAGCATCATGCGTACGACTAGGATTGCTTGCATGGCCGGGTCAAAGAAACGTACGGCATTACGCCCAGAAGTTTTTGCCTCGTACATCGCGGTATCTGCACGTTTGAATAAGTCTTTGACGGTGACATCATTACCCTGGAACAGACAAGCGCCGATACTGCTAGAGCCGTGGTGTTCAAAATCCATAATCGCGTAAGGCTGACTTAATACTTGCCGGATTTTTTCTGCAATACGATCAGTTTGCTGGATCGCTTCATTACGTGTATGGCTCAGTTCTTCCAGCACCACCACAAATTCATCACCGCCAAGACGTGCCACGGTATCGCATTCCCGCATACAAGTTTGTAACCGGCGGGCAGTTTCTACCAACAAAATATCCCCGGCATCGTGGCCGCGGGTGTCATTCAGCGTTTTAAAATTATCCAGATCGATGAACAAAATCGCGCTGTGACTTTCATTGCGTTTGCTAATGCTAATTAGATGTTGCAGCCGGTCCATCAGCAAGCGGCGGTTCGGTAATTGGGTGAGCGGATCGTAAAAAGCCAGATTGCGGATTTCTGCCTCATAACCTTTGTGGCGGCTAATATCAGTAAATGACCCAACATAATTTGTAATGTCGCCACGGCTATCTGTGATGGCAGTTAGCGTGATCATTTGCGGATAAATTTCCCCGTTTTTACGACGATTCCATAACTCACCTTGCCAGAAATGGTGTTCTTTTAAGTAGTCCATGAGGACATCGTAAAAAGCTTTATCTTGCTGCTTGTCATAGTGACGCCGGATTTTTTGACCGATTAACTCATTGCTGTCGTAGCCCGCGATTTTTGAAAACGTATGGTTGACGCGCAATATCTGCCAATCAGCATCAGTGACAAAAATCCCTTCTTGCGACTGAAAAGTAAAAGCCGCGATACGTAAATCTTTTTCAGCCTGTTTGCGCTCGGTAATGTCGCTCACAAAACAATGCCATAGCATGGCGCCGTCGGCTTCGCGCTCTGGTAATGCGTCAACCATTAACCAGCGCACGGTGCCATCAGCACGGCGGAAGCGGAATTCATTTTGCCAGGGCGACATGGTTCTGGTCGCTTCGCGCAGGCTGATGTTGCCCTTTTCTACATCGCCGCTATTGATTTTCTGTAATACATGCAGAGCATCGCTCACCACCTGTTCTTGCGTCACCTCAAATATCCCCAAAATAGCGTCGCTGGCATAAGGGATACTGACGCTGCGGTCTGCGCGAATCCGGTATTGCATGATTAAACCGGGTAAGCGGGATGCCACTTTGTTGATGCGTTCTAAGGCATCTTGTACCTCACGCGCTGCTTGCAAACTTTCTGCTTGCAAGGCGGTAATCACCAAAGCTACGATCGTCATAGTGAACATATAGGCCCACAGAACCAATAAGCTACTCTCTGATTGCAAGTCAGTAAATGGCCCCCTACCGCTAGCCGTTGCCAAAGCCGCGATCGCAGATGAGGCCAGGGCTATTGCCGTCGCACCCGTTACGCCAAACCGCAATGCAGACCAGATAGTGGTGGCGACTACGATAAACGTCAGATCAATCTGGCGCTCTGTCACCATAAAGATAAACCAGTTAATCACACTAAAAATTAACAGAAAAATGATAATTTCTTCCCGGCGCTTGATCAGGTCTTTAACTGAACTGGCAGACAGCGACAGTAACAGCGGTGCCATCAACAAAGTACCGACCAAGTCGCCCGCCCACCAGGTAGACCAGGTCAAAGGAAGATTTTCTACCCAGCCGTGCCAGCCAAGTACCAAGGTGCCAATACTGGCAGACATCGTCATACCCAGCATGGCGGCAATGGTGAACCAGACTATATCTTTGCGTTGTAAAAACTGCGGGTGTACCTCTTTGTAGCGCAAGACCATGCAACATACAAAGGCCGCCAAGGTGTTGCCAAATGAACCCAGAGCGGCGGTTGCTGGCGATAAGCCTGCCGATAAATCTTGTAAAAAGGCGGCGAGATAAATCACGCCCAGCATGCGGTTACCATAGCGCATTAGCCCAGCCACGGCGACACCCGCAGGCAACCATAACAAGCTGATGTGAGGGGAGAGGTAAGTTACAGCTAAGCCTAGATGCCCCGTACCGAGGTACAGCAATACCAATAGCGCAGCACGCGCGAGAAATGCGTTGGGATGTAAATGGACGGTAGAGAAGACTTTGTGAGATCTGGACATGAAATAGGAAGCCTAAAATGACCTTCAGCGCGCACAACGCCTAGCCATTATGCGTTATACCGCTAGAGTTTGAAAACGGTATGTCGCTTTCTCGTAGAGAAAGGTCTGGTCTGCTGATTATTAATGTTGTACCAATTGCCACCTATATAATTTTTGTACTGGTTTGCGTCGCCTGGCGCGGGTATAAAGCTTGTGTAACTAGGGATACAATTTTTACAGATCATTTTTTATGCCGCCTCCACAAAAAAAGCCTTTCGCTCCTATACTGGCAGAACCAATTTTTTGTCTTTTATCACTACGGATTAAGTCTGATGACACCATTGATTTTGCAAGCTAAAGATGGCGCCCGCGCCACTATCACTCCGCATGGTGCGCATGTGTACTCGTGGATACCTGCTGGTGGTCGTGAGCAATTATTTTTGAGTAAGGCGTCATCAACCTCCGATAGCACGGCCATTCGTGGCGGCGTGCCTGTGATTTTTCCGCAATTTGCTAACGTCGGTGCCTTACCCAAACATGGCTTTGCGCGTACATCCTTGTGGCGTTTAGTGGAAACTGGTTACAGGACAGAAAGCGCCGAAGACGCTGCCTATGCCATTTTTGATCTGCGAGAAAATATCGCTCGCCTGCAAATCTGGCCGCATGTTTTTCGGGCAGAACTCGCCATCAGCGTGGTGGGCAATCGCCTGACAATACAACTAAGCATCCACAATACTGGCGACACCAGTTTTAGTTTTACCAGCGCTTTACACACCTATCTGGCGGTGGATCAGATTGCCGATGTGAGCGTGAATGGCTTGGCGGGTTTGCGTTATCGGGACTCGGTCAGCGGGGTCAGTGAGTGTCTGGAGCAAGAGGCGAGTTTGCGGATTAATGGGGAGATCGACAGAATTTACGCCAATGTGCCGCAACTCTCATCACAGCTAGTCATACACCAGCCGCAGCAAATAACCCGCATTAGTCAAACCGGTTTTACCGATGCCGTAGTCTGGAATCCAGGCGCAGAAAAAGCTGCCGCCTTAGCCGATATGGAGGCTGGCGGCGAGCAACGCATGCTATGCATCGAAGCCGCCACCGTCATGTATCCTGTTGTATTGGCACCCGGCGCTGGTTGGACTGGTAGCCAGACGCTAAGCGTAGAAATATCGGCTTTAACAGCGTAATTTTGTAGGGTAATTCATATACTCCCCTAAAAATTAAACCAAATAGGCTGGTTGTCCATTAATTACATGGACAACCAAAATATACTTATGACAGTATATTTTTTATGGATCGTTGGCCGGATGGTAGTTTTAACTAGACAAATTTGTTTTGCGGTAAATGGAATTAAATTTGCCCGCAGCGTTCTAACCAGTAATTGTTAAAGCGAGCCTCTAAATTCACGCAGCAAAATACCCCGTTATTTGATGAAGTGCCCACAAGGATTATCGATGTTAATTCTGTCCCCTGTATTTGAGTCATCCGCAGTTAAGTCGACTGAAGTTACGTCAACGGCTCCAGCACATGTTTTTTCCAGCAATTTAAAGTCAGCCCGGCAACGCATGCATAAAACTATGGCAAGTGGCATGCTGGTGTCTGGTCTGGTGCTGACCTTGAGCTTACTGTTCTCGCCGAAAACTAATGCGGCTGACCTTACTCATCTAGCCGCTCATGCCTTGCCAAAAGGCGTCAGCCAGATTACCAGCGTAGAAGGGATTACTGAATACCGTTTGTCAAACGGTTTAAAAGTATTGCTGATGCCAGATGCGTCCAAACCGACCATCACCGTCAACGTAACTTATCTGGTGGGATCGCGTTTTGAGAATTATGGCGAAACCGGCATGGCACATTTGTTAGAACACATGATGTTTAAGGGCACACCTAATAATCCAAAAATTACTGAACAATTTAACCAGCGCGGCATGCGTATGAACGGTACCACCTCGCTAGACCGCACTAATTATTACGAGCTGTTCCAGGCCAGTGACGATAATCTGAAATGGGCTTTGCAGATGGAAGCGGACCGTATGGTGCATTCCAATATCGCCAAAAAAGATTTGGATTCAGAAATGACCGTAGTACGCAATGAGTTTGAAGGTGATGAAAATTCTCCTAGCGGCGTAATGATGAAGCGCATGCAAAGCGTCGCCTTTGACTGGCACAATTATGGCAACGCTACTATCGGCAACCGCAGTGATATTGAGAACGTTAAGATAGAAAATCTACAAGCGTTTTACCATCAGTATTACCAGCCCGATAATGCTGTCTTGTTAGTCGCCGGTAAATTTGATCAGGTTAAAACTCTGCAATGGATTGCCACAGATTTTGGCAAAATCGCCAAGCCGACACGAGTGCTGCCAACGTTTTGGACGGTGGAGCCAACGCAGGATGGCGAGCGTAATTTTGTAGTCCGGCGCAAAGGCGATATCCAACTGGTGATGGTGGCATATAAGACACCGGCTAACTTACATGCGGACAGTGATCCGCTTGGCTTTGCGGGCGATATTTTGACCGACTCACCCAATGGTCGCTTGCACAAACAACTGGTAGAAACAGGCAAGGTCGTCCAGGTATTTTCTAGCGATCTGGGCAGCGTGGCGCCAGGTCTTAAAATCATTGGTGCCGTAGTTAAAAAAGACGCGTCTATTGATGCAGCTAAAGATGCTTTACTCGCAGGGATAGAGGATTTTAAAGCGAACCCTCCCACGAAAGAAGAGATGGACAGAGTCAAACTCGACACTGCCAACGAGTATGAAAAAATCTTGAACAATCACGAGTCTATTGGCATCAGCATGTCGGAATATATTGCTCTGGGTGACTGGCGATATTTGTTTAAGGACAGAGACAATAGCCAGCTAGTTACAGCAGAGCAAGTCACTGCCGCAGTCAAACGTTATTTTGTCCGTGACAACCGTACCATTGGCATGTTTATTCCCGAAGACGCACCGCAACGCGCAGAGATCAGCGCTGCACCAAGCATGGCTGATGTCATGAAGGACTTTAAACCTAAGGCCGATACTTTAAGCGCAGAAGTATTTGATTCCACGCCAGCCAATATCGACAAGCGTACACAGCATGCCACCATCGGCGGTTTAAATCTTGCGTTATTGCCTAAGAAAACTCGCGGTGAAACTGTCAACGTTTCGTTGAGTTTGCATTGGGGTGATGAGAAAAGTTTATTCGATAAAAAAACTGTCGCCGCATTCACTCGCGGTTTGCTTACTGCGGGTACCAGCAAATATAGCCGCGCGCAGTTGGCGGATGAAATGGCAAAACTTAAAATTACTGGCAATGCATTTTCTTACCAGACCACCAAGGCGAATTTATCCGCTGCCATCGCATTGATGGCGCATGTACTACGTGAACCAAGCTTCCCCGCCAGCGAATTTACACAAGCACGCGAGTCGTTGATTGTAGGAGTAGAGGGAAGTCGTAACGAGCCATCAACTGTCGCCAACCAGGCGTTGGCACAGCATTTTAACCGCTACCCCAAAGGCGATATTCGCGCCAGCCAAACCATAGACGAATCACTTGCCAGTGCCCGCAAGCTGAGTCTGGAAGAGATAAAAGCCTATTACAAACAGTTTTACGGCGCCTCCAAAGGCGAGTTAGCGATTGTCGGCGATATGGATGTAGAGAGCACCAAACAAGCGGTGACAACTGCCTTTGCCGGTTGGAAAAGTAGCGCACCCTACGCACGTCTGGTCGACTACCAGGAGACTATTCCCGCAATACGTCAGACCTTTAATACGCCAGACAAAGAGAACGGCTATTTTGTAAGTCGGATGAATCTGGCTTTGCGCCAAGACGATAGCGATTACCCAGCACTCAGTCTGGCAAATTACATCTTTGGTGCAGGCTCGGGATTGAACTCACGACTGATGGATCGGATTCGTCAAAAAGACGGTTTATCTTATGGCGGTGGCTCAGATTTATCTGCCGGTGATTTTGATCCGGTTGGTAGTTTTAGTATCAGCGCCACTGCGGCACCACAAAATTTAATCAAACTAGAAGCCGCCATCAAAGAAGAATTACAGCGCGCACTGAGCCAGGGATTTACACAGGAGGAATTAAGCCGCGCCAAGTCCGGCTTGCTACAACAGCGCGCACAAAACCGTACCAGCGATGCGGCCATCGCTGGCGGCTGGGCTTACGATTTATATCTGAACCGTACTTGGGCATGGAGCCAGGCGCTGGACGATAAAATCAAAGCGGTGACTCTGGAGCAGATGAATGCCGCGTTTAAAAAATATATAGACCCGGCAAAGATGAGCACCTTTATTGCCGGTGACGAGGCTAAAGCGAAGGCGAAGTAATTTCGTAAAAACAATTGAGTAACGAGTGAAAAAAAGCCAGGCGGTAAGCCTGGCTTTTTTATTATTCAGTGCGCTCTAACTTTTTATCGCAGGCGAAGATATTCACTCAAAATCAATGTTTAAATAAAACCACTGCTACAAATCATTTTTTTATATTGCCCAGTTTGAATAATCTTGTAGATCCTTCTTCCAGTGTCAGAAATTCATTTCTTACTATTTTTTTCTGATCTAGCACGGAATATAAATCTTTTACAGGCCGATCAATACTCTCATTGGTCAACTGAAAGGTTCCAAAATGGATCCCGATACTTTGTTTTGCCCCTAGATCTAAATGCGCTTGTACGGCTTCCTCTGGATCCATATGGATCTGCTTCATAAACCATCTTGGTTCATATGAGCCAATGGGCAGGAATGCGATATCTGGTGAGCCAAAGTGTTCTCGAATCGCTTTGAAATGAGAAGAGTACGCGGTGTCACCTCCAAAATACACAGTATGTCCGTTAAAGGAAATGACATAACTTCCCCATAAGCTTTGATTTTTATCAAATAGCCAGCGATTTGAAAAATGCTCCGCTGGTGCCAAACTCAGCTTAAGCTTGTGCGGTGTCTCTACACTTTGCCACCAGTCGAGTTCAAGAACCTGTTGTATTCCATTTTCTTCCAGTAGTTTTTTATTCCCGAGAGGGACAATAAACGTTGGGTGGAAAGTAGTATTTAATTGTTTGAGTGTCTCTACATCTAAATGATCATAATGATTGTGGCTGATGACAACCATATCAATCTTTGGCAGATCAGAAAAAGCAATGCCGGGTTGTCGATGTCTCTTCGGACCAATCCAGCTAAATGGACTGACACGTTCTGCCCAAACAGGATCCGTCAATACATTAAAGTGTTCAGTTTGAATCAGTACCGTCGCATGATTTACAAAGGTAATTGCTACCTCGTCCTTACCCAGATTGCTATGGAGATTAAGAGCCTGAGCATTTTTAACCGAGTCCGGCCAACTTTCAAAATCAAACGAAAACAGTAACTTGAAGCCGTCCCAAAGTCCGTTACCTTTTGGATTGTCAGGATTAAAGAAGCTGGTGCCATCATAGTGATCGGACTTGGGATAGCTTTGTACGGAAGAGCATCCCAGAACCTGGAGCAAGATAATTCCTAGAATAAAACGTATGAAAATCAGAGGCATTTTTTTACCTTTTTCAGAAAATATCTTGTTTGTATTGAAAACATTTTTCTTCAAAATTTTGATGGTATTACGGCGTGTACTTTAACCTCATCGCGCCCCGACCAGCCCTGCCCAAGTTAAACTTGCCCATGCCAGAAGGTAGCCTACCGTCATAGTTGTAAACCCCGCATAGGCCGACTCTCCCAGAAACCGGTCAGCCAACAGGCCGAAGGCGGGTATGAATTGCTGGGCGTGTACGCCGAGAAAGTGCGATGGCCGGATATCTTTATAAAAATGCCATCCGACTATTGGCAGCCCCATCCCTTGTGGGGGCTGATTCCCCCCGAGAAGAAAGCCGCTCACCGTGGCAAGCACAAAGGTCAGTACTAAGCCAACCGTAATCCCGATCAGCGTTACCGACGCCGTCGAATTGCCATTGTGAGTCCAGATCACCCAAGCCAGTATCGCTTGCGAGGCGGTCAGACAGATGGCGAACAATCCCATCAGAGCAGACATGACCGTATGGAATGAGTCCGAGGTATTGTAATGAGATGCTTCTCCCATCATGGCTTGGAGGGTGATGTATCCCACTTCAAAGGAAGAGGTGCCGACTATTAATATAGCGACCCAATTGAGTGAGGGGTTGGCTTCTGAGCTCACTCCGGAAATCAACATCAACCATGCGGTAGTGATGGCAAATAATGCCGTTGCCGCCATGAATTTCATTGGTTTTACCCACACACCGACCTCACGAATTGTCCTTGAATCTAACTTCGACCAGATATACGTGGGTACCATCGCAAGTACCATGATTAAGCCATAAATGATCAGTGTCTTATGCGCTGTATTGAGTGAAGCCATAGAACTGCTCCCTTCTTAGAATTCTGAGTTTATTAGCATGCGATAGTTTTAAATATTCTGCGAATAACTGTCTCTTAGAGAGAGATCACTATTTTGCTAGCGGACACACCACTTCTTTGCATATCTAGGCCTGCCTGTATATGTTCTAGACCTTTACCGATCACATGCGGTGCTGGTGCCGCAAGGAATTTTCCTGCTGCTAATGCTTGCGGTAAGAAATCGACATAGACAATCTTACTCACCTCGTTTGCAATCAACGAGCTGCCAAAGACGGCCTTCGTCCGGATGCTTCTAAAGCGCGACTTCAGTAGCATCGAGATCACGAAAGCGATGAGTTTAGGTAATTGACGGAAAAACTGTAGCCGCAGGTTGGAGTCCTTTTTCATCTTCTGAAAACTGACCGGAAACGTCGCCATAGAGATGAACTTATTCCCCTTGCATGCGTGAATAATATCCAGACACGCTTCCATAGAACCTGCTCCAATGGCTAAGGCACCTGCAGTAGTTTTGCCATTAAAAGCGTTGATGATATCGGTGATGACAGTTTTACTTTTATAGTCAAAGACTTGGCTAGCGCCGAGTTTTCTGACGTAATCAAAATTGTGGGGCGAGGCAGTAGTGATCACTTCGTAGCCAGCAGCAACCGCGAGCTGAATAGCATTACTTCCTACACTGGTTGAGCCTCCCCAAACGAGTAGCGTACGTCCTGTCGGTTGTGGAATCACCGAAGGACGTTGTAGCGCCAGTTGGTCTTTTTCAAACAAGCTGCAAGCAGCGGTCGATAGTCCCAGCGGAAGAACGGCAGCGCTCTCATAAGGCATATGGTCAGGGATCGGTGATGCCATGTGTTCAAGGACGATGGTATAGGTCTGAAAAGCGCCTTCCGCCGCACTGTTTCGCTTTGGATCGCTTCCAACCGCGTGAGCCAGGACGCGCTGACCCGGTTGGAAGCGAGTCACATTTTTGCCAATCTCGACTACCTCCCCCGCGAGGTCTGAGCCAAGAATAAACGGATATTTGATCCAGAAAAATACCAATTCGCCCGCACTTTGGAGTATCCAATCCAGCGGATTGATGGCGATAGCCCGGTTCTTGACAATAATTTCGTTGTCTTTCGGTGGAGTGTACGGTGCAGGCTTTACATCAAGATTAGCTCGTTTCGTTGATATCCACGCAGCGGTATTTGTCGTCATTTGAAACTCTCTGTGATTAATAGCGGTATCGGCCTGCATCAGTCTATGTCGGGCCGCATAGGGCTTTGATAGACAAATGATAGATGCTTGTCTTAAGACGATCCATACTTTATAGTCTGAGTTATCTTTTTAATCGTCCGGGAATGACCATGGATCCGCTCTCTGATGTTCTATCTTTGCTCAAGCCGCGCAGCTATATGTTCCGTGGACTGGATGCGGGCGGACAATGGTCGATACGGATTCCAGAGCAGCAAGGTATCAAGTGTTATGCCGTACTTTCCGGACAGTGCACGCTGAGTGTTGAAGGCGTCGCGGAATTCCTGCTGCTCAAACAGGGCGACTGCGTTTTACTACCTAAGGGTTATGCGGTTCGTCTTTGCAGTGATCCTAATTTGCTACCGGTTGATGCCGGAGAGGTGTTCCCCCTCGTACCCGAAGGAGATACTGTCACCGTTAATGGCGGAGGCGATTGCTACGGCTGGGGCGGTTTCTTTGAATTTACGGGCAGGCACGCTGGCATGCTATTAGGAGCTTTGCCAGCAATCATCCATATACGAAAAGAGTCAGACAAAGAAGCACTGCGCGGTTCGATAGAACAGATCATGCGGGAGCTAAGAGAGCCGCAACCGGGTGGCTTTTTGATGGCACAACATCTTGCACACCTGATGCTGGTGCAGGCGCTGCGGCTCTTCCTCGCTGAAGGATCTAGCGGTGGTGTGGGATGGCTTTATGCATTGACCGACAAGCAGATCAGCGCTGCTATCAACGAGATGCATCGTAGTCCGGCGCATAAATGGACCATACAAAGTCTGGCGGATCGCGTGCATATGTCCCGTTCGACCTTCGCGCTGAGATTTAAAAAGACAGTAGGCGAGTCGCCAATGGAGTATCTGACACGTTGGAGAATGCTACTTGCCGGAGACAGATTGCTGAACTCGAACGACTCTATCGCAATGATTGCCCCCTCACTTGGCTATGAATCTGAGAGCGCGTTCAGCACCGCTTTCAAGCGTGTCATGCAATGCTCCCCTCGTTACTACAGCCGTAGTCAAAATACGAACGCCGGCATCTGAGCCGTTACCGAATGCCTGGACACTCAGCAATAAAATAATCTCATCGATGCGGATGAACATGAGTATGTCCTACCAGTGAATATTTCTCTTTTTTGATGTCTACCGGTACTACATGTACATTGCCATGCCGAACCCCGGTTTGTGAAATGATGGCGTCAGCGCAGGCGCGCACCTCGGCCATTTTTCCTTTCAGCACGACGGTTTCTAAACAATTGTCATGGTCCAGATGGATGTGTTGCGAGGCGATAGCAATATCGTGGTGCTCATGTTGCATGTGGGTTAGCCGATTGGCTAACTGGCGCTCATGATGGTCATAGACATAGCTGACGGTTGCTACGCACCATTTGGCTTTTCCGGTGGCGACATCGGCTTCGCCCAATTCTTTACGCACCAGATCACGAAAAGCCTCAGAGCGGTTTAAATAGCCTCTGCTTTCTACCAACTGATCAAAAGCGTCTGCCAGATCGTCATCGACTGAAATGGTTAAGCGTCGCATGGTGTTCCTTCATGATGAAAAATGGAATGGGGATAATGACGGATTCGGATTAAAAATTATGTACTAAGCTCAATCGCATCGTACGAGGTTCTACCGGATGGAAATGCACATCGTTAACACCATCCGGCGATTCGCCCTTCAAGCGGGATTGGTAGTAATAATCGATGTCACTAGCTTGTTTGTCAAACAGGTTAAACACATCTAGTGTAAGTTTGGTTTTAGGTGATATTTTATAACCGATGCGTGCATAGGCCAGTGTGGTGGACGACGAGCGCACGCTGTTATCTTCGACCAGCGGGCGTGGACCAAAATAGCGTAGATCAAAACCGCCATACCAGCGGCCAACATCGGTAACGGTCACGCCAAAGGAGGCCACCCGGTCGATAGAGCCAGGGATATAAGTACCAACTGGATCGTACTGTGTGTAGCGTGCGCGAGACGCTGCCAAGTCCAGATCAAGCAGCAACCATGGCGCGGCGATGTAATGATTATTCCATTCAATTCCGGTACGTCGGCTGGCGCGGCTAGGCTCAGTTTCTCCGGCATCGCCAACGAACAAAAGTTCTGAATCGATATCCAGACGCCAAAGCGCCAGTGAGCTTTGCAGGCCCGGAATAATTTCAGTCCGCATGCCTAATTCACCACCCTTGGTTTTGACTAAAGGTGTCACTGGTGCTGATGCGCCGCCATCAGGTAAACGTGTTTGCGTAGTGCCACGCGCATCATTGCTATGGAAACCGCTGCCATAATTGGCGAAGTATTCAGTCTTATCCCATGGCCCAAAAATCAGCGATAGTTTGGGCGAGACGATATGATCGTTCACTTTGCCAGAGTCGCCTTGTATGCTGCTGTTCACATCAAAATGGTAGGCGTCATAACGCACGCCAGCGATACTTCTCAACTTGGGCAGCCACTGTATGGTGTTCTCAGCATACAAGCCAGCGCTGGCTTCTTTTACCTCGTCCTGACGTATGGTGGATATACGTTGTTGCGCGACGGTGTTGTAGATACCAACTGGCGATACATTATCGTAACGGGTTTGCAAACCCACTTTGTTGCGCATATCTAGCCCGCCGATATTGCTAAACCAGCTCTGACTCACGTTAAAGCCCAGCATGCGGCGACGCTCGCTTTGATTGAACTGATCGCCACCGTCTGGATTGTCCAGAAAATAAGTGAAATTGCTGAACAGATCGAGCGAAGATTGCACCGCGTAGGCATCCATTTCAAACAAAGAATCCTGACTACGCTTACGCATGGAGTACGACAAACTATAGCGCGAGGTTTGCCCGCCATCGCTAGAATCGATCGCGCCAAAACGGTCGATCAAACCCGATTGCACTGCGCGTAAGGGAACCTGATCAGTCGAGTTCCAGCTATTTTTATATGCCATCGCTGTGAGATTAAAACCGTCATCTTGCGTACCTTGGCTGTACCGTAATATGCCGCTATATTTACGAACATTTTCCGGCGTATCCCAAGGACCGTTGTTACGACTTACTTCCAGACCATATAGCAGCGTGCCGTTTGCCGCAGCGAGAGAATTTGCCAGCACGGCACGTTGATAACCGTAACTACCTAAAGATAGACTCGCAATCCCTTGTGGTAACTTATCTACCAGCCGGATATGTGCTGCGCCCGCCGAAGCAAAATCGCCTTCGTCGGCAAAATAAGGTCCCTTTTTATAATCGATGCGCTGCACCAGTTCGGGCATCAAAAAATTCAGGTCCGAATAGCCCTGACCATGTGCATGGCTACGCATATTCACCGGCATGCCATCCACATAGGTCGCAAAATCAGTACCGTGATCCAGATTAAAGCCGCGTAAAAAATATTGGTTTGCCTTGCCATCGCCGCTATGCTGAGTCACGATCATGCCGGGTACAAATTCCAATAATTCGCCGGTGCGAAGCGCAGGCCGGTTGCTGATCAGATTGGCAGTAACGGAACCCTGACTGGCTGCATTGGAAGTACCGATCGCATTGTCGTAATTGCCCGCTACCGTGACGGTCTGGATTGCATCGCCATCTTTGCTATTTTTTGTATTATCAGCGTCCTTAGTAGCGTTCGTTTGAGCTTGCGTCGCTTGCATACAAAATAGCGCAAGGGCAGTAAGGACGGCGATATTTTTCTTCTTTAGCATGTATTGCTCCCAATAATGGTTTTACGCTTTTTATATGATAAAAAATTAAATAATCACACGTTATTTCAGTTTTTCCGCAATTAGTAAAGATTTTGTCCGTACGAACGGGCTATTAGTTGCTTAATAAAAATACTACAAATTCTATAACTCAGATACTCATAAATCACATCATCATACTTTTGTTATTTTCTTAATACGGCAAAAAATCGTCATTGGATTCAATTAGTTCAAAATACTTAGAAGTTACAAATAGAGATGTAAAAATTATTCTTTTGTATGAAGAATCTGATAATTTTCATACGAAAATATGGCACGCATATTGAGACCGGTTTAACTAAATTTTTAAGCCTGACGAGGCCATCGATTATTGTCATCAATCCAAAAAAGGTAATTGGCTTCATGGATGATCTTGATATTGCTGAAATTGGTCGCGTACTAGGCTACGACTTGTTCCAGTTCGGCAAACGACAGCCTTGCAACGATTGGCCGCAGAGTGTGGTAGAAGGATTTTTGCATGCAGCGTCGATCAATGTGGTTAAAAAACCAGGCAATCGATATATCAACAAATATCTGCAATTACGCTTAAACGCATTGCGTCGACACAGAATTGTCGATCCACAAATTAGTCCTGATTTGATTCAGCAAATTGACGTAGAGCAATGCCCGGTAACTCGCCGCGCACTTACGCATGGAGAATTAAAAGATACCGATTGGTCGGTTGACCGCTTAAATAACGACGCAGCCTACGCACCGCATAATTTAGCGGTTGTGAGTACCTTGGCCAATCGTGCAAAAGCTGATCGCACTTACGAAGAGGTCTACGCCTTATCGCAACAGACAGATGCGACTAATGGTCTGCAACCGCAAGAATGGTTAAGACTGGCCGCTCTGATGCTGGGACCTTGTTTTGCTACGCGCCCAAGGCTAGCCCCAGTAATACCACTCACTGTACCGATACCAAAACAAACCGTGCGTCTTAGCATGCAACAAGTGCAATACGTCATGACGATCATGGCAAAGCGGTCTGCTGGCAAAAATGCCCTGCTTAAAAATTTTAAGACTGTCTCTGGCAATGACCAGGCCAGATTATGCTTACACCGGTTGGTAGATGCAGTACATCAGGGTTTGAAGCATGTTGAGTCGCCGTGGGACGTTTGGCTACAGGCAGGTGTAATGGATGCCTTGTTAGCATGGCGACTAAGTTTAGACCTTAGGTCTTGGGCTATCGCAGGCCAAGTCTCTATGCAACTGGCTGGCGCACGACCAGTAGAAAAGAATCGTTTGCAATCTTGGCAGTTGAAGACAAGCGGTTATTTTCTCTTCCCTGGCAATACAAGGAAAATCAAACCAGCAGCGAACGTAGGTAGTCAAAAGCAGTATTAAAAATGCTTAGCAAATAATTCTAAAATCACATTTGCTTACACTGGTACTAAAACGCCTGTGACACTGCCATCCATCCGGCATCACCGTGGATACGCAAAGCTAAGTCGCCATCGACTCTTTGTACCGCATCAATTGCGGCGACATTCACAATCGCACTGTGTGAGATTTGTCAGAATTTTTCTGTATCCAATTACAGTGCTAGGTCTTTAATCAACGCTGTGGCCAGGATTGTTTTTCCGTATTTCATTTGGTACTCTGAAGTGGTTGATAACGATGCCTGTGCTAGTCAGTGCAAGAGTGACTAACAAGACAGTTGTGACGGAGGCCGAGGATGTGTGCAACAAGAACGACAAGCGCAAAAATAGATACCTACTTTACGCGACGTGCTGAGGCATCCGCTCATTGGTACTGATATTTACGCTCTATTGCAGATACAGTGCCGTCCTTCTCCATGTCTCTCAGGATTTTGTTGTAAAGGTCGATATTGCTTTGCGCCGTAAGCGGATTGCAGGCGAGGTATAACTCGACCTGATTAAACTGGAACAGGGGTACA
>JANXTO010000190.1 GCA_025352365.1 Undibacterium sp. | reverse complement strand
ACGGATTTCCATCTCTACTTCCCACGCATTAGAACCACCATCAGCACGCGCTAATTGTTTTTGCTTTAGCTCACGACTGACTGCGGATTCAGGCAAAAAAGCGACGCCGCGCCCTTCTAAGGCCATCATTTTTAAACCTTCTGCCATATCAGTTTCGTAGCATTTTTCAAAATGCAAAGGGACGCGGGCGTCATTTAAAATCAAATCCACCATGCGTCCCAAGTAGGCATTATTGGCGTAAGCTAAAAATGGCAAAGGCGAGCGTTCTGTGCCTGGCAAACTAAATTCTGGCAACCCAGTTTTGCTACAACGGGCATACGCCCGCAGCGCCTCAGAACCCATACTAATCATCTCGTACTGAGCGGAATCCAACAACAAAGGTTGACGCGGATGATGATAACAAAGCAGCAAATCACAGCCACCCTCTACCAAACTCATTACGGCATCATGGACATTGAGCGCTAGCAGACGACTATTGATTTCTCCAAAAGCAGATTCCAGTCCGGTCAGCCATTTTGGTACATAGGTCAGGGATAAAGTGTGAGGCACCGCAAAATCAACTGTGGTCTGCGTAGTAGTACGCTTACCTCGTAATAGCGCGCGCGCATTGTTGATCTGCCCCAGCATAGCGATGGCTTGCTCATAAAAAATCTCACCCGCATGGGTTAATCTGGTGGGGTAAGAAGTGCGATCAATCAGATCGCTGCCCAGCCAGGCCTCCAGCGATTGTATGCGACGTGAAAAAGCCGGTTGCGTGACGTGTCGCAACTCGGCGGAGCGGCTGAAACTATTGGTTTCAGCCAAAGAGACGAAGTCTTCCAGCCATTTGGTTTCCATAGCAGTATCTTATGCTGATTGACGATCATCTGGCAAAAAAAACGCCACACGATGAGATTCAACTCGATGGTGTGGCATCCTTATTTGTGCAACTTATTTCCTGCTATTTTAATGGTGTAGCTGATCAAGCTGGTTAAAAGATACTGCTCACTTCAGTGAGCTTGCCACCGACAGATTCATAAATGACGACCGTACCGTCTTTAATATCTCCCTTTGTATCAAACTCGATAGTGCCTTGGATTTTGCCGTCAAAAGAATCTTTCTTGAGCTCGGGGACAAATACCGCAGGATCAATCGAACCTGCTTTTTGCATAGCTTGTGCAAATACGTGGATACCATCATAAGAAATCGGCGACATGGCACCTGGCTCGCCATACTTAGCACGATATTTTTGAATGAAAGCAGCCCCGCCGGACAACCAAGACGGCGGCACACCCGCTACCGTGCAGAAGAAATTACGGTCTGCGTTGCCAGCAGCAGCTTTGATTGTGGACCCTTCACACAAACCATCACCGACCAAAAATTTGGCGTTAGAGCCGTTAGTACGCAGTTCTTTCAACAAACCAAGGCCCACCGGTTCGTCACCGCCATAAATAATTACCTCTGGATTCAGATCGGTAATTTTTTTCATTAAGCTGCTGTAGTTGACTGTGGTTGGTGTAACAGACTCTTTGCCAGAATTGATTTTTTTAGCATCGAGCATCTTCAGCACCTCGGCCACCAAACCGACGCCAAAGAGGGAGCCATCGTCGACCACGAATACGGTTTTGGCTTTTAGCTTCTCGGTCGCAATACGCCCCAATGTCGCGCCTTGCTCGATATCATCTGCACCAATACGGAACACTGTAGACAATCCCATGCGGGTGAACTGAGGATTGGTCGATGCCGACATTTGTGGAATACCCGCCTTGGCATAAATCGGCGCGGCCGGAATCGTGACGCCCGAATTAAAATGTCCATATACCGCGACCACACCCGCATCAACTAGCCGTTGCGCCGCAGCTTTGCCTTCGTCGGCGGAAGCTTTATCGTCCTCAATCACCAAACTGAAGTGCGCTCGTTTGCCTTTAATAAAAACACCATCCTCGTTGAGCTCTTCCACCGCGATTTGCGCGCCATGAGCAATGTCCTGGCCGTTGTGCGCCAAGGAGCCTGTCATAGGTGCCACGACACCGATCTTGACTTCTACCTGGCGACTGCAGGCGCTCACGAGTAAGGCCAGCAATAATGCGGGAAACATCAGCTTTTGTGTTGGTACTTTCATTATTTCTCCTGAGCCTTGGGATAATTCCACCCCATAGTAGGGGGATTATTTACAAATTAAATCTTGAATTTGAGACGATTTAAAAACTTTTAGAACGAACCAGATAAGCTGTTGTGCTGCGCAATTTTGCCTCTGTGCCAGACCATGACAGTTGTTTATTGCATCTGCCGACGCGAGCTGAGCCAGTTCTAAGCTACCTGTAGCAAACTCTGTGCCGACAATGCTTTGCGACAACTAGTTGATATCGGAACGGCAATAGCTTAGCTTAATATGACCTGAAGATGCAGTGATTTTAATATACTCCCTATTATTTTTATTAAAAACATCTTATAAAGCAGCAAAGTCATGGACGACTAAAATATACCCACTACGAGTATTATTTTTAAGCCAAGATTAAGTTAATCTAAGCAACATTAGCAATTTCATTTCTCAGCGCTCAGTTCGCAGGTACAGTTAAAAGTTTATCTAAAAAGTGCTACTTTAAAGAGTGTTACTGTGCGCTTATCCAGATTTCCGTAGTGAGTTGCTTTCTTGGCTTAGCGACATCTTCAAAATAGGCGATGGATCATGCTGGCGTGGTCTCGTTGCGGGTATTGAGACCCCTATTCAACTGCTCGTTATTCAATCCATCATTCGGTTTCTTACTTAGCTGATCATCAAGTTCATCATCCTCGGGCTCGTCCAGGGGATTTTGTTGTCTTTCCCACATTTGAGAATAAGCGCCCGCTTGCGCCAATAATTGCTGGTGGGTGCCACGCTCAATGATACGGCCTTTGTCCATGACCAGAATTTGCTCGGCGTCGATGATGGTAGAGAGGCGATGTGCAATGACTAGACTGGTGCGTGTCTTGGCAATTTCTTTGAGTTGCATCTGTATCATTTGCTCGGATTTGGAATCTAATGCCGAGGTTGCTTCATCAAAAATCATGATGGAAGGATTTTTGAGTAGCGTGCGGGCGATGGCTACGCGTTGTTTTTCACCGCCAGATAATTTCAATCCGCGCTCTCCGACTGGAGTGGCATAGCCGTCCGGCAGGCTTTCAATAAACTCATGAATATACGCAGCACGCGCAACGGCGATCACCTCTGCACGACTAGCCCCTGGTTTGCCATAGGCGATGTTGTATTCAATACTGTCATTAAATAAAACGGTATCTTGCGGCACGATGCCAATGGCGTTACGCAAAGAACTTTGGGTGATGCTGCGAATTTCTTGCCCGTCGATATGAATGCTGCCACTCTGAATATCATAGAAACGAAATAACAAACGCGACAACGTTGATTTGCCTGAACCACTATGACCAACTACCGCCGTAGTGGTGCCTGCGGCAATCATAAAATCGATATCAAACAAGATCTGACGATTGGCTTCATAACTAAAATTAACCTGAGAAAATTGGATCGCACCGCCCTTGCCATGATCAATGTGGAGTGCCTTGGCATCATCCTGGTCTGCCACTTCACGATGTTGATCGAGTAGCGAAAATAATTTTTCCATGTCTGCAAGACTCTGTTTAATTTCTCTGTATAAAACGCCTAGAAAGTTCAGCGGTATATACAACTGAATCATAAAAGTATTCACTAGCACCAAGTCGCCAAGACTCATTTTTCCGTCGATCACGCCTTGGGTTGCACGCCACAAAATCAGCGTTACGGCACTAGCAATGATCAACGATTGACCGGTGTTAAGTAAAGACAAGGTAGTCTGCGATTTAACGGCAGCGACTTCATAACTTTGCAAGCCCTCATCGTAACGACGAGCTTCGTAGTTCTCGTTACCGAAGTATTTAACGGTCTCATAGTTGAGTAAAGAATCAATCGCTTTGGTGCTGGCTTTGGAATCCAGCTCATTCATGGTTCGACGAAAATGCGTGCGCCATTCAGTGACCAAAATCGTGAACGTAATGTAGCTGACCAAGGCGATGGCAGTAATCAGTGAGAACCAGATATCGTAATGGGTAGACAGGTAAATCAAGACCAGACTAATTTCTAACAAAGTCGGAAAAATGCTGAACAAGGCATATGAGACCAAAGACGAAATACCGCGAGTCCCACGCTCGATATCTCGCGTCATGCCGCCGGTTTGGCGATTCAAATGGAACCGTAAAGACAAGGCATGCAGATGTCTGAAAACTTTTAATGCGATTGTGCGCACGGCGCGCTGTGTGACCTTGGCAAAGACAAACTCACGCAACTCCGTAAATAAAGTGGTGGATAAACGCAAAGCACCATACCCAACCAATAAGCCCAGAGGCAAGACCAACATCGCCGCCGGATGCCCTGGTGTAATCGTCAAGCGATCAATCAGTTGTTTCAAAATTAATGGCACACCGACGTTGGCAAGTTTGGCACCGACCAAAAAAATTAATGCCAATAAAACACGCCATTTATACGCCCATAGATAAGGCAATAATGTTTTAACAGTAGTCCAATCGCTGCGAGTGACTTTGGGCACATCAGCACTGGAACGAGTAGCAGAAGATATTAGGGGAGAAGAATTGTTACGGCGCATTTTTTGCTTACGGATTGGTTTATTATCTGGTCAATTGTATCGTTGAAAGGAAATAGCATGTCCGAATCAAATAAAACTACTCTCCCGCCTGGTATGCCGCAATTGCGCGTCATGCCGATGCCTGCCGATGCGAATGTGCACGGTGACGTATTTGGTGGCTGGATCATGGCGCAGGTCGATATCGCTGGCGCCATCCCTGCCGCACGTCGCGCGAATGGTCGGGTCGCCACCATCGCTGTGAATTCTTTTCTATTTAAGCAGCCAGTGTTCGTCGGTGATTTGCTATCGATTTATGCTGAAGTCGTTAAGGTTGGAAATACCTCCATCACGATAGCAGTTGAGGTATATGCAGAACGCAATCGTCTGCAGGCAAGCACCGTTAAAGTCACCGAGGCGATGTTGACCTATGTCGCCACAGGCGAAGACAGAAAACCAAGGCTGATTCCGCCGTTAGAAGAAATTGATGCTCTAAATAAGTTAGCAGAGTAAGGTAGCGCAATCAGCTAAAGCAATCAATTAAAGCAACGAGCCAAGTTAATAAACTAAGCCAATAAGCTACAACAGTCACCAAGCAAAAAGTTGAATAGTCGAATGAATTTAAAGCGTCGCCATTTTCTACATCAAACCGCAAGACTTGGAGCACTCGCGGCGTTATCATCGAATGCATTAAGCAGTTTTGCTGCGGACAAAATTAGCGGTTATCCGTTCACCCTCGGCGTAGCATCAGGCTCGCCACGTTCTGATAGCGTGGTACTTTGGACACGCCTGTTACCAGATCCACTGAACGCACTTGCCTTGGCTCCAATCGCCTATAAAGTACGATGGGAAATCTCCGAAGACGAGAGCTTTCATCACATCATCGGCAGAGGTGAACATACCGCTTTACCAGAGCTAGCGCATAGCGTGCATGTCGATGTCGTTGGCTTGCAACCC
>JANXTO010000164.1 GCA_025352365.1 Undibacterium sp. | reverse complement strand
GTACTGACCAAAAATTTAGTGATGTTCTTCGCATTCTGTTGTGGTGCGATAGTCTCTAATATTTATTATTCTCAACCGTTGATTGAGCTGATTGCGCCAGAAATCGGCTTGACCGATAGCGTTGCCAGTTTGATCGTATCTCTGACGCAAGCAGGTTATGCGCTTGGGATGTTGTTGCTGGTGCCGCTTGGTGATTTGCTGGAAAACCGCAAGCTCATGGTCAGCACTTTGGTCGTTGCGATGGTGAGTCTGGTGGGTGCGGCGACCGCACATAGCCCCAATGTTTTTCTGCTCTTTTCTATCCTCATCGGATTTAGCTCCGTGTCGGTGCAAATGATCGTACCGCTGGCGGCGCATATGGCGGACGAATCTACCCGTGGTCGCGTAGTCGGTAGTGTCATGAGTGGTCTATTATTCGGTATTTTGCTATCGCGTCCAATTGCGAGTCTGATCGCTGATCACTTCGGCTGGCGTGCGGTATTTTTGATGGCGAGCGTGTTAATGGTACTGATTGTTGTGTTGCTGCTGGTGACAATGCCTAAACGCCAGCCCACTCATTCCGCGACCTATTTCCAGTTATTACGCTCTTTATTAACACTATTTCGTTATCAGCCAGTATTGCGACAGCGAGCGTTTTATCAGGCGAGTATGTTTGGCTCTATGGCCTTATTTTGGACGGTTGCACCGGTAGAGCTGGCGCGTCACTTTAGTTTTTCTCAAACGCAGATAGCCCTGTTTGCTTTGGTTGGTGCTGCCGGTGCATTTGCTGCGCCGTTTGCTGGCAGGCTTGCAGATGCGGGACATGGGCGCATCGGTAGTTTGATGGCGATGATCGGCGCCATTGTGAGTTTTTGGCCTTCGCTGATGATCCCCGCTTTAGGTGTGATCGGATTAGGAATCACTGCCGTATTGCTGGACCTGTGCGTGCAAATAAGTATGGTGATTGGTCAGCGGGAAGTGTATGCGCTAGACCCAGCTAGCCGCAGTCGTATCAACAGTATTTACATGACGTGTATTTTTGCCGGTGGTGCAACCGGATCGGGTATTGGCAGTAGCTTGTACGTTAACGGTGGTTGGATGTGGGTCGGCACCGTGGGCAGTTTGATCGCCAGTATTGCGTTGATGAAGTTTTTGTTTGATCAGCGTAAAAGTAGATCGTAGTTGAAAATGCCAGTTGAATCAACGGCGACGGTAGCAGAAAAATCAATATACTCCCCCTAATTTTTCAATAATATGCCTCATCGTCCAATGATTATATGGACAATTAAATATACCTACCCTCAGTATATTTTAAGTCATCAATTAAACTCTGACTGGTCTGCGAGCTTTATGGTTGGCCAACTCTTGGTAATTTCAATGTAAAAACGCAGAGCATAGAAGACTTCTCCTATGCTCTGCGCTCTGCCCTTTCAGCTTAATACTAAGATCGGTCGGCATATTTAAATCGCTTCCGATCGTTAAGCTGACTTATACCCTTGATTTACTTCGCCAAATTCTTTTTGATAATCGCGTCGGCGGCAGACTCTGCCTCTTGCAAAGGTTGACTTAACGTTTGGGTCGCATATACCGGCGCTGCGGGCATTGGTGCGCCTAATGTTGCGCCATCGAGATGACTCACATCCAAAGTGACCAAGGTTGATAAGCCGATGCGCAAAGGATGTTCTGCCAATTCTTTGGGGTCAAGAGAGATACGCACTGGCACCCGCTGCACGACTTTAATCCAGTTGCCGGTGGCGTTTTGTGCTGGCAGCAAGGAGAGTGCACTGCCAGTACCTGCGGATAATCCGACGACTTTACCGTGGTACACCACTTTGCTGCCATACACATCTGCCTCGATCCGGGCAGCTTGTCCCAGACGGATATTTTGTAATTCTGATTCTTTGAAATTAGCATCGACCCATAACTGATCCAGCGGCACTATCGACATCAATGTTGTACCCGGAGTGACGCGACTACCCACTTGAACGCTGCGTTTGGCAATGTAGCCAGTAACCGGCGCCAGTACCGCGTTGCGGCGAGCCGCGAGCCAAGCTTGTACATAATCCGCTTTTGCGGATAAGACGCTAGGATTATCCACCAGACTCACTCCGGCGACCGCTGCACGGCTGGCATCTGCCTGCTTGATTGCTACGTCGAGCGAAGCTTTCGCGTTATCGACAGCTTGCTTTGCATGTGCCACTTCTTCACCGGACAAAGTATGGTCAGCGGCCAGCGGTTGGCGACGTGCCAGATCATCTGCCGCATCTTTTAAATTCAATTTTTTAAGCTCGATAGTCGCCTCGTATTGCGCTACGTTTGAATACCGTTCACGTAGCTGTCTTACTGTCGTACCGAGGCGTGCCTCTGCCTGGCTCAGTGCGACATTAGCGTCAATCGGATCGAGCTTTAATATCTCTGCGCCTGCTTTCACCAACTGGGTTTCATCTGCACGAATCTCTTGCACGTTGCCCGTAACTTGCGAAGACAGCGTAACCAAATTGCCGCCGACGTAGGCGTTATCGGTATCCACTTCTTTCGATAAAACCAAAGTGTAATAAATGGCATAAGCAATACCTGCCAAAATAAAAAATAAGGTAATCCCTAATAAGCCGAATGTACGTTTATTAGAATTCGGTAGCTTGTCGTTGTCGGTCGTCATGGCGAATATTCCGTTGATTTCTGTTGATTTTGTTAGTTACAGTGAGTGCTGATCTGTTTTACTTCAGTCTAATTTTTTAAAAGAATTAGACTGAAGAGTAATGACTTATGTATCAATGACTCTGAGCCGCTTGCTGATGGAAGTTTGTATTCAGCGTTACCGGATCAGCCTGATAACCGCCACCCAGCGCTTTAATCAAAGACACCTCGGCTTGCATTTGCTGATTCTTCAATTGCAACACGTCATCCTGCTGCCTTAACAAGGCGATTTCTGCACTGATGACTGTGCCGCGCTCTGCCAGTCCTTGTTTTAATTTAGCCTGCGCTGATCGGAGCATTTCTGCATTGGTCTGTACTATTTTTTGCTGTTGTTGCAGCTTGCTATCGATGCCGCGCACATTGATCGCTTGTTGTGCCACGTCACGTACAGCAATGAAAACGCTTTGGTTGTAATCGGCAATCACCTCATTGCGTTGCGAACGGCTGGCGCCCAACTGAGCTTGAATACGCTCACTGTCAAACAACGGTAAGGATATGGTTGGACCAACATATAAAGTACGGCTGGCAAATTTAAGCAAATCACCCAGCGATAAAGAATCTAAGCCTAAGGAACCGGTTAAATTGATATCTGGATAAAACGCCGCCTGCGCTGCCTCTACCCGACTCAAGGACGCTTCGACACGCCAGCGCGATGCTTGTAAATCCGGTCTTCTGGCTAATAAGTCCATGCCTAATTTAGCGGGTAACGCATGAGAAATATCATGCAACTCTTGCGGTTTTAAATCAGCTAATGCTGTGCTGTCGCCACCGATCAAAGCGCGTAAAGCTTCGCGCTCTCCGCCGATTTGCGCTTCGATCTGTGCCATCTGTCCATTCATGCGACTAAGTTCTGCATCGGCCATCCGCTGGTCATCCGCGGTTGCCAAACCATGTTGAACACGCTTTGCTTTATCTGTCACGATGTCGCTTTGTTTTGCGACGCTTTTTTGCATGCTGGCGAGCAGCGCCCACTGACTTTGTAAATTGAAATAACTTTGCGTAATCGCTGTCGCTAAAGTTAACTCAGCTTGAGCATAATCGGCACGACGTGCATTGACTTCACCCACTGCCGCGACGATTTGTGCCCGATGCTTTCCCCACCAGTCAAAGTCATAGCGCGCCTGCACTTGCAGAATTGTTTCGGTGTAATAGCTGCCACCAATCGGTTTTGGAAACAAGCCATTGGAGGAATAACGTTGCCGGGTTTCCTGTCCGTTGAAATTAATCTCCGGTACCAGATCAGCACTATTAATCTTTAACGCTGCGTTGGCAGAGCCGATACGTGCGGCAGTCATACCCAGACTTGGACTATTGGTCAGGGCTTGGGTAATCAAGCGATTTAATTGCGCATCGCCATACTGCGTCCACCATTGCTTGTCCGGCCACCCTTCGCTTGCCAATTTAATGTCTGATGCCAGCTGTGCACTGGCGATATCTTTTTGCGGAAACAGATTTTGATCTGGTGGAATACTGGCACAGCCCGCAATAGCCAACATCAGCGCGAGCGGCGCAGTTGTTTTGAATAAGAAAGAAGTTTTCACAGTCGTATTTTTCACGATTTGAGATGAGTTAAAGCAGATTGTTAATCTGGTTTGAAAATAAGTGATTGCCATTTTTTTGCCACGTCCCTAGTCCATCGCCGCGTGATCAATCTCTATTGGCACATTCTTTTTCGGCGGACGAATCAAAATTAACAGTGGGATCACCATCAGAGTCATGATCATCATCAACCAGTAGTCATTGACGTAGGCAATCATCGATGCTTGCCGCGTGATTTCGCCGTTTAATGTCGTCAAGCTGGTGGTTGTCGCCAGGTTATAGACCGAGGCGACTGTGCTGTCCTGAAAAGCCGCACTCGTACTGGTGACTTTTTCGACCAGCGAAGAGTGGGCGATTTGAGTATTGCGCACTAACAGCGTTTGCACCAAAGCGATGCCAATACTGCTGCCGATATTACGAACCAGGCTATAAATCGCGGTCCCGTCAGCCCGCATTTCTGGCGTGAGTGTGGCAAAGGTTGCCGCACTTAATGGCACAAATACCAAGCCCAGCCCAATCCCCTGAATCACACCAGGCCAGACAATATCGCTCTGCGATAGCACCAAGGTGTAACGAGTCATTTGCCATAGCGAGAACGCGGTGATGGAGAACCCTACCCCCAATAAAATCCGTAGATCAACTTTACCTACCAGGCGCCCTACGATCATCATCGCCAACATGGTGCCAAGACCACTAGGCGCAGTAACTAGGCCCGCAATTTTGGCGGGATAACCCATTAAGCCTTGCAGCATGGACGGTGCCAGAGCGCGCGTTGCAAACAGCACCATACCAACGATAAAAATAAACAGTAAGCCCGTCACATAGTTAGGATTTTTTAACAGCCGATAATCCAGAAACGATTTACCCGCTGGTCGTAACGCGGTATGCGCCACAAAATAACTAAAACTCATCGCCAGAATGATCGCCTCCACCCAGGTCTCGGTAGAAGAAAACCAGTCATTCTGCTCGCCCCTGTACAACAACATTTGCAAGGAACCAATCGCGATACTCAAGGTGGCAAAACCAAACATGTCAAAACTCATGCGGCGTGCTGCTGGCGTTTTGGAAATGTATTTCCAGATACCGTAAAACGCCAGCGTACCCAGCGGCACATTGATAAAAAACACCCAGCGCCAGTTATAACTATCCGTCAGCCAGCCACCCAATGTTGGCCCTAGAATTGGTCCTATCATCACCCCCATGCCCCAAACCGCCATGGCAGAACCATGCTTTTCGCGTGGGTTAATATCCAGCAAAACCGCTTGTGACAAAGGCACTAACGCAGCCCCAAAAATCCCTTGCAACAACCGTGCAGCAACGATCTGCCCTAGCGAACCGGATAAACCACACAAGACTGAGGCCAGCGTAAAACCAGCGACAGAAATCAAGAAAATATTCTTTTGACCAAAGCGATCACACAACCAGCCCGTCAAAGGCGTAGTAATGGCCACAGCCACAATAAATGAGGTTAATACTCAGGTGATTTGGTCTTGCGACGCCGACAAACTGCCCTGCATATGAGGTAATGCGACGTTCGCAATGGTGCCGTCCAGCGCCTGAATAATCGTCGCCAGCATGATAGAAATCGTGATCATGAACCGATTGATGCTGGGATCGTCAACTGCAGGATCATCGGCTGCTGGAATAGTCACTCCGCCAGAGGCGGCAGAAGATACGTTGCTCATTACGCCAACTCCGCCGCCGCTTGTAACGCTTCTAATAATTCGGTCACTGCGATCAGTTTTTCCTGATCAATATTGGATAAAAACTCGGCGCGAAACGCATCGGCTTCAGTTTTCACTTTGAGATAAATTTCGTTGCCGGCATCGGTCAGCACCACTTGCTTTACCCGCCGATCCGTTTGTGATGGCACCCGGTTGACCAGACCTGCTTTGACCAAGCGATCAATCATCGCAACCATGGTCGGGTCTTCTACAGCCAGTAAATTGGCTAACTCCGTTTGCGATAAAGGCTTACCAGCCTTGGCAATACTCGCAATCGCCATCCAGCTGGCCTGACCAACACCCAAATACTTCAAGCGCCGGTCCAGCGCCTGCCGCCAGGTACGTGCCGTATTGTGTAATGCGGCAGAAAATCGTTCTTCAATAGAGGGCATAAGATAAGTAGACTAATCGTTAGATGACTAACTATAAGATAGCACATGGTTTGCAGTGCAGCAAGGCGAAATGCTTGGAAAATGTCTCCGGGTATAGCCTTGGATGAAGCTAAATACTTCGGTTTGATTGAGTGATATCAGTTGGTGAGGAGAGTCCGTTTTTAGTAAATTCATCTCTATAAATAATATACTCATAGGAAGTATATTTTAATAGTCCATACAATAATTAGACAATTAGACATTTTAAAGAATTTTTATGGGGAGTATATTGCTGACAGTTATACTCAACCAGCATCCATCTCATTTGGATGGACTCCCTCATTAAGCTTGCCGTGAAGAACGGAGTTACTAAAAAAACTTACTTTCCTTGCGCTTAATTAGGGGAATGATTTTTCATCAATACTGCGTATGATTTAGATTTATGATGGATAAAACTTTAACAGGAGAAAATTATGGCTTCATCCATAGGCTGGTTTTATTGGGCAATTCTCTCCGCCGTATTTGCGGCACTGACTGCTATTTTTGCGAAGATAGGCATCCAGGGAGTTGATTCTGATCTGGCCACATTGATTCGCACTGCGATCATCATTGTTGTGCTGACTGCCTTTGTCGCCTATACCCATAAATGGTCGAATCCCTTTGAGCTGTCCTCGAAAACCTGGTTGTTCCTGATTTTATCTGGCCTCGCGACTGGAGCATCATGGGTATGTTACTTCCGGGCTCTAAAAATAGGCGACGCATCCAAGGTCGCGCCGGTCGATAAGTTGAGCCTGGTGTTAGTGGTCGTTTTTGCATTTATGTTTCTCGGCGAGCGCCCTTCCCTGCGTGAATGGTCAGGCATCGCTATGGTCGCTGGCGGCGTTTTGCTGCTGGCATTCAAACGTTGACCTATGCGGATAGATGATCATAAAAATCGACGTTGTCATCAAGATCAGGCGATCAAATCAAAACAAACAGCCCTTCCCTGCGCATACTGCGTAAAATGCGTCCTTTAAATTAACAAGGCAATCAAAGTGAAAAAAACTGGAATGGCAAAGAGCGACGCCAAAAAATTGATGGGTAAAATGGATGCGCCAAGAACTGCGTTTGGTAAAACAGATGCCGTTGTCATCGATAAGCGAGAACAGCGCAAACTCGATCAGGCGTTAGGTCTGGTACCGTTTGCGATCAAGCTCAATAGCGATCTGATCGCACAATTACATACACTGGCAAAAGAACGCGATATTGACATGAATGAGCTGGTTGCCAGCATGCTGATCAAGGGCATGGCAGCATAATTAACCTGAGTCTGGCTTTGATTGTATGCCTCGCCAGATCCTTGTTCAGCGACGTCCTTTAGTCACCACAAGTAATTACTATTTTTTTCTATGACTTTTGCTTCCCTCGGCTTAATCGACGCACTACAAAGTACGCTTGATACGCTCGGCTATAAAACCCCTACGCCCGTTCAGGTGCAGGCTATTCCCGCTGTATTGGCTGGTCGCGATTTGATGGCAGCAGCGCAAACCGGCACAGGAAAAACCGCCGGTTTCGCATTGCCGCTATTGCAGAGATTGACGATGGAAGGCCCACAAGTTGCCAGCAATTCCGTCCGAGTCTTAGTGCTGGTCCCGACCCGTGAACTCGCCGAGCAAGTGTTTGAAAGCTTCCGGGATTACGGTGCTAATTTGCCGCTGCGCATGGCTGTGGCCTATGGCGGCATCAGCATCAATCCACAAATGATGAAGTTGCGGAAAGGTCTGGATGTCTTAGTGGCCACACCCGGCCGCTTGCTCGATTTACATAGCCAAAACGCGGTGAAGTTTGATCAACTGCAAACCTTGGTATTGGACGAAGCAGACCGGATGTTGGATCTGGGCTTTTCGCGAGAACTCGATGCCATCATGGCGACGCTACCCAAACGCCGCCAGACTTTGCTGTTTTCTGCCACGTTTTCTGATGCCATTCGTGGCTTGGCAAAAGGCTTGCTGAACGATCCACTTAGTATCGAAGTTAGTCCGCGCAATACCACAGTAAAAAGTGTCAAACAATGGATGATTCCGGTCGACAAAAAACGTAAGGCCGAACTGTTTTGTCATTTATTAAAAAAACGGCGTTGGGGTCAGGTGCTGGTCTTCGTCAAAACCCGCAAAGGTGTGGATGAACTGGTCGACATCTTAATCGCCAAAGGGATCAAAGCCGATGCCATCCACGGCGACAAACCACAACCTGCCCGCCTCCGCGCCTTAAATAGCTTTAAAGCAAATGACATACAAATTCTGGTCGCAACCGATGTCGCTGCACGCGGATTAGATATCGACGATCTGCCACAAGTGGTCAATTTTGATTTGCCGACGGTAGCGGAGGACTATATCCATCGCATCGGTCGCACAGGCAGAGCTGGTGCTACGGGCGAAGCCATTTCGATCGTCTGCGCGGACGAAGTCGAACTGCTAGCAGCCATAGAAATACTGACAAAAAATACTTTGCAGCGAATAGAAGAGCCGGGTTTTGAGGCAGAACACCGTGTACCTGTGACTAATACCGCAGGACAAATCTTAAAGAAACCGAAGAAACCTAAAAAGCCGAAGGTGTTCACGCATCCGGTCGTAAAAGCGCCTGTAAAAGCGAAGACAAAGCACACAAGCGCTAAGGGTGGACAGCGCCAGGCCGGCGCTGGGAAGCGAAAGACTTAAGATCACTGGGGTCAAATGGCATTCAAACATAGTGCCTTTATCGGATCGCTACCAAGGTAATGTCGCAAACCGCTGCGCTAAAAAATCCAAAAACGCTTTCACTGCCGGCGAAAGATGCTTGCGTGAAGGATATAGCGCATAGATAGTCATTTCGGGTAACGTCCAATCAGGTAGCAACGCTTGCAAACTACCGTCTTTCAAGTGAGGGTTTGCTAAGTAGGTTGGCTGTAATGCGATGCCGCCACCTGCCAGACTGGCGCGCAACAAGGCTGTCGCTTCATTGGCGCTGAAGTAGCTAGCGACGCTCACCTCTATATGCTCTTCTCGTCTGCTCAGTTTCCACACACTCTTACCGAAGTTGGCATAGCTCAAGCAGCGGTGGGACACTAAATCAACTGGAGTTTTGGGTACGCCATTGGCGGCAAGATAGCCGGGCGATGCTACTAACACCGAAGTACAAGGCGCCAGCGCACGTCCAATCAGCATGGGGTCTGGCGCAGCGCTGATGCGGATAGCCAGATCGATGCGTGCCTCTATCAAGTTGAGCGATCCTTCGCTGGCATTGAGATCAATTTTGAGCTGCGGATAAAGCTTCAGAAAATCAACGACTGCAGCGGCTATCTGCGCATAAACCAATGACACGCTGCAAGTGATACGCAACTGCCCACGCAAGGCACCATCATGAACACTAGTTTCTTCTTCCACATTCTCCATCAACGCTAACATTTGCTGGCTGCGACGCAGACAGTTCTCACCAGCATCGGTCAGCGTGACGCTACGGGTGGTACGCTGTAACAGACGTGCATCCAACCAACATTCAAGCTCACCCACATAGCGAGTCACCATGGCACGGGACATGTCGAGCTTGTCGGCCGTAGCGCTAAAGCTACCACTATTGGCGACCTCGACAAATACTTGCATTGCGGTTAATCGATCCATGATTTGCTCGATTTAAGAAACAGTAATGGGCAGATTATCCCATTTATCTGCCCATTTTTAGCAACTATAGTGTAATCCAACGCTACCAGGCGCCCCATTCAATGATTCATTTATTCGACAGGAGTTCATCATGATCCGCACTACCGTTATCGCTGCCTCGCTCGCCATTACCTTCACTTCAGCTCAAGCTGCACAAGCTCTCACCGTCAAGGTGTATAACGCTGACGCTAACAGTTTTAATGTTAACTCCACGCTTGTTTATGGAGAAAAAGAGGCAATGGTAATTGATGCGGGCTTCACCCGCGCCGACGCACTGCGTATCGCCGCTAACGTGCTCGACAGTGGTAAGCAACTGACCATCATCTACGTGAGTCAAGCTGATCCTGATTACTACTTTGGAGTAGAAACACTGAAAGAATTTTTTCCACAGGCTGACGTGGTGACGACGCCTGCCGTTCTGGAGAAGCTCTCATCCAAGATGGCCGGTAAGCTCGCATTCTGGGGTCCAAAGATGGGAGCAAATGCGCCGCGCAAGCCAGTAGTACCGCGTGCACTGGAAGGCAATATATTGAAGCTGGAAGGTCAGACAATTGAAATACGTGGCACCACCGGCATTCTGGCACACCGCCCCTACACCTGGATTCCATCGATCCAGACAATCGTCGGCAACATTGGTGTATTCGGCAATATGCATGTATGGACGGCAGATACGCAAACCACCGCTGAACGCGCTGCCTGGATAGCACAGTTAGATGAAATGTCTGCGCTAAAGCCAGCACTGGTAGTCCCTGGTCACATGAGTGCTGGAACTAAGGTAGACGCCAGCACAATCACTTTCACTAAAAGCTATTTGCAGACTTTTGAGAAAAATCTGGCCTCCAGCAAAGATGGCACAAGCCTAATCAACACCATGAAACAGTCCTACCCACAAGTGACGGATGGCAGTATGTCGCTGGACATCGGTGCCAAGGTCAACAAAGGAGAAATGAAGTGGTGATACTAATATCTAAGCTTAAATACCTTCGCTGAGATTCACCTATTGCCGAGTAGCATAATTGCTCGCCCGTTTGCTGTCGGGGCGACGTAAATTAGCAGTAAAAAAATAGACCGTTGCTGGTCTATTTTTTACTGCTAATTTATAAAAAATTAAGAGAGATTATATATACTCCCCTATATTTTTTAAATTTACGCCATATAGTCCATTGATTACCTAGACAACTAATATATACCTACCCCAAGTATATTTACATCCACTATGAAATGATTTACTAAAAGCTTCAGCGACAGTTTGATCGTTATCCCTGTAGTTCACCCAAAACCTGACGCCGGCTTGTGTTTACTTTACTGCTTTATCCACGCTCGCAATTTGATACGACATACGCAAAGACGCATCCGGTTTTTGTATTTTTTGTGCCAACTGACTGACTTGGCTAGTTTGGCGGGTTTGGCTAACCACCGGTGCATTATTTTTTACTACCGCAGCTTGTGAAGTTTGTTGAAAACTAAGCGTGCCCCAAGTCGCCGCAGTTGCGACTCCGGCAAATGCCAATACGCCTGCAACAACGGAGGTACGCAAGCGGAACGGCGGCAATGTGTGAGTTGGCGCTTTCGCTGCGAGCTCTGGCATGACAACAGCAATCGGCGCTTGCAATAACATCTCTTGAGCGCGCTGACGCCAGACTGCAGTGGTCGCCTGATTTTGCGATAAGCGGCTAATCAGTTCATTGGCAACTGTTTCTGCCTGTTGATGTTCTTGCTGTAATTGTAGGCGCAGTTGTTCTGCTTGCTGCTCGGTTAATTGTTCAGCCAATTGCAAGTCTTGTTGAAATTGTTCTTTGAGTAAATCAGCTTCGGTCTGCGCTTGCTGCAAACGCATTGCCACTAACTCTGCCGTTTGCTGCGCTGCTTGTTGCGCCTGAACAGCGGCAGCATCAGCGATGACCGCAGCTTGATTTTCAGCCATTAATTTTTCTTGCAACAAGTCGTTGGTTTTTTGTTCTTGCGCAATACGGCGCAGCATTTTTTGATGCAGTTCTTCATTGATGGCTTGCTGACTTTGTAGTGCCTGGTCAATTGCCTGATTTTCTTGCATCAACTCTTGCAAACGATTTTGCTCTGCCTCGACCAATTTTGCCTCTAACTCAGTTTGCAAGCTGGTTTGATGATTCAGCTCAGCCTCAAGATTGGCACGTGCGTTGATAGTGGCTTGTGCCGCTTGGCTCAGTGCTTGTTCCAGTACCAGTTTTTCTTGTGCGGCGATGCTGGCAGCTTGCTCTAAGGCGACTCGCTCTGCACTTTGCTGACACAACTCTTGTTCAATACGAAGACGTTGCTCTGTCTCTGCGGTGAGTGTTTTTTCAAATGCCATTTTCTGGTTGATTGCTTCCAGTGCCAATTGATGTTGCTTGATGGTCGCGGCTTGCAATTGCGCCTGCTCTTCTATTGCCAGCAATTTAATTTGCGCCAGCTCCGCTGCTTGTAATTCTGCATGTTGCAAAGCTAATAATTGGTCAGCATGCGCTTGCGCCAGGTTGGCATTATGTTCTTGTGTTCGGGCGTATTGCTGCGCAAATGCGCCGGCTTCTTCCTCGGCTTCTTGTTTTGCTTGTATTGCAGCTTTGGCCTCTTGTTCTGCCAAGGCTTTGGCTGTGCACAAGGCCAGGTAGGTTTGCTCGATTTGCATTCTTTGTGCCGCATCGTCCGCAGCAATTTGTTCTGCTGCCCGTTTTTGCTGGATCAGGCTCAATGCCAGTAATTCGTTGGCGGCTTTTTCATTTTCTAAACGAGCTAACTCGCTTGCTTCCTGCGCTTTTAATTCTGCGGCACGTACTGCTTCACGCTGTGCATCTGCGTGGTCGGCTGATGCGGCAAACAATGCTTGCTGAGTCGCCAACAATTGTTGTATGTCTGCGGCGGCCTGTGCTTCTTGTTGTGCAATATCAACGGCTGTTTGTGCCAATTGTGCTTCTGCTTGCAGTCGTTGCTGTACAAAAACATGCGCTTGTTGTTCTGCCTCTAATTTTTTCTGTAGCTGTTGTGCCAGCTCGCGCTCTGCCTCTAACCGTACTTGTTCTGCTGCGCTGGATTCAATCAGTAATTGTGTTTTTTCATGTAAGGCAGTAGCAGCCTGGCGCTTGACCATTGACTCTTCTACCGAGATTGCCAGCCATTGTTTTTCATGGAAATTGAATTGCTCTACGCTGAGTTTGGTCTCTTGCTCTGCTTGCAAACGTGCTTGTACTAAGACATTTTTTTCTTCTTCCGCTAACTGGCGTTGCTCTGCGATGAGCAACACTTGTATCTCTGCATCTTGTCTTTGCTGGAGAGAGATTTGTGTCGCTTGCTCTGCTGCCTGACGTTGTGCGATAAGTTCAGATAAAGCCTGTTGTTCTTGCAGATTTTGCTCAGCGAATTGTTGTACCAGTTGCTGCGCGTCGGCCTGAGCGGCAGCCTCCTGATACAAGAGTTGCGTGGTGATCAAATTCGCTTCGATAGCGGTTCTGACGAGATTTTCTGCCTCTTGTTTTGCCTGTGCAAACTGAGTCAGGGCTTGCTCTGCACTGTGCCTGGCGGTAGTTTCTTGCAAGGCCTTTTGCTCTGTTTGTATTTTTGCTTCAGTTGCTGCCACCAGTGCTGCATCTGCCTCTAGCCGCTGACGTGCAACGTGCTCTAAGTCAGATAGTTTGCGCGATTTTTCTATAGTAAGTTGATGTGCTTGGTGCTTGGTATCGGCATAGATTCTGACATTTTCATGCAGCTCTTTTTCTGCCTGCAAATGAGCTTCTGCCAATTCTTTTGCTTGCTGTTCTGCGATCACTCTGGCTTGCGCCAGCACATTGGCCTGGCGCTCTGCCTCCGCTTTTGCGATTGCAGCTTCGGTGGCGAGTTTTTCTGCAGAGAGGCGATCTTGCTGCAATTGATTTTCTTCTTGTACGGCTTTGGATTTTTTTTCTTCCAAAATCAGTTTGTCTTGCAGCACAGCCAAAGCACTTTGTTGTGCCAGAGCTTTTTCTTTTTCTAACCGCGACAAATGAGTTGCAGCAACGGCACGCGCCTCTGCGGCAATGGCGGATTGTTGCTCTGCCTCTGCTTGTGCCTTCGCTTGTGCTAATTGGTCTTGCTCGGCTTTGGCTTGTGCTTCTATTGCTATTTTTGCTTGTTGCTCTGCTTGCAAACGGGCCGAGTGCGCTTCTTTTTGTTCTTGCTCCAGTTTGATTTTGGCATCAATTTCAGCCAATAATTGTTTTTCTACCTGTAATTTTTGTTGCACGATATCCAGCGCTTTTTGCTCGGATTCTGCACGTTGTTGCAAGGTTTTTTGTAGCTCGGCTAATTCGGCTACTTTTAGCTGTGCGTTGGCCGCCGTCTGTTTTTGTAAGGTAGCGTGTTCGGTGATTTTTTGTAAGCGTAACTGCTCTGCCTCGATCAATGTCTGACGTGCTTCACGCGCTTGCACTTCTTGCTCTTGACGCGCTTGTAACAAGAATGCATGCTGGCGATCGGCGCTGGCACGGGCAATGATTTCTTCTGCTGTTTTTTTCTCGGCTTCGAGTTTTTCTTGTGCTGCTAAGGCGGCATCGCGTTCTGCTTCAACACGGATTTGTTCCGCCTTGGTTTGTTCTACTACCTGACGAGTTTTGACTAGCGCAATTTTGGCCGCCTGGCGTTGCATTTCCGTTTGTACACGCACTTGTTCCAGCGCATATTTTTCTGCTGTAGCAGATGCCTCTAAGGCCAGTCGTTGCTCGCGTTCGGATTGTTCTTTGGCTTGCGCTACGGCTTTGGCTTCTTGCTCTGCACGTATGCGTGATTCTGTCTCGATCTGGGCGACCTGTTCAATCACTAATTTTTCTTGCGTCAGCTTTAATACTTGCTGAACGGCGTCTGCACGTTTGCGCTCGACGATGAGTTTTTCTTGTACTGCATCGAGTGCTTTTAGCTCGTTATCGTTGCGTTGCTGTTGAACCCGAACTAGCTCGCTGGCTTCTTGTTCTTTTTTGAGATTAACGGCGGCAAGCTGTTGTTGCAAGGCGACTTGTTCCATGGTTTTTTCCAAGGTTAACTTCTCTGCCGTGCAGCTAGTCTCTGCCGCAATACGGGCAGTTTGCTCGGCTTCTTGCTGCATGATTAAAATAGCGGCGTGGGCTTGCTCTGCTTGCGCACGGGCATTGGCTGTTTCTATTTTTTGTTGCTCTGCCTGGAGTTTTTGCTGCAACGCCAAGGCCGCTTTTTGTTCGGCATCTGCTCTTAATTTTTCTACCTGCGCCAATTCCAATGCACTCTTGGCTTTTTGCTGCGCGACGACATAGGTTTGCTTTAAGACGGTAGCTTGAAACGTTGCTGCCTTCAACGCTTGTTGTTCTGCATCGGCTTGCTCGCGGGCGAGTTGCTCGGCTTGCTGGTCGATACTGGCGCGCTGTTTGGCCAACATGACGGCGCGCTGTTCTTCTTGCATGCGTTGCTGGGCTAACTTGGTAGCATGTAGTTCTGCAATACGGCGCTGTTTGGCCTGTTCAGTCGCTTGTGCTTCTGCTTCTAATCTGATGCGGTTTTCTGCATCGGCTTGTTGCTCTTCTTCGATACGGATCAAGGCTTTGGACTGTAGCTCTTTTTCGGTTTGTATCCGTTGTTGGGTAACTTGTTGTATCCGTTCTTCCGCATCACGACGGGCTTGGGCTGTGGTGGCGGCGACGACTTCGGTTTGCTCCCTTCTAGCGGACGCATTACGCAATTCCAGCTCAGATTGCATGCGTAATTGTATTGCCGCCGTGGCGCGCCGATCTGATTCTGCTCGGGCTTGGGCGATAGCTTCATGCTCTTGTTCTACGGCGACGCGGGCAAGTGCATCTTCGCGTGCGCGGACTTCTGCCGGAGCACGGTTGATGGCAAATTCCAGCGCCATGGCTTCTGCTTGTTCGCGCTCTTTGCTGACTTGTAGTGCTTCGCTACGGACTTTGGCGAGCATTTCTGTGGTTTCGCGTGCTTCTTTATCGCGCCGCTCGCGCTCACGAGCCAGCTCGACCATCCGAGCATCGGCACGTGCACGTTCTTCGGCCTCGTTTTTAGCTGCCTGGGATGCGGCAAAACGTTCTGCCGCCCAGTTGCGGGCATTTTGGCTTTCTTTGGCTAATCGTTCTGCGGCTGCTTTGGCTTTGGCGTTAATTTCGATATCGGCTTGCAATTGCTCGCTGGCACGTTGTGTGGCTTCCAGCTCTAGCTTAGAACGCTTTTCTGCTTGCTCACGCGCCAGGGTATCCAACCGGGTGCGCTCTTGCATGTCTTGTGTTTCTTGGCTGTCGGCGGCAATTCTGGCCTGACTGGCGGCACGCGATTGACGCTCTGCCTGCAAGCGGGCATGGCTACTGGCGCTGGCCTCTTCTTCTAACTGTAATTTCTCTTGCGCCAGATTGGCTGACTCTGCCTCGGCTTCGGCACGGGCTTCTGCCAGCGCGCGGGCGCGGGCTTCGGCTTGTGTCCGTGCCTCTGTAGCGACGGTGGCTCTGGCTTCTGCCTCTACGCGGGCGATGGCTTCGCGTATGCCTTTAACATCGATGCGAGAATGCGACTCCAGCGCGGCATCCGAGGCATGGAAATCGTCTCGTTGTCCAGCGTCCAACGGGTACGACCCTAAGGATAATCTGTTTAACAATGTTTGATTTGCGTCCATGCCATGCTCCTGATTGTCTGACCGCTCCTTTGGCACTGTGGATAGCGCCCTACCGGAACTTCTTAACATGGATTATCAATGAACGATTTGCAAACAATTGCGGGAGTAGAAGCGGAAAAGTCCTTCATTTCCAATTTTTACGAAAGAGGGATCAAATCAGAGCTAGTTATTAATGAAGATAAACAGAAACAATTCCATTGTCTGCGCCCATGAATACGCTTGGGGACGTAAAATAACGACTGGTTCAATTTGGACACGCTAGGGTCTGTCATCGGTGACTTATTTGTGACTCATTTGTAACTTAACGCAGACCCCCGACCTCATTACGGAGAATTATCTTGTCAGACTATGTGACCGAAATCAGACACCCTCTGATGCAACACAAACTTACTCTCATGCGCAGCAAAGAAACGACCACGGATAACTTCCGCCGTCTGTTGCGTGAAATTAGCCAAATGCTGGCATATGAAGTCACCCGCGATTTGCCTTTGGAAAAAGTGACGATAGAAACCCCGATGGCGACCATCGAGGCGCCGACCATCAGCGGCAAAAAGCTGTGCGTCATCTCAGTACTGCGTGCTGGTAACGGTATTTTGGATGGCATGCTGGATTTGTTACCGGCGGCACGCGTTGGTCATATTGGTTTGTACCGCGACCCTGAGACTTTGGAACCGGTCGAGTACTATTTTAAAGTGCCAGAAGATATCGCAGAGCGTTTAGTGATCGTCGTCGATCCTATGCTGGCAACCGGTAATTCGGCAGCGGCGGCGATTACCCGCATCAAACAAAGTGGCGCGACATCCATCAAATTTGTTTGCTTGCTGGCTGCACCCGAAGGCATCAAAGTGATGCAAGCGGCCCATCCTGATGTGTCTATCCTGACAGCATCGATAGACGATTGCCTGAACGAACATGGCTACATCATCCCTGGTCTTGGTGATGCGGGTGATCGTTTATTCGGGACGAAGTAAATTTATCAGTCGTAAAATAAGAGCGTAGTCACCAAAATAGTTAGTGAGATAGTAAGCACAATAAGTTAGTTTAGTACCTATGAGCAATGCCGCTAATTAATCTGATTAGCGGCATTGTTGTTATTGATTAAATCCTTCAATCTGAATCAGATGACTTCTTTAAACCCCGCATTGCAACTTAATTCTAAATTGCCAGACGTTGGCATGACGATTTTTTCGATTATGTCGGCTTTGACTGCGGAGAAAAATGCGGTCAATCTGGGGCAAGGTTTTCCTGATTTTGATTGCGATCCTGCTTTGCTGGATGCAGTCAGTAGTGCAATGCGTCATGGGCATAATCAGTACCCGCCAATGCCTGGTCTACCGCTATTACGGGCCGAAATTGCTAAAAAAATCCATGCGATTTATGGCCACAGTTACGATCCGGTCACTGAAATCACCGTCACCGCAGGCGCAACTCAGGGCATATTGACGATTTTGCTGGCTTGCGTACACGCTGGCGATGAAGTGATCGTGATTGAACCAGCCTATGACAGCTATGTGCCAGCCATCCGCTTAGCAGGTGGCGTGCCGGTATTGGTGTCGATGGAACTAGGCACGGACGGTTACAGCATTCCCTGGGACAAGCTAGCTGCCAAGATCACAGATAAAACCCGTCTGATCATGCTGAACTCGCCGCACAATCCCACCGGATTTGTACTGAGCAAGACCGATATTGAATCGCTGATAGCAATAGTGCGCAACACCAAGGTGCTGATTGCATCGGATGAAGTGTATGAGCATATGGTATTCGATGGCTTACGTCATGAGTCTCTTGCGCGTTACGAAGAACTGGCGGAGCGCAGCTTTATTATCTCTAGTTTCGGCAAAACCTATCATGTCACTGGCTGGAAAGTAGGCTATGTCACCGCCCCAGCCGCGCTGATGCAAGAATTCCGCAAAGTGCATCAATTTAATGTATTCACTGTCAATACGCCAATGCAATTGGGACTGGCGCACTATTTAGCAAATCCTGCACCGTATCTGGACTTGCCTGCGTTTTATCAGCAAAAACGGGATTTTTTCCGCGATGGTTTAAAAAACTCCCGCTTTAAGTTGCTGCCAGCACAAGGAACTTACTTCCAATGTGTCGATTATTCAGCGATTTCTGATCAGTCAGAGCTGGATTTTGCACGCTGGCTGACCAGCGAAATAGGTGTAGCTGCGATTCCACTGTCCGGCTTTTACCAGCAGGCAAACGAATCAGGGATCGTACGGTTTTGCTTTGCTAAGCAAGAGCAAACCTTGCATGCCGCATTACAGCGCCTGAAGGAAATATAAATACTTAGATAGAGTATATTTACGGCACCTTGTATACACAAGGCATGCGTGCCATATTTAACCATACTCCCTATTTTTTCCAATTCTCTTTTATTTCATTTTAGCTTTTCTGCTGATTTTGACCAATACGAGCTATCGGTCAAATATCGCATTTCATCCCAAAGATTTTGCGCTTCGTCGCTTCACATCTAATTTCAAATTGTCATTCGTATAATCTCAGGATTTTAAACCTGTAGATTCAATTATGCCATTACGCTTAACTCTCGCCCTCGTCGCATTTATTATGTCATTCAATACATTTGCGCAAAGCAGAATCGCAACGATAAATAATCACAATATCGAACTGTTGCAGATTGAGACTACCAAATCCAAAACCACCGTCGTATTTGAGAACGGATCACGCGAAACTCTGGATAAGTGGAGCAAAGTTATTGAAGATATTAAAAACGAGGCAACTGTATTTGCCTACAACCGTCCCGGTTATGGCAAAAGTGATGAAACGGAAGCGCTACGTGATGGCCGAACGATTGTGGAAGAGTTGCGCAAGACTTTGCAGCACCAAGGCTTAAAACCACCTTATCTGCTGGTTGGTCATTCATTAGGCGGGTTGTACATGCAACTATTTGCCAGGATGTATCCCCAGGACGTTGCGGGTGTTGTTCTGGTTGATGCCGTCCATCCTGGCATCATCAAAAAAACAGCCGACTTCCCGCTTTATACCCGAATTGCCAAAAAAATCTTTTTTAAAACCGTTATCAATCAAGAAATAGACCAAATCTTCAATACCAGCGAAGAAGTTCTGGCATTGCCATGGATAAACAAAATTCCTATGGAGCGACTGATTAACGTGCCCAAATCAGCAGGCGCCATTGCAGTCGATTTTGGCGTCAGTAATTCTGGCCCCCAACTAGTAGCGATGGCCGAGGGACTTTACCCAAATGCAAACACGACTATCGTCGATTCTGACCATCAAATACAAGTCGCCAATCCAGAAGTCGTTGTAGCAGCCATTCGTAGAATAATGTCTGCAAAAGCGATCAAGGAACCGATTGTCAAAACACAATTAAGCGGCACCGGAATCGCCGTCCATTGAGTTAGGATATTGTTGTGAGAATGTAATAATCAATATGGTGGTCTAAAACTTACGTCTGTCCATCGCACGGTGTTGTGATGCCGAACAAGAACCGAACTAGCAAGGGCTGATCAGCTGCTTAAGTGAAATTTGAATGCAATTTGAATTGATGCCAGAGTGAGCATTGGAGTTGACATCTCAATCTATGGTTAAAAAACATACTCACCCACGGTATATTTAACTGCCCATGCATTTATTTTCTTACAACAGGATTTAGTAACATACTCCCTATTTTTTTATAATTAAAATGGGGATTTTTATGTTGTTTTAGTTCTTAATTTATTTTACCCAAATGGTCAATGCCAGACTTTGCACATCATGAGTGGCTAATTAGCGCTATTGCTTTTTCTGTCCATCCAACTGCTTTTGTTCATTTTTTAACTTAAGTTCGGCATCTAGTTGTTCAATACGCTCTTGACGCTTATATGTTTTTGCTTCCACCGATATACGCTGCAATATGACGGAGTATTTGCGACGACTGAGCTTAGTGACGTCCAAGCAGTTATTAACAAAGAAATGGTCATAACAAGCGCGCCGAGTGCGTAAATACCAGGCTTGAAGTTGTGTTTGATTTAATTCAACCGCTTCTAATGCAGCATCCGCTGCTGGTGCAGTTTGTATCGTTTTTGTCGGATAAAGCTGATCCAACTTACTGACTGTGACCTCCAGCATTTCTAGTGTTACCGGTTTATCTTGTGCTTGAGCAACAGTAAAGAGACAAAAACAGCTAGCTGTTATGATTAGTAAAGTGCACAAATATCGAGCAGATATCGCATTGAAAAAGATAGCGTTCAAGAACATAGATAAAACTTTCTGGAAAAAATTACGTGAGTGTATCAGTAGCGTGGCGCTGATCGGTTTCCATGTATTCACGCGATTGCATCTCGATAATACGCGATACGGTACGGTGAAACTCATTCGACAAAGTACCTTGTGTGTACAACTCTTCTGCAGGCACTTCAGCCGACA
>JANXTO010000146.1 GCA_025352365.1 Undibacterium sp. | reverse complement strand
TCCACATCAATAATACGTGGCTTCAACAGATTGTTTTGCATTGCAATGTCCTTTTCAATACCCTCGGCTCGTTACACCGATAAGGCTGATGGCATTAAAGAAAAAAGCCTGCCTATCAGAAATAGGCAGGCAGTGAAACTTAAATATTAACGTGAGTATAATTCAACAATCAGAGACTCATTGACGTCGTGAGCGATATCGCTACGATCTGGCATGGATTTGAAAGTGCCTTCCATTTTCTTGGAATCAACTGCCACCCAAGATGGCATAGTATTTTGTTCTGCTAAAGACAACGCTTCTGCAATACGCACTTGCTTTTTCGCTTTTTCACGAACAGCAACTACATCACCAGCTTTAACTTGGTAAGAAGCAATATTAACAACAATATTGTTAACAGTGAATGCTTTATGACTTACCAATTGACGCGCCTCGGCACGAGTAGAGCCAAAACCCATACGATAAGCAACGTTATCCAAGCGAGACTCAAGCAATTTCAGAAGAGTTTCACCAGTGTTGCCTTTTTGACGATCAGCTTCAGCAAAATAACGACGGAACTGACGTTCCAAAATACCGTACATACGTTTAACTTTTTGCTTTTCGCGCAATTGATTACCGTAGTCAGAGGTACGAGCACCAGAAGTGCGACCATGTTGACCTGGTTTTGCATCTAACTTACATTTTGAGTCCAAAGAGCGACGAGCGCTTTTAAGAAACAAATCCGTACCTTCACGGCGAGATAATTTTGCTTTTGGTCCAATGTAACGTGCCACGATAATTTCCTTTGTTTAATGACGCAAAGCAGAGACATTACTCCGCTGCGCTAGTCTGATCTGCTGACAACCAGACGGTGGTCTTAAAATAATAATCAATACAACACAAAACCCACCAATTTCATTGGCGGGCTATATTTTAACGGCTAAACCGATAAAAACCTAGCAGCGATATCTTTCGATATCTCAGCTATTAGATGCGACGACGTTTAGGAGGGCGGCAACCATTGTGTGGGACTGGTGTAACGTCTTGAATCAAGGAAATTTTAATTCCAAGGTTATTCAAAGCGCGTACTGAAGATTCTCGTCCTGGGCCAGGGCCCTTGATACGAACTTCCAGATTCTTGATACCGCATTCAACAGCAACTTTACCAGCTGCTTCCGCTGCAACCTGAGCTGCAAACGGCGTGGATTTACGCGAACCTTTAAAACCCGCACCACCAGCAGTTGCCCAAGAAAGCGCATTGCCTTGACGATCAGTAATCGTGATGATTGTATTGTTAAAAGAAGCGTGTACGTGAGCTATGCCCTCTGCAACGTTCTTTTTAACTTTTTTACGAGCGCGGGCTGCGGCTGCGTTATTTTGTGCTTTTGCCATAATATTTCCTTGAATCTAGTTTCCTAGATTATTTCTTCAAAGATTGCGCTGCTTTACGTGGACCCTTACGTGTACGAGCATTCGTACGTGTACGTTGACCACGGCAAGGCAAGCCCTTACGATGACGCAGGCCGCGGTAGCAACCTAAGTCCATCAGACGCTTGATATTCATCGAGAGTTCACGACGCAAGTCACCCTCTACGACGAATTTTGCGATTTCGTCACGGAGTTTCTCTAGTTCGTTGTCGTCCAGATCTTTAACCTTTTTACTGGTCAAAACACCAGTAGCCACACAAATATCTTGTGCGCGCGGGCGGCCTATACCATAGATAGCAGTTAAGCCAATTACGGTATGTTGATGATTTGGGATATTAACCCCTGCTATACGTGCCATTCGTTATTCCTCGTCAAATAACGTCAATTAACCTTGACGCTGTTTATGGCGTGGTTCTGTGCAAATCACACGAACTACACCTTTGCGCTTGATGATCTTGCAGTTGCGGCAAATCCGCTTTACTGATGCGAGAACTTTCATTTTTGCCCTCTTTCCTTCTAGTTACTTGTTTACTTAGTACGGAACACTATTCGCGCCCGGCTCAAATCATAAGGAGTCAATTCCACTGTCACCTTATCGCCAGGCAAGATGCGAATATAGTTCATACGCATTTTTCCTGAGATATGGCCTAGCACAATATGCCCATTTTCCAACTTAACACGAAATGTTGCATTTGGAAGATTCTCTAAAATCTCACCCTGCATTTGTATAACGTCGTCTTTTGCCATTCGATCTGCTGTTCCTCTGGGCGTTACCTAGAAGGAATTCCGCCCTTGAAATTTGCTTTACGAAGAAGCGATTCGTATTGCTGTGACATCACATAGTTTTGCACTTGAGCCATAAAATCCATAGTAACCACTACGATAATTAATAAAGACGTACCACCAAACGAAAATGGTACTTTCCAACGTGCTATCAAGAATTCTGGCAACAGGCATACTAGAGTAATGTAAACCGCACCAGCCAAAGTCAAGCGCATCAAAATCTTATCAATGTAACGTGCAGTCTGATCACCTGGACGGATACCTGGCACAAACGCTCCACTCTTTTTCAGATTATCTGCTGTTTCCTTACTGTTGAAAACTAGAGCAGTATAGAAAAAACAAAAGAAAATAATAGCTACTGCGTACAACAATGCATGAATCGGCTCACCAGGCGCCATTGACGCCGCCAAATCTTTCAAAAAGCGTATAAAACCACTCCCTGAAGAATCCATACCTTTAGTGAACCAACTAGTAATCGTTGCCGGAAATAAGATAATGGAAGAAGCAAATATTGGAGGAATTACACCTGCCATATTCAACTTCAAAGGCAAGTGACTACTCTGTCCACCGTAAACCTTATTTCCAACCTGACGCTTAGCATAGTTGACTAATATCTTTCGTTGACCACGCTCAATAAAAACAACTAGGAAAGTAACAGCACCGGCGATTAAACATATCAACATAGCAGATACGTAATGCATAGAACCAGTACGAACCAGTTCAAATAAGCTAGCCAACGCGTTTGGCAATCCAGAAGCAATACCAGCAAAGATAATAATTGATATACCATTACCGAGACCTCGTTCGGTAATTTGCTCACCTAACCACATCAAAAACATCGTACCAGTAACTAAGGTCACAGTAGTCGTAAATCGAAATGCCATTCCAGGATCAATTACCAATCCAGGTTGTGCCTCCAATCCAAAAGCAATGAAATATGCCTGTATCGTTGCCAACAATAAAGTACCATAACGTGTATATTGTGTAATCTTACGACGTCCAGACTCGCCTTCTTTTTTTAAGGCCTCTAGCTGTGGTGAAACTATTGACATTAACTGCATGATGATCGATGCAGAAATATACGGCATGATACCTAGGGCAAATATCGTAAACCGTGATAAAGCCCCACCGGAAAACATATTAAACATTCCAAGAATACCACCTTGGTTTTGTTTAAACAGTTCAGCCAGAGACGTTGGATCTATACCGGGAACTGGTATATGCGCGCCAACCCTATATACGACAAGTGCACCTAATAGAAACCATAGTCTTCCCCAGGGAAAACCGCTAGCTGCACTTTTAGCCTGCTGTGGAGATGTTGCCAATTATTGCTCCAGTGTCCGCACTGATTAAGCGACTGTGCCGCCAGCAGCTTCGATTGCAGCTCTTGCGCCTTTAGTGGCGATCAAACCGTTCAAAGTTACTTTTTTAGTGATTGTTCCCGCCATAATCACGCGAACTACGCGTGCGAGCTCAGAAACTACACCAGCTTGTTTCAATGCTAGGATATCGATCTCAGAAACTGGTAAATTCTCCAGATCCGTCAATCTAACTTCCGCTTTATATGGCGTAGCCAAGGATTTAAAACCACGCTTAGGCAGTCGACGTTGCAAAGGCATTTGACCGCCTTCGAAACCAACTTTGTGAAAACCGCCTGAACGAGATTTTTGACCTTTGTGACCACGGCCTGCTGTCTTACCCAAACCAGAACCGATACCACGACCTACACGACGTTTGTAGTGTTTAGCGCCATCAGCCGGCTGTATTGTATTTAATTCCATAATTTGCTCCGATCATAAGCCTGAGAGCTTACGATACAACCTTCACAAGATACGAGACTTTGTTGATCATGCCGCGTACTGATGGTGTATCTTGCAATTCAGAAACTGAATTCACACGACGCAAGCCCAAACCGCGAACTGTAGCACGATGGGACTCACGAGTCCCTATCAGACCCTTAACCAAAGTTACTTTTACTGTCTTTGTCATTTCAATCACCTTAGCCCAGAATTTCTTCAAGGGTCTTGCCACGTTTAGCGGCGATTTCTGATGGTGTACTCATTTTGGACAAACCATCCAAAGTAGCGCGAACCATATTGTATGGATTGGTTGAGCCATTGGATTTAGCAACAACATTCACTACACCTAACACTTCAAAAATTGCGCGCATTGGACCACCAGCGATAACACCAGTACCCTCTTTTGCTGGCATGATCATCACTTTAGATGCACCATGCTGCCCAGTAACGGCGTGCTGCAGAGTGCCATTCCTGAGAGTAACTTTTATCATTTTGCGGCGAGCTTCTTCCATCGCTTTTTGAACGGCTACAGGAACTTCTTTCGATTTTCCCTTACCCATACCGATACGACCATCACCATCACCAACTACTGTCAATGCAGCAAAACCCATGATACGACCACCTTTAACCACTTTGGTTACTCGGTTAATCGCGATCATTTTTTCGCGCATGCCATCATCGGGCTTATCAGCCGCCATCTTCGCTTGCATTTTTGCCATGACGAATTTTCCTTAGAACTTCAAGCCAGCTTCACGCGCAGCTTCCGCCAACGCCTTGATGCGACCATGGTAACGGAAACCGGAGCGATCAAACGCGACTTCGGTAACCCCTGCTTTTAACGCTTTTTCCGCAACACGCTTACCAACCAAAGTTGCAGCTGCTGCGTTACCGCCATTGCCAGATACTGCCGCCAACTCTGCGCGCACTTCAGCCTCTAAAGTAGATGCCGATGCTAACACTTTGGCATCAGGGCCAATGATGTTCGCATAGATATGCAGATTTGTACGATGCACTGCAAGGCGAATGACCTTGAGCTCTGCGATCTTGGCACGGGTTTGAGTCGCGCGGCGCAGACGTGATTGTTTCTTATCCATCGTCAACCCCTATTACTTCTTCTTGGTTTCTTTAATCACAACCACTTCGTCCGCGTAGCGGACACCCTTGCCTTTGTACGGCTCTGGGCTGCGGTATGCACGGACTTCAGCTGCCACTTGACCTACCTGTTGCTTATTAACCCCTTTAATCAGGATTTCAGTAGGCGTCGGTGTAGCACACGTTACGCCTTCTGGCATTTGATGCACAACTGGATGTGAAAACCCTAAGGACAAATTTAATTTATCGCCTTGTGCTTGGGCTTTATAACCAACTCCAACCAAGTTGAGCTTTCTTTCAAATCCTTTGGTAACGCCGCTAACCATGTTGTTGACTAGAGCACGCAAAGTACCCGTCATTGCATTGGCTTCACGACCGTCATTAGCGGGCGAAAAACTCAAAGTTCCGTTGTCATTAACTACTTTCACCAAACCGTTTAAGTTCTGTGTAAGCGCACCCATCGGGCCTTTTACTATAATCTGCTCTGCTGAAATCTTAACTTCAGATCCTGCTGGCAAAGCGATTGGCATTTTACCTACTCGAGACATCTTGCACTCCTTAGGCGACGTAGCAAATAACTTCGCCACCGACACCGGTTGCGCGTGCTTTGCGGTCAGTCATAACGCCTTTTGGTGTGGAAACAATAGCCACCCCCAAACCGTTCATCACACTTGGGATCTCATCTTTACCTTTGTAAACACGAAGACCGGGGCGAGAAACACGCTCCAAGCGCTCAATAACAGGACGTCCTGCGTAATATTTCAAACCGATTTTTAATTCGGACTTACCCGCAGCTTCAACAACTGCGAAATCCTCAATGTAACCTTCATCTTTAAGTACGCTTGCGATTGCAATCTTTACTTTGGAAGATGGCATCGCAACTGCAGTTTTTTGAACAACTTGCGCGTTACGGATGCGGGTCAGCATATCGGCGATAGGATCGCTCATACTCATTGCATATTCTCCTATTACCAGCTGGCTTTAGTCATACCCGGAATTTCGCCACGCATAGCGAACTCACGGATCTTAATACGGCCCAAACCGAATTTACGGAATGTGCCACGTGGGCGACCTGTCAAGGCGCAGCGATTGCGCTGACGAGTCGGATTGGAGTTACGTGGCAATGCCTGCAATTTAAGGCGAGCTTCATACCGCTCTTCCTCAGATTTTGATTGGTCATCAATGATGGCCTTCAATTCGGCGCGTTTACCAGCAAATTTCTTCACAAGGTCTGCACGCTTTTGCTCACGATTAATCAGTGCCAATTTTGCCATGGCGACCTCAGTTTCTGAACGGAAATTTAAATGCGGCGAGAAGAGCTTTCGCCTCTTCGTCGGTCTTTGCTGTCGTCGTGATACTAATATTCATACCACGCAGCACGTCGATCTTGTCGTACTCAATCTCAGGAAAGATAATTTGCTCCTTGACACCGATATTATAGTTACCACGACCATCAAACGCACGACCAGACACACCACGGAAATCACGCACACGCGGCAAAGCCACAGTTACGAAACGATCTAGGAATTCATACATTTGAGCGCCACGCAAAGTCACCATACAACCAATTGGATAACCTTCGCGAATTTTAAAACCAGCAATTGCTTTACGTGCCTTAGTTACAACAGGCTTTTGACCAGCAATCTTAGTCAAATCACCAACAGCGTGCTCAATAATCTTTTTATCAGAAATTGCTTCTGATAAACCCATATTTAGGGTGATTTTTAATATCCGAGGCACTTCCATTGGAGACTTGTAAGAAAACTTCTCTGTCAAATCTGCAACAACTTTTTCTTTATAAAATGCTTGTAGACGAGCCATGATGTTACGCCTTCACAACTTCACCGGTAGACTTATAGATACGGACTTTTTTACCATCCACTACCTTGAAGCCTACACGATCTGCTTTACCAGATGCCGCATTAAATACTGCAACATTGGAAACATGAATCGGCATCAATTTATCAACGATGCCACCAACCGCCCCAGTCATTGGATTAGGTTTAGTCGCTTTTTTTGCAACATTGACACCTACTACAACTATGTAATTCGCGTCTACGCATTGCTGTACTTGACCGCGCTTACCTTTGTCTTTACCTGTCAAGACAATGACTTCATCGTTTTTACGAATTTTGTTCATCACAACCCCTTACAACACTTCTGGAGCTAGCGAAACGATTTTCATAAAGCGCTCAGTAC
>JANXTO010000105.1 GCA_025352365.1 Undibacterium sp. | reverse complement strand
CCGGGCGTTATCGGCATTTTGTCTGACGGTGCTGGTGAGTTCTTCCATGGAGCTGGCAGTTTCTTCTAGCGAGCTGGCTTGGGATTCTGTTCTGCTGGAGAGATCGGCATTGCCTGAAGCTATCTCTTGGGATGCCACTGTAATCGTTTCTGTGCCTTGTTTGATTTGCGACACTGTATTGATCAAATTACCTTGCATACGCTTGAGCGATTCTAGTAACTCACCTACTTCGTCCGTTACATCTACTGTGATCTCGTTAGTTAAATCACCGCTAGCAATATTATCTGCAACAATGACAGCACGTTTAATCGGTTTAGAAATAGTTCGGGTGATGATCCACGCTGCCAGAACGCCAAACGCTAGCGTCAACACACCAATCACAATCATGCTGCTTAAGGCACCACGGTAGTTGCTTTGCGATTCTTCATAAGTAGTTTTCATCGCCTCGTGCTGCTGCTGCGCCAGCTCAGTTAAAGCGATCATCCACTTGTCGTGCGGCAGGGTAAATTCTGTTTGCAACAAAGAGGATGCGTCAAAATAATTTCCCTCTGTGACAAAGGACTTTATCTTGCCGATTAAAATCACAACAGCCTGCTTTTGCTCTATGGCTTTTGTCAGCGTCGCTTGCCCTTGATTATTATCAATCAACTTTTTTGCTAAGGCTTCTGACTTGGTATAACTATCCAGGATTTGAACTAAACGCTTGGTTTCTTTTTCTGCTTCTGTGGCATCGGTAGGTGCGGTCATCTTACGCAATACCAAAGCCAAAGCACGCCCTTGCTCACGCATGTCGGTCGCTGCACTCAAGCTGGCAATTTTATTATTAAAAATATAGTCCATCGAGCCTTGCATCTGACTCATGCGGAATAATCCCAGAATCAATAAGCCAGTCGCAAACAAGAGTACTAATCCAAAACCAATGGTAAGACGTGTACCAATTCTGATATTAGCAAGTAGCTTCATAAAATCTCCGGAGTAACTGACAATACGCTGACGATGCGAATTGATGATAAAACTCTGCCACTAAACTGGCTAAGTTACGCATACAAAAATTACTGAGAAAAAAACTGTTTTCAGGAAAAGGTATCCTGCTAAAAAAATAACTGTAAGTGACTACGGATTTTAGTTTGTGACAAAAAATCGCGGCACATTTAAGCTTAAAGCTTATATTTTTAAATTGTAGTTGTGCTCAAATAGTATCACTAGTGAAATAAAAAATTATCTGTGTAAAGCCCTCATTGCAAATATTCTGTTGTTAATCAGCGCAATCAGGAACAAGCGATAGAATTTTTTATACGATGACAATGTGATTAATGATGCTCGGTTCAATACTGAGTTTATTGATCATACGGCGATCACTTAGCCAAACATGGTTAGGTAGTCGATGCCAATCGATTAATAAGCCTGCGCCCTGATTGAATATGCCAGAGCACTAGCAGCGGCAATAGCATGCCGACAATCCAATGCGATAAAGACCAAATAGAATGATTGGTTTCACTCGCCAGATAATACAAAGCATAACCACTCAGTGGCAGCCAGATCAGCAACATAATCATAAGCCAGCCTGTTAGCCGGTTACGGCGGGCATTGTTAGCACGACGGATGTGGTTATTCAACAAACTGCCAATAAAAAATAAAGCGAGCATGGCAACTGCACCATGCAACTGCATAGACAGATGTTCTAAGGGGTGAATTGTCTCGCCAAATTCGCCAGGCACTCGCAAAAAATAATGCGCAAGCAACCATACAACACCGCTCAGTAATAAAGCAGTACCTACGCTATAAAGCGTCCAGCGATGCCAGCGCTCTAAACGGAAACTCACTGCGCGGCTACGTGAGTGTGATAGTTGATGCTGGTTATGTTTCATAAAGCATGCATAAGTACTAAAAAAGGCGGTAACCAAAAAGGAAATAAATCGCGGCAAAGAAGCGATAGCGGAAAATACTCAATGCAGATATTCAACGCATATATTCAATAAAGGAAGCAGCTCTAGCGATCTTAAAAACCAAAAATGCAGAGGCTCAGATTATAAAGGCTTGAGCATCGAATTGTGTCAGACATGCATGATCTGCATCGGCACTCGCCATTACCACTTTGGTCAATGCATCTGCCAAAATACATTGCGGTGCGACGACCGAGACGCTAACTTTATCCAGCATCGCTGCGCCAGTCTGGCCATGTACCAGTGCGCTGTAACTACCTTGTGTGGTCTGCACTAGAGAAAAATAGCTAGCGGATGTTGCCAGTGCTTGATTTTGTAAGCTAATTTTATACACTAGGCTGGATGGATGGGCAGGGTCGCGCAACAGGACGTCAATAGGGTCGTCACCTATTACACGTAAATCGCCACCAGCGTTGACGCACGCTTGCCGTACACCACATTGCTGCAAACTTTGTATCGCCTGATCGACCGCATAACCCTTGGCGATTCCACCTACATCCAGCCAGTCGGCTCGTTGTTTTTTTAGTGTACCTTCAACCGTCAAAGTGAACGCCGTTTTTTGCGCTTGATATGTTTGGCACAGCGCACGCGCTTGCTCAGTCGCTGGCAGCAAGGCCCATTCCATAAGGCGGCCGGCGATTCTGATATCAAACAAGCCCGCACTGGCATCACTGATCTGCATTGCTGTCTGCAAGACGTGGTAAGTATGTACATTAATCTCTACAATAGCACCGACATCAGCATGATTGATACGACGGATATCGCTATCCGCCGCATGAAAACTCATCAGGCGATGAACCAGAGCGATTGATTGAAATGCCTGCTCAAACGCGATTGCTAGCGCGATATCCGTCATCGCATCAGCAATACTGATTTCTACCATCGTCCCCAACCAAGGCTGCGCCCTGCGCTTCATTTTTTTTGCGTTGCCGTTGCTGCTGTTATTGATGTTGAAACCATCGCCACCTGCGCCACTGCTGCGATTCTGCGTACACCATCCGTGACGTGGGTACAAGATAAAGTCGCGCCGCTAATATTAGAAATACCCTCGCCTACACGCAAACCCGCAGACGCGGATTTGCCCACAAACTGCTGACGCCAATTCGTATTTCTGATTTCAGCACCATGGCTTTCACGATAGTTCAGTATTTCGATCTGCTTAACGCTCGCATCTGGCAACAGACCGACTACGTATGAGATCAGCTCAAATTTACCCACTACATCGTCCAACACGATATAGCCCAGTAGCTTGCCGTCTTTATAGGCCATTGCAGTACGCCATGCAGCAGAACGAGCTGGCAAACCTGCCAGTTTTTCGATCTGCTGCATTTGGTCCAGCGTCAGTTGCAAGGTAGCGGATTTAAACTCAGTCGCATCAGGAAAAATCGCCTTTTGCGCCTGTTCTGCGGTCAAATATTGTGTCGCAAATGCAGACGTATTCATACCTGCCAGGCTTATCAATACCAAAGGTGCGATCGCTGTTGTTTTCATCACGTTGTTATTACGCTTTCGCCATTTCAATATTATTTTTAATAATTTGTCGGATCAGGATAAATTAAAACGAATATCCGACACCAAGATTGAGGCGATCGCGGCTGCTATCTAATTTAAACTTCTGATAATCCGCTTTCAACACTACGCCTTCACCTATTTTAAAGCTAGCGCCAAGTGTGGCTACTTTTTCGTCTGCCTGCGGCGCTATGCCCAGACCTTGTGGCACTGCGCTATAACTGTGTGCGGTATTAAACAACTCATAGCGAACAAATGGGGTGAAACTATACTCTTCGTTTTTCCACAATTGGTAAGCGGCCTGCGTGTACCAGCCATAAAAAGAAGACGGCACAGGCGTTGGCTGGCCGACAAAGGTCAGATTCAACGCATCGGTATTACTGATCGTGCCACGAGTATAAACCGCAGATAAATCCCACAGGCCAGGCGTATAGCGGGCATGCATATCCCATAAAGTAACGCGAGAATCATTCGCTGCAAAATCAGCCGTCGCTTGTCCGGCCTTGCCAGTAAATACAAAACCGCCAATCAGCAAACCAGGAATACCGCGCCAGTTTAAGGCAGCATGCATGCTCAAGTCATGCGACTTAGCTAATTGCCCTTCCTGATGAATACTCCCTAGCGGCGACTCGGTGCCATCGGACGAAGCAGCATCCCATTTACTCAAATTAAATCCGGTAGTCAGACCCAAATCCCAGGTCAGACCATTGTCGTGTGTGCGTGAAAGTCCAAAGCCTGCTTCGCGCCAAGTCGAAGGAATAATCGCCGTCTCCACAAAATTGCGGTGTACGCCGTAATATGCGGTTGGCTCGTGATTAGTGTTGATCAAACCGACTGGCATCAAGAACAAACCAGCTTTAGCGCGCAAGCCATTATTAAACTCATGCTCAACATACAATTGCTCAACCTCGGATTCGCCTTTGTCATCAGCAGACGTGACCGCATGCTCCCATTCAAACTCAGCGACCATCTTGGTCTTCTCATCAAACCGGTGCGTGATACCGATTACAGCCCGTGCTACGTCGGTCTCTGTCTGGTTAGTTGCGTTTTTAGGACGAGTGTAATTAATCTCGCCGTAGCTGGTAACTACCGTAGATTGCGCCCAAGAACCCGCTCCTGATGACGCGCCAGTTGCACCATTGCTAGCAGCGCCAGAAGCAGCAACAGGTGCGATCGATGCACTAACGGTGCTGGCCAATGCCTCTTGCTTTTGCTCTACTACGTCTGTTTTCTTACGGGTAGCCGCCAGTTCGGCTTTTATCGCATCTAATTCAGCTGCGAGTTTTTCTATTCTTTGAAGTAATTCTGCCTCACTTGCGTGGGCTGGAAAGACAATTGCCGTGCTCAAAAATGCAATGCTCAAGGCTTGTGCTACTAAAGTTTTTTTCATGATATTTTCCCTGTCGGATACGCTTATTTGTTGATTATTATGTTGACTGCTGTGTTATTCAGCGGTCTTACTTGATGCCGTATTTATGTAACTTAATTAGTTAACTGATTTGGGTAACTTATTTAGTCGCTTTATAGCCGTCATTCAAAGTACCGAGGAACTTAATCACATCCTCAATCTCGTCTGCCGACAATGCCGGAGCCATACCGAGTGTGCGGTTATAAGGCACTTCAGTCACGTTGACATTGCCTTGATATTGCGCCGGCAAATCATTGAATTTAGCTACAGAGCCATCAGCTGCGACCGGATACCATTCTTCAGGATTAGTATCGCGCCGGACATAAAAACCAATCGCATCGCGTAAATTTTTAAAGCGGCCATTATGGAAAAATACCTTACGGGTCGCCACATTGCGCAGCATCGGCACTTTAAACGCGCCACATAAATCAGCACGGGCAGTCAGATCCTGGCGATCAGGACCGCATAAACCAAGGTCAAAATAGGTAGCATCGGCATTTGCCGGAATATCCGTATTACGCGGCACGCCAATATTGTCGTAGGTAAAATCTGTGAACAAAGGTGACGAGCCGTCAGCCCCTTTGCTACTGATGTGGCACGCAGCACAATTACCTTTGGTGGGATTATTGAACAAGGCCAAGCCACGTAACTCAGCATCCTCAAATTTGACGGTACCAGCCAAAAATTGATCATACTTAGAATCATAAGGATGAAAATCTTTATCCTCTTTTTGATATTGCTGTAATGCAAATGTGATGCGATCAAACGCCGTATCAGCATCATCCAAAACAGCAGCACCAAACACTTGCCGGAATTGTTCTGCATAGCTTGCGCGCTTCAGACTTGCCAGCACATCTGCTTTGCTAGTATTCGCCATTTCATGCGCAGCCAGCAGCGGGCGTTGTGCCTGGATTGCCAGCGTCAGCGCCCTGCCATCACGATTAAACCCACCCGTCGGCGTGCCATCTGCGGCGAAGAAAAAAGTCGGCGTCAGATTAAGATAACGCAAAGAAGGCGCAGCACGAAAACCCGGCACATCTAAATTTTTCCCGCCTAACTGTACTGACAAATCATTGGTTTGCGCATGAGCATTATCAGGATTATGGCAAGACGCGCAGGCTAATTTGCCTGATGCTGACAAGCTGGTATCTCTAAAAATCTTTGCGCCCAATGCTGCTTGCGGGCTCAGGTCTGCATCTGCACTTGAGGAGGCAACTGCACCACTGGCGACAGAAGAATTAGCGCTGCCGCTAGTACCGCCGCCACAAGCGCTGATCATCGTCGCCAGGCAAAGCGATAAAGTAAGCTTTGAGGTAAATGCTGAAGCCGTAGCGCAGTTGGATCCGAGAAATTGAGACATAACCGTTTTCTTCAGCATGTGATGGATGCCAATTTTTTCTTGCTGCATGTTATTTTTATTCCTTCGGAATCAGACTGATGAGAGCACATCGGATTGTTAATGCTGTGCTTTTGTAGTTATTTAGGCACACATCAAAAATTACTTAATCACATGCAAATCAACGAAATTTACCTGATTAAAATATCAATCATTATGAAAATATACGAATGCAAATGAGAATGATTATAATTATACTTATCCGATTTGTAGCTAAGCAAGGGAAGTGTAAGTAAATGTAATTTTAAAAAGCCGGAATAAAACAAGGCTGGCAATCAGATTGCAGCGGTCGCCGCAACATGCACAAGCTCGCACGAAAAATCTGAATATTCTAAAGAACAGCTAAGCATAAATATATACTCCCTAAGTGTATATATTAGATGTCCATATGATTATTGGTTATTAAGCTATTTTTATAAAAAAATGATGGGAGTATATTTAAATAGATAGTAATTAGATTTAAATCGACTATGGCAAAAGTATTCCGTAAGTTCTGATCGAACCTCGAACAAATTGCCAATCTGATTAAAAGTTAGCTGAATACAAAGTAAGCTCTAGCTCAATAAACATCGGGTCAGCTTGTCAACACGATGCAAAATAGAGACGATTCTGCTCAAAAGATGGAATCTCCCAACGCCTGCAATCTGTCTGAGTTAGTACCAAGAGAAATTGAGATACCACCAGAAATAGCCGTTTAAAACCTACGCTTGGCGAGCAACCGTCCGCGCTTTGTACTTGCGCCACCAGATGATGATGCCAGTGACGCTCAGTATTACAATCATGCCCCCCATCAAACTGACAAATATCTGCATCGGCAAACCCCAGACAGTCGCGGTGTGTAATGCCATCAACCAGGTGTCCACGGTATTGCCTGCTTTTACACCCGTCGGCAAATCCAGCCGGACCAGCCGTCCGTCCGTGGCATCAATAAACAGCCGGGTATTACCTGACTTGTCACCGACGTCGAGCGTACTGAGCGTGCGATATTCGTAGATACCACGATCAGGATTATAAGAAATTGAGCGCTCGCGGCGAATGACAAACCCCTTCTCTTTTGCTTGTTGCGCCATCGTGGCAGCAGCCAGCCTACGCGCCGCTTGCCAGCCGATCGGCGGCACTAGCAATGCGGTAGTTGACTTAATCTGTATCTTTTCTGTTACTGAATACGGCATCAGCAGACGCATTACCGGCTGGTACACAGCAGACAAATTAAAACCGACACTTGACCAGGCAAATACAAACAGCATTGCCCAAACCCATAAGCCACCGGCGCGATGCAGATCAAATACGACCTTGTGGGCAACTCCATTCCAGCGCAATTTCCAGGCGGGCATCCAACGTTTAAGCCAAATAAAAGAGGTAAAAAACCAATACAGCCAAGGTCGAGTCAAAGAATGAGATTGGACGACAGACAATTGAGTTCGTTGAATTTTACGTATTGGTAATGTGAGATAAAAACCTACAAAACAATCCAGCGTCCAAAGCAACGCAACGATGCCTAAGAGATAGCTACCGACCGTACCGAGCGCGAGCGAGTAATGTAGGCTATACACAAATGGCATGAAATTTTTCCGTCCTTGCGAGATGTCGCCAGTAAGTCGTTGCCCAACAATAACGCCGTTGTAGGGATTCACAAAAATCTGATTATCCCGATCATCATGATTATTAGCAGACACGGCTTCGGAACTTAGCACAGACTCTAATCCGTAACTTACCGTATGATCAAAATCAGCTTCCGATGGTAAATCTATCCAGTTAATCGCCCTACCCGGATATCGCTGCAATACCCGCTCACGCAGTTCAAATGGATCAATACGGACAGCACCCAAGGGAGGAGTTACGCTAAAAAGCTGAGGACCAAACGATGCCAAACAGAGTTGCTTAGGTCGTGCAAATCAACATCTGATGAGGCTAAGGTGATTAAGCTGCGCGAGCTGTCATCTTAAGGAAAGCCTAAGGAGCGACACTGAACGGCACAATGACTTTGTGCCTTGCAGTGTCCCGTGTTGAACGTTAAGGCATCCAATTACGCGATGCTCATTAGCGCTGTGGAGAGACTAAATATTAAAAATACAAAGGAGAATATTTCAGCACCAAGAAATATACTCCCCCATCATTTTCAATAAAACACCCTATAGACCATTAAATATATGGACAATTTTTTATACTAATCAGGAGTATGTAATATAAATACGCTTTTATATTTACGCAAACACCAAATTGTGGGGTTCAATCCTCTTCCAGCTCAGGCAAAATCAATCGACCGGTGCGGTAGTCGTATTCGTACACCTCGCCATAACGACCCCATTCGATTGCAATCTCCAGAACCCGCTTGGCTTCGTCGGCCTCTAAAAATTCTGCCAGCAATTCCAGGAAAGGTTCTTCCGGCAAGCTACCGTTAGGATCGATCTCTAAGTTGCCACGGATATTGGCGGCGAGTGGTACGTGGGTTAATAGTTGATGGCCGAAAAGTTCTTGTCGTAACGCTTGGTCGGCATCGACATAACGTTGTCCCAATGGAGTTAAGCTGATGTCGCCTTTTTCGATCACAGCCAGACCTAATAGGCCCAGTGCCTCGTAAGTTGGGAATAATTCTTCGTCCGATAATTCGGATTCTTCTGCCAGTTGCGGCAAATCCGCACGACCGTTGAACGGTGCATCGGCCAGTAAGTCGAGTACACCTTCGATGCGGCTGACATCGGTATCCGGCAAACGGTAACCAAGATGTTCTGGCGACTGACGGCCAGAGACAGTTTCTGGCGTGTGACGCATGGTCATCAGGCCATAAACCTCATCGATGAGCGCCCTCACCTCGGCGGACTCCACATTGCGTGGACGAGGCAAATCAATTTTGATTTCGCAACGCACGCTGCCGGGGTCGCTGGACAAAATAATGATGCGGTCCGCCATCATCACGGCTTCTTCAATATTATGCGAAACGATCAGAATACCTTTGGTCGGGATACGGCTTTCTTCCCAAAGTTCCAACATGTCGTTACGCAAAGTCTCACCAGTTAACACGTCTAATGCAGAGAAGGCTTCATCCATGAGTAGCACATCAGGATTCGTCACCAATGCACGGGCAATACCGACCCTTTGCTTCATACCGCCAGAAAGCTCCCGCGGTAAAGCACCACCAAAACCAGCCAGACCGATCATCTCCAACACCGCATCGGCCCGCTCTTCCCGCTCCTTGACCGGAACGCCTTGCGCCTCCAAACCAAGTTCGACATTTTGCTGCACGGTTAACCATGGGAATAGCGCGAACGATTGGAACACCATTGCCACGCCAGCGACTGGGCCATAAATTGGTTTGTCGCGGTAAGCAACCTTGCCTTTATCAGCAGGAATCAAGCCTGCCATGATGCGTAATAAAGTAGATTTACCAGAGCCGGACTTACCCAGTAAAGCGACGATCTCGCCTTCTTTCAACTGGAAATCAACCTTATCTAAAATCAAGCGGGCAGTACCATCAGCTGCACGGAAGGATTTGGCTACGGCGTTTAAATCTATTAATAATTTTTGAGTCATTATTTATCCTCTTCCCACTGATATTAAAAGCAGTTTTGACTGCCAATCAGCGACTAAAACTTAGTGGCTACGATCTTCGGCGAGCAAATACAATTTGCGCCAGAAAAACCGATTCAATACCATGACGAAAACGCACATCACACCAATCGCCAACGCGTTACGATGGAAATCTCCTGCTTCGGTCATTTGCTTAATGTAACTACCCAGACCATCCGCAATCAACGTCGTTTTACCCCACGTGACATATTCAGCCACGATACTGGCATTCCAGGAACCACCACTCGCCGTAATTGCACCGGTAATATAGCTAGGAAAAATGGCGGGCAAATACACGCGCTTCCATTTGAGCCAACCTTTTAAACCTAGATTATCTGCGGCCAGACGTAACTCGTTTGGGATCGCAGAAGCACCCGCAACAACATTAAACAAGATATACCACTGAGTACCAAATACCATCAGAGGACTGAGCCAGATATTCGGTGTGAGATTAAAACGCACCATCATAAAAACGACAATCGGGAACAGTAAATTTACTGGAAACGCCGCCAAAAATTGTGCCACTGCCTGTACCCTTTGTGAGTATTGCGGGCGCAAACCTATCCATACGGCAATCGGTACCCAGACTACAGAAGCAAGTCCAATTAATAACATGACTCTGGTTAAAGTGATCAGCCCTAGAAAAACGACATGAGCAACCTCACCCCAGCCAACTTCAGTATGGATGTACACCAGCAAACTGATCGCAGCAATAGCAGAAGCGATGATCAATAGAATATCCCATGCCCGCGACCAAAATGGATGTGGCTCACGCACAATTGCTTGGGGGGATGTGCCATCGTAAGTCACACTAAACCAGCCAAGAGCCCGACTTAACCAATGCCAAAATCTCTCGCTCCATTCACGGAACCAGTGACTATTACGCATCCAGTCCAACAACCAGGATTGTTGTGCAGATTCGCCCTGACTTTCTTCAAAACGGAATTTATCTGCCCATGCCAATAAGGGGCGAAAAAACAACTGATCGTAGAGCAAAATACCGGTCAACATGGCAGCAATCGCATAGGCAATTGCCAAGCCGTTTTTGGACTCAATCGCGACCGCAATATAAGAGCCGATACCAGGCAATTTAATATCTTGCCCCGCAACAGAAATCGCCTCGGCAGCGACCAGAAAAAACCAGCCACCTGACATCGACATCATCATATTCCAGAGCAAACCTGGCATCGCAAACGGTAGTTCTAAACGCCAGAATCGCTGCCAGCTAGACAGTCGAAAGATGCGCGCAGCTTCGCTCAACTCCGGCGGCACAGTGCGTACCGATTGATACAGACTAAAGGTCATATTCCAGGCTTGCGAGGTAAAGATCGCAAAAATCGCTGCGCACTCAACACCTAATAAATCGCCCGAAAACAAGGCAATGAACGGAGTGATCGCAATCGCTTGAAAACCTAGAATTGGCAGCGATTGCAAAATATCTAGCATCGGTATCATGACTTTTTCTGCCGCTGCATATTTGACGGCAATCGCCACAAAAGCAAAGCTGAACAACAAAGCAAAAGCCAGAGCCGTAAACATGCGCAAGATAGTACGCAATAAGTAATAGGGTAAATAACTTGGATCCAGCGATACATGCAAAATTTCACCGACCACAAAGGGACGACTCATCTGCATTGCGGCAAAGGCAAATGCAACGATCAGTAAAAAAACTAATGGCAATAAAGCCCAATCCCAGCGATTAGGTCCTTTGTTAGGATCGCTTAAAGACCCCTTGATAACGCTCGTGAGTACGGAGCGTTTTTGCGGATTAAAAAGTTCGAACAAACTACCTCCCTGACCAGTTAGGTATTGGTCATGACTAAAAACAGCTCATACCACGCAAACTAAGCCTGCGTTGAGTACGTTGTTAAGTACGTTAGTGGGGGTAAGTAAAGATGTGTAGCGTGCAGATGTTGCAGGCTATTGTTGACATCACTACTTGCCAGTATTTGGCAAAGTAGCGACAGGAGTTCTGAGGTTACAGTGCCAAGGTGTGGTCGATATAAGATCGACTACTATAACTATCCACAGAAAAACTCCAATAAGACGAAGCGCGAACTTTACCACGATAGAACAAGGCTTGGCAACCCAGTTTTAGCCGTTAATTTACGTCAATATCGCGCTACGGAATTACCCTTATTTTGACCATTGTTTGTGACTGCTCAGTGACCATACTTTAACTAAGTTTTAACGACACTTCGACTGTATTTTAGAAAAATGAAGGATGGAACAGATCATTCATTCAATGGTGCTTTTTTATATGCTCTTTTAAAATTTCAGCAATTTCTTGTTGTTCGTATTTCAGCGCAAAATCCAGTGCGGTCAAACCTAGCTGATTTTTTATAGTAGCGTCTGCGCCCTCGTCCAATAACAGAGTGATTGCCTCGGATTTACCAGAACGTACGGCCATCATTAAGGGTGTGGTTTTGTTTGGTGATTCCGTGTCGATATAGGCTGAATGTTCTAGCAACAAAGCGATGATATCCAGATTACCTTTTGCAGCGGCATAATGCAACGCAGTCCAGCCAGGCTGGTTGATCTGCGCATCAGATGTGATCAGTTTTTTTACGGCATTGAGGTTTTCTTCATAACTGGCGATCATGATGGCGGTATCACCATTATTCGCCCTAGCCTCGATTTTGATTTCTGGCTGCGCCATCAGGAGATTAAACACTTTGTCGGAATGTTCACGCAAAGCTAGCATCAGTATGGTCTCGCCTCTGGTTGGCTCTACCGAGTTTGGATCAATCCCTTTCAACAGCAGGTCTTGAACCACTTCAACGTAGTCAAATTTGACGGCAGTGATCAGATCATCATAAGACCCCGCATGCGCTAAAGGAGGATACAGATTAGTAACTAAAAGCAGTATGGACAGCATCCAAAACGATGCCCGGCGCTGACTAAAAACTGAAACTAAGTTTAGTTTGACTTTTAAATTAGCTCTAAAGTGAATTCTAAAAATACCTGGTAAGTTGATCCGTAATCGGCTTTGCATATTATTGCGCTACATTGAATAATTTGAAAAAATTCGCAGTCGTCGCTTCTTGTACCTGTTTGACTGAAATCCCTTTTAAATCAGCTAAAAATTCACCCACATGGCGTACAAAACCAGGTTCATTCATTTTGCCCCGATGCGGAGTCGGTGCCAGATAAGGTGAATCGGTTTCGATCAAAATACGCTCTAAGGGCAAAGCACGCGCAACCGCCTGCAAATCTTTGGCACTCTTAAAGGTGAGGATGCCGGAGAAAGAAATATAAAAATCCATTTCAATTGCCGCCAGCGCGACTTCTAACGACTCGGTAAAGCAATGCATAACACCACCAACGCCACCTTTGGCAATGCCAGCGCCCTCTTCTTGCATAATACGGATAGTGTCTTCTGAGGCTGATCGGGTGTGGATAATCAGTGGCTTGCGACTCAGTCTGGAAGCACGGATATGCTGCCGGAAGCGTTCGCGCTGCCACTCCAGATCACCTGTCAGACGAAAGTAATCCAGGCCAGTCTCACCGATGGCAATAATTTTGGGATGCTGGGACAAGTGCGCCAGTTGCTCTGCGCTCGGTTCCTCAGTGTCTTCATAATCTGGATGTACGCCTACTGATGCGTAGATGTTTGGATAGGCTTCTGCCAATGCCAATACCTGCGGAAAGTGCGGTAAATCAACCGACACACACAGCGCGTGCGTCACACCGTTCTCTTCCATTTTGGACAGAATTTCTGGCATACGTGCCGCCAGTTCGGGGAAATTAATATGGCAGTGGGAATCGATATACATAAGATAGAAAAGCGATTGAAGAGGATGACATAGGATAGCCTAAATTGTAAGCAAGGGCTTTGCTTTCAAATAAGAATTCCCATTGGAACAGGGGGTTGAGAAGGTAAGTTACTCCCACCCTGTATATATTAGACGTCCTTATAACATATGGACAATAAGGCAGTTTATCTAAAAATAATGGGGAGTATATTTAAATCATTCCCAAAATACGCTTAAATTTGCGTTGTAAAAATCAATCTGGGTTATCCGACAAATCAGCGGCGAGACCCATGCTTATCTATCACCGCCATCACGGCGCTGGAAGACAATTCGGCAGTGTCACGCAGTAGTGTGTGATGCATAGAGGTAAAGCGCTGCTGCAGCGAATAACGCAATGAGTCATCGTTTAATTGCTTCCACAAAGCCTCAGCTAACGCTTGTGGTGTTGCGGCACTTTGCAAAAACTCAGGGACGACAAATTCACGCTCAAGAATATTCGGCAAACCTATCCATGGCTGATACCCCATGTGACGCATGATCTGCCATGACGCCTCCATCATTTTATAAGCGATCACCATCGGTTTTTTAAATAAGGCGACCTCTAGCGACGCAGTGCCGGAGGCAACCAACACCACATCCGCCGCAGCAATTGCCGTGTGTGACCGACCGTCGATCAATAATACCGGTACGCCTTCTAGCTTGGCTTGTACTACCAGTTTGATGTAGTAACTGCGTTGTCTGGACCCAGCCATCGGCACCACGATTTGTAACTGAGGATCACGCTCGCATAAGATTTTTGCAGCACTGATAAACGTCGCGGTGTTGTACTTAATTTCTGACATCCGGCTACCAGGCAATACCGTCAATATTCTTGCATCTGCGGGAAAACCAAGTTCTTCCCTGGCAGCGGCAGTATCGATTTCTAACGGGATCACTTGCGCTAAAGGATGGCCGACATAGGTGACCGGAATACCTGCATCACGATAAATTTTTTCTTCAAACGGAAAGACGACCAGCATATGCGAGACGGCTTCAGCAATTTTTTTGATGCGTCCACCGCGCCACGCCCAGATCGACGGGCTGATGTAATGCATGGTTGGTATGCCAGCTTGCTTGAGCTGGACTTCTAAATCCAGATTGAAATCAGGGGCATCAACACCGATAAATACATCAGGTTTTTCTAGTAGTAAACGCTCACGCAATTGCTTACGAATGCCACTAATCTCACGGTAATGTACCAATACTTCAAACAAACCACGCACTGCTAATTTATCCATCGGCCAATTATTGATAAAACCGTATTCAGCCATTCTTGGCCCACCGATGCCATGCATCACGGCATCTGGCAATTGCTTTCTAAGACCAGACAACATGCGATTAGCCAGCATGTCCCCAGAGGTTTCACCGGCGACCATCGCAATAACGGGATTGTTTGACAAGAGCAGTCCAATACAAAAAGATACGCAAGTACAGTGAAGTAAATGGAGTCGGGTTAAAGCTAACTTAAGACGAATAAAGTTTATTGAGCTTAGCGAATGCCACTAAAACCAACGCGCATTAACGCACAATGCCGCGTGTCGTAGTGTCAAGAAATTGCCGCATTTTTTGGACGTATTGCGCTTCGCTGGCTGGCAATCCGGCGATCTCATCGTCCAAGGCAGATTTGGCCTCATCTAATGTCAAACCTGATTTGTAAATAATTTTGTAGGCTTGGCGCAAAGCAGAAATTTGAGCCCGATCGAATCCACGCCGTTTCAAGCCTTCAATATTGATGCCATGCGCTTGTGCGGGGTTACCGGACAAAAGTACGAAAGGTGGTACGTCTTGCGTCAGGCTGGTGTTCATTCCGACAAAAGCATGCGGGCCGATTTGGGTAAATTGATGTACGGCCGCAAAGCCGCTCAAAATTACCCAGTCACCAATCTGGACATGGCCGGCTAATGCCGCATTGTTGGAGAAAATCGTACGATTGCCAACCTGGCAGTCATGTGCAATATGTACATAGGCTAAAAACCAGTTATCGCTACCAATCCGGGTGAGACCTTTATCTTGCACAGTACCGCAATTGAAGGTGCAAAATTCACGGATTAAGTTGCGATCACCAATTTCTAAACGCGTCGCTTCACCAGCATATTTTTTGTCCTGTGCAGGCCCGCCTATGGATGAAAACGGATGGAACTGGTTGTCGCAACCAATGCTGGTGTGGCCATCAATCACCACATGCGATGCAATTTTTGTCCCGGCACCGATCGAGACATGGGGTCCAATAACCGAATACGGACCCACCTCAACCGAGCTGTCCAATGAGGCGTTAGGATCAATCAGTGCTGTTGGATGGATCGCCATGATTTACACCGTTGTAGGAGTGTCAGTGGTTGAGCGTAAGGTACACATTAATTCGCCCTCTACAGCAAGTTGGCCATCAACGGTCGCTTTGGCTTTGTATTTCCAGATACCTCGGGTAATACGCAAAATTTCCACTTCAATTCTTAATTGATCACCAGGCTCTACAGGTCGTTTAAAGCGTGCGCCATCAATGCCTAAAAAATAGACTATCGTGTTTTCATCCGGTTTTTGATCCATCGTCAGGAAAGACAAAATCGCGGCAGTTTGCGCCATTGCTTCTATCATCAAAACGCCGGGCATCACTGGCTTATTCGGAAAATGGCCATTGAAAAACTCTTCATTTGCGGTCACATTTTTGATTGCAGTAATACTCTTACCGCTTTCCCAATCCAAAACGCGATCCACTAACAACATAGGATAACGATGTGGAAGATATTGCTTGATTTGATTGATATCGAGACTATTCATGATGATTTTTCTGTAAGCGATTTAATGGTTTTTTCTAATTGTCGGATTTTGTCGCGCATGCTGTTTAAATTACGAACAATCGAGGCGGTTTTTTCCCAATCTGCATTTTTTGCTAATGGATAAAAACCTGTATATTGCCCCGGTTCTAAAATGGAGCGAGTGACCATGCTACCGGACGAAATATGTACGTTGTCAACGATATTTAAATGCCCTAACACCATGGCGGCACCGCCAAAGGTGCAATGTTTTCCAATTTTGGCACTACCTGCAACCCCGACGCAGCCGGCCATTGCAGTATGCGCTCCGATGTGACAGTTATGCCCAATTTGAATTTGATTATCCAACTTAACGCCTTCTTCTATGATGGTATCTGCGAGTGCACCGCGATCAATACTGGTATTCGCACCGATTTCTACGTCATCACCGATCAACACACGCCCTGTTTGCGGAATCTTAATCCAGTGTCCACGTTCATTGGCAAAGCCAAATCCATCAGCACCAATCACCGCACCTGAGTGAATAATCACGCGTTGACCGATACTACAATAGTCGTAAATCGTGACATTAGGATGAACTCGTGTATTGGCATCAAGGTTTACGCCTCGCCCGATAAAACAACCCGCGCCGATAACAACGTTTTCAGCAATCACAGCCTCGGCTTCAACCGTAGCATGAGCACCAATAGAGGCGCTGGGAGCGATGACGGCATGTGGACTGACGAAGGCGGTTGGATGTACGCCTTTGTCAGCGGGAATAGCTTGCAGGGCAGCAAAATGTTGGGCTACCCGGGCAAAGTAGACATAAGGATTGTCAACGATAATACAAATACCGAGATATAAATCACCGAGAGCAGCATGATCTGTCGCAGACAGGATCAATGCAGCAGCGCGTGTCTGCGATACTTGTGAACGTAATTTAGAGTTGGATAAAAAGCTGAGTTGGCTAGAACCGGCATCACTCAAAGGAGCGATGCCGGTGACATCAACATCTGGAGAGCCAATTAATTGACCACCGAAGCGATCGACCAATTCCCCCAGCCGAATGCTTATGGTGGTCATATTTTATTTGGACAGGGCTTTGAGAACCTTGTCTGTGATATCAACGCGTGGATTAAAGTAGACAGCATCTTGCAAGACGATATCGTATTTTTCAGCTTCGGCAATTTGCTTCACGGCTTTTACGGCGCGATCTACTAAAGCAGCGATTTCTTCATTCTTACGCTGATTCAGGTCTTCGCTAAAAATGCGTTGTTTGCGTTTGAAATCCTGATCCAGATCAGTTAACTCGCGCTGACGTTTAATCCGCTCAGACTCAGAAATAACGGGAGCATCTTTTTCAAGCTTTTCTGCCATTGCTTTAATTTTAAGACCTAAATCATCAACTTCTTTGCCGCGCTTAGAAAACTCTTGTTTGATTTTTTCTTCGGCAGCTTTGGCTGGGCCAGACTCACGCATAACACGTTGAGAATCAAAAATAGCGACTCTGGAATCCTGTGCATGGACTTGAGCAACGCTGACAAAACAGGCCGCACAAACCATCAGGCTTTGCAACAATTTGGACGGGGTAGTAAGTTGACTCAAAATATTCTCCGAAAAACACTCTCAAATACAAACTCAAACAAGTTAAAACTTAGCAGACAGTTTGTTTAAAATCCAGCACCCAATTGAAATTGGAAAGCTTGTTTTTTATCTTCTGGTTTTGCATTCAATGCTTTACCAATGCTCAACTTCAAAGGACCTACAGGTGAAATCCAGCTAATCCCCATACCAGCAGAGTATCGCATATCGCTGATACGTACTTTTTGACCTTCATCAAAGACGTTACCGCCATCGAGGAAAGTAAACCATCTTAATGACTTATCAGCACCCGGGAATGGCAATTGCAGTTCTATATTGCCGAATAACCTTGTTGAGCCACCAAGAGAATCACCGGCCGGATCTTTACTACCTAACGAGGAAGGCTCATACCCACGCACTGATCCAATACCACCAGCATAAAAATTCTTAAACAATGGATACGGGTTTCCGCCAAGACCATGACCATAATCAAACTCACCATTCATTGCCAACACAACCGAGCGATAAACTGGTTTGAAATATTGGTGCTGATAAATTGCGCGGTAATATTTGAAACTACCAATGGCAGCAAGCTCAATATTCGCACGTTGATAGCGACCAATCGATGGCGTCAAAGCACTATCGCGACTATCTCTTTGCCATGCAACTGTTAATGGAAATGCATTTGTTACAGCATTACCAACGCCATAGAGAGGATTAAGGATATCTTTAATGCCATCGCCGTAAGTGGCAACGTATGTCAAATAACGCGGTGGGCTTTGTACACCATCAAACGGCGAATATGTCTGCACGTTAGTGCGCTCAAACCCTAAACCAAAGAATACCGTATCAACTTCTGAAAACGGCACACCAAAACGGACATTGCCGCCAGTAGTCTGGACTTTATAATCACCAAGACTACCAATAATTGGTCTGGTTGTTCGCAAATACACGTCAAAACTGCGACTTACGCCATCATCAGTAAAGTAAGGATCGACGTGAGTCACTGCAATAGTACGGTTTTGACGGCTTGTATTGACATCAAGCCCAATCGTATCACCACTACCAAACGCATTTGCTTGTTGAATTGAACCTGTTAAAGTCAATTTTTCTGCGCCGGAGTAACCTGCACCGAGCAAAATGTTACCGGTCGGCTTCTCAGTGATCGTCAAATTCACATCAACTTG
>JANXTO010000101.1 GCA_025352365.1 Undibacterium sp. | reverse complement strand
CCGGGCGTTATCGGCATTTTGTCTGACGGTGCTGGTGAGTTCTTCCATGGAGCTGGCAGTTTCTTCTAGCGAGCTGGCTTGGGATTCTGTTCTGCTGGAGAGATCGGCATTGCCTGAAGCTATCTCTTGGGATGCCACTGTGATCGTTTCTGTTCCAGTTCGTACTTGACCAACAGTATTAGCCAAACTTTCTGTCATCTCTTTTAAAGCGAATAAAAGAGATGAAACTTCATCTTTACCACTCACACTAACATGGGCAGATAAATCACCAGATGCAACCTGTTCAGTAACAGAAATAGCTTCTTTTAAGGGCTGCGTAATACTCTTAGTAATAATCCATGCAAAAAATACGGCAATGGCCAGCGCACCAGCTAATACAACGAACAACCAAAAATTTAGTTTGGTGCTGTTGGCACCTGAGATTTCAAATACCTGCTTTGATGCAGACTCCTGCAGATCAACTAACTTATTCATTTCCAAGATAGATTTAGTACTTAATGGATCGATAACTGAGGAGATAATTTTAATTGCGCCTTCAGCATTAAACGCTAGAGCCTGGCCGACAGCGTCTTTAAACGGCTTGTCTATTTCCTGATCAATTCTCGCAATCTCTGCAAGAATTTTCTTCTCATCATCATTCAACCCAAGCTTTGACAGTTTATCTTTGGCCTCGTCGTAATGTTTGCGTTGCAGCTTTACCTTAGCATCTTCTTTCTGCATCTCTGAGACATCGGATTGAATGCCAATATTTCGCATCGCAATACCACCCTCGAACAAAGAGCTTTTCATAGAATTAACCAAGGCCTGCTTTTGGCTAGCTGTATTTAAGCCTTGAACCATGGTGTTTCTGTTTTGCGAAGATAACAGGCTAGCCAGTATCAACACAATAATCAGTCCGCCAATGATGAAGCCAAAACCTATACCTAGTCTTGCACCAATCCGAAAATGACGTAAATTCATAGCCCGAGTCTCTCAATTTTTAGGTTTAATTTTTACAGACACTTGTTGCAACTAGACAAAAATACCGCGCTTAATTACACGTCTACACTTCTAAACTTGAGAATCAACAAGCCCCATTTCTGGACTCGACATTAATTTATCGATGTCGACCAAAATGAGCATGCGCTCTTCTAAGGTACCCAAACCAATCAGAAAATCTGAACTAAATGTTGTTCCCATCTCTGGTGCCGGTCGTACTTGCTCTGGCAACAAAGTTGTCACATCGGAGACACTATCAACAACCATGCCGACAATACGTCCGCCAATATTTAAAATAATAACGACCGTGAACTGATCGTAAGTTGGCTCACCCAAATTAAATTTAATCCGCATATCAACAACCGGAACGATAATTCCGCGCAGATTGATAACACCTTTGAGAAAATTTGGTGCGTTAGCAATACGTGTTACGGCCTCGTATCCACGAATTTCCTGAACCTTCAGAATATCAATTCCGTATTCCTCGTTGCCGAGAGTAAACGCTAAAAATTCGTGTGTAGCTATATCTGATCCCGAAGCATCGAGTTTGGCATCTTTATTGTCAGATGTTTGCGCAGACTGCATCATATTTCTACCCCTTGTTATTAACTGTAAATACTAAAACTACCTAGCTGATCTCAATAAAGCGGCGACATCAAGAATCAAAGATACGCCACCATCACCCAAAATAGTAGCACCAGAAATTCCTGGGATTTTACGATAATTGGATTCAATATTTTTAACGACTACCTGCTGCTGCCCTACTAAATCATCAACAAATAGCGCTGCTTTTTTCCCATCAACTTCTACGATTACAGCAATACCATCAGAAGGCTGTGTAAATTTAGGTTGGATATCAAAACATTCATATAGAGGAATTAAAGGTAAGTATTCTCCACGCACTTTAACTACTCGCCCCTTGCCACTAATTTCTTTGATATCTTGCATCGCAGGCTGCAATGACTCCATCACAAAGCCAAGAGGTAATATATAAACTTCCTCACCAACCTTAATCGACATGCCATCTAAGATTGCCAGTGTCAGCGGCAACGAGATAGTGATGGTCGTACCAAATCCTTTAGCTGATCGAATATCGACCACGCCGCCCATGGCAGTAATATTGCGTTTAACCACGTCCATACCAACACCACGCCCGGAAACATCGGTAACGGCCTCCGCAGTTGAAAATCCTGGCGCAAAAATAAGCAACCAAACTTCGCTGTCAGACATAGCATCAGATACGGGCAAACCATTTTGCTTGGCTTTAGCGAGTATTTTTTCACGGTGCAATCCACCACCATCATCACTAACTTCGATGACAATATTACCGCCTTGGTGAACTGCAGATAACGATAACTTACCGGCCTCGTGTTTACCTGCCTTTAGCCTGGACGCTGGCATCTCAATACCATGATCAATGCTATTTCTGACCAGATGAGTTAAGGGATCAACGATTCTTTCGATCAATCCTTTGTCTAATTCTGTAGAGGCGCCATACGTGACGAACTCAACTTTTTTACCAAGTTTGCTCGCTAGGTCACGCACCATTCGCGGGAAACGGGAAAAAACATAGTCCATAGGCATCATGCGTATAGACATCACTGCCTCTTGCAGATCACGCGTATTTCTGGTCAGGTGTGCCACGCTACTAACTAAGCGCTCGTGTTCAATAGGATCCAGTACTTGGGTGCGTTGCTCCAACATCGCTTGCGTAATCACTAGCTCACCGATCAAATTGATCAGCTGATCCACTTTTTCAATACCAACCCTGATCGTCGACGACTCCTGCGATACCGATGCTTTTTCAACTTCTTTCTTAACTAAATTTTTCTTATCAGCACCGACAAGATTAGAACCGGATACAGGCTCTTTATTGGTATCTGCCGGCGCTTGTTCACCACCCGCCAGAGGAGGAAACATTGATTCAATTGGCTCGAAAAAGCCATAACCTAAATCGTCGTCAGATTGATTATTTTTTGAACTAGCTTTAGCTGAAACAAAATCGGTTCTAGTAATTTTTAAATCATCAGGGTTCAAGATAAAAGAACATATTGCAATAATGTCGTCCTGACTTTCGTTGGTGTTCAAGGTAACGACCGTACGACCTTTTTCAACTTCCTCTTTGCTAATAAATCCGAGTAAACCTAATTCAGATACGATAGCTTTAATGTCATCGGCAGATATCGGAGGTAGCTCTACCCGAAAACAAAACGTGTAAATCACGTTCTCGTGGTCTACATCTCTCGATCTATCCGCAAAACTAGCAACTGGCGCAGCAATGGGTACAGCGTCTTGCGACAAAGATTGCAGCAACATTCTGACATCTGCTACGGCATCCTGATCCACTGGGCTGCCATGCTTATGTCCATCCAATTGCATTTTTAAGATATCTTTTGCAATCAAAAAAGCGTCGACATGTTCAGATGTTAAGGCCATCTCCCCTTTTCTGATCTTATCTAAAAGTGACTCAAGTATATGTGTCACTTCAGTCATATCAGTTAAACCAAATGTAGAGGCGCCACCTTTGATGGAGTGTGCTGCACGAAATATGGCATTCAGATCTTCAGGATCGGGGGAGGAAATATCGACGGCCAGCAATAGTTTTTCTTTCTCTGCAAGCAGCTCTTCTGCCTCGTCGAAAAAAACTTGAAAAAACTGACTCATGTCAATCGTCATTGTCGTACTCCGTGATTGGCTCGCATTAAAAAAGTAGTCTCAAAGGAGATTTATCCAATGACTTTTTTAACGACCTCAGTTAACTTCTGAGGATCAAAAGGTTTTACCAACCAACCGTTTGCACCGGCAGCTCGACCTTTCGCCTTCATATCGTCACTCGACTCCGTAGTCAACATAAGGATGGGTACTCGCTGATAGGTTGGCAGAGCACGCAAGGACTTAATCAAGGTTAAGCCATCCATTCTGGGCATATTTTGATCAGTTAAAACGAGATCAACCACTTGATTTCTCGCTTTCTCTAAACCATCTTGCCCATCGACCGCCTCAATAACTAGATAACCAGCTGCTTTGAGACTAAACGCCACCATTTGTCTTAAAGAACCAGAATCATCCACTGCTAAAATTGTCTTGGCCATCATCACTCCGTTATACAGATTAAAGGGACACGCATCCCATCATCATTGAATAGTTAAAATAACTCAATGTCACCACTATCTAAATGTTTTTGATTTACAGCTTTACGCAATAAACTTTTTAATTCAATGCTTTGTTTTTCTAAACGCTGAGTTATATCTTTGAGCAATAAGGCTATTTCATCTGTTTCACTATCAAGCGGAATGCCATCACCAACCAAACCGAGATTACTCAAAACCTCTCGCAAACCGGCACTGCGTTGAACAGTTCGGGAAATAAGCTGGCTAGTAAGATCCTGGAATTGAAGGCTAGTAACAGCAGCATTAATATGAACGGCAATGTCAACTTGTATCACTTTAAGTCGATCAATACTGGCAACTGGCGCGGCGCCAGAAGAAATAACTAGGTCAATTTCTTCTTGCTGACTGGTGATGGCTGCATGCAAGGCCAAAAAACTCGCCCCTAGTTTTTCGATCGCCTCAGCGAGCAGAATAGTAGTTTGAACTAGATCAGTCTCTACTTCGAGCAGATGCTCGTTCCCATGACTTGAGACGCCAGACAAGAGCTCTTTTACATGAGACCCTAATACTTTCTTTTTTGACATATTCAGCATCCCAATTTTCTATTCATCTGATCCGATTATGCCCGTGTACCTATTGCACCACTTTGACAGGAACTTCAGCTGAGGGCTCAGAAGGATTTGTCAGTTCAATTGAACCACCATCTTGTGAAGCAGATTGTTCAGCTTTTTTATTCATAACGATGATACTTATGCGTCTATTAATCGGATTAAGAGGATCTTCTTTATCAAACAAAACCGATGATGATAAACCGACGACCCTTAGGACTTTAGTTTCATCCATACCGCCGTAAATCAGTTCACGACGAGACGCATTTGCTCTGTCAGCAGACAGCTCCCAATTACTATATCCCTTCTCGCCACTGCCATAAGGTGCGGCATCGGTATGCCCAGACAAACTGATTCTGTTTGGCACATCGTTTAATGCCTTACCAATCTCATGCAGAATTTCTCTTGTATAGGGTTGCAAATCAGCTTTCGCAGAGGCAAACATCGGTCTGTTTTGCTCGTCAACCATCTGGATACGCAAACCGTCGGTCGTAATATCTAACAATAGCTGCTTTTTATATTGCTTAAGTATCGCATTCGATTCGATTGCCGTCTCAATCTTGCCCTTCAAAACTTTAAGCCGCTCGGCATCTGCTTTTGCCAATGCGGCCTCTGCAGCTTGAAGGTTGTAGCTCTTTTTTTGCGCTTCAACATCGCCTTTTTTATTTTGGCCGTCGCGCAAAGTGAGATCTTTACCACCACCTTTAATGACACTAGAGCTGTCGCCACTACCATCACCGCCGGCCATGGCGACCTTGAGGGGAGTTTGAAAATACTCCGCAATCCCATTCAGATTACCTTTTGCTGTTGAACCAAGCAACCACATCAACAGAAAAAATGCCATCATCGCGGTAACAAAGTCAGCATAGGCAATTTTCCATGCTCCGCCATGATGCCTATCAGCAACTTTTTTTATTCGCTTGACGATAATTGGTCTTAGCTCCTCATTAGCCATTATGCATTCCTGATCAGACTATCTACTTAGATTTAGATTGCTTAATGTGTTCTTCTAGCTCACTAAATGTAGGTCGCTCCGTCGAGTACAAAACCTTACGGCCAAACTCAACAGCAAGCGCCGGAGCATATCCGTTTAAACTAGCAAGCAAAGTTACTTTAATGCATTGAAAGGTTTTAGAGGACTCATCCAGTTGTTGCTCCATCAAACCAGCCAACGGCCCAACGAAACCATAAGCGAGCAAAATACCTAAGAATGTTCCAACTAACGCATGTGCAATCAATATACCGAGCTCTGCTGGCGGGATACCAACTGACTCCATTGTATGCACCACGCCCATCACCGCAGCAACAATACCAAAAGCAGGCAAACCATCACCTAACTTAGCAATAAAATGTGCCGGTGCCGCACCTTCATGGTGATGCGTTTCCAGCTCGTTATCCATCAGATTTTCGATTTGAAATGCATCCATATTTCCGGACACCATCAACCTTAAATAATCCGCAATGAATTCCATTAAGTGATGATCAGAGGCAACGAGTGGATACTTGCTAAAAAGAGGACTCTCTTCCGGCTTTTCAATATCACCCTCAATTGACATTAAGCCCTCTTTACGTATTTTTGTCAGCACATCAAACAGCATGGTCATCAATTCCATATACAAGGCTCTGGTGTATTTGGAGCCTTTTAATACACCAGGAATTGCTTTTAAAGATGCCTTCAGGGTTTTACCGTTATTGCCGACCAAGGAAGCCCCAACGGCGGCACCACCGATCATCAGCAATTCGAGTGGCTGAAATAAGACGGCGATATGTCCGCCGGACATAACAAATCCACCGAATACTGACCCCATCACAACTATATAGCCAACGATGACTAGCACGAGCCAGACTCCTTATGAGAAAAAAACCAAATATAAACGTGGAAATTAATCAGTAAATTAATCAGTAAATTAATCATCACATCAATTTGATTAATTAAGAGCTACAGGAAACAATTGCAAAAAAACGAATCTATCAACAAAAATAAAAGACAACGCTTCGCTGCTTTTTACGGTAATAGAATATATATAAATTCAATATACTCCCCATTATTTTTATTAAAAACGCCTTACTGTCCAATTATTACCTGGACAATAAAATATACTACCTAGGAGTACCATAACCGATCACAATCAAAGTTCAAACAACAATAACGCAAAAGGTAGGAAAAATTTACATAAAGAGACGTTTATTTCTCACCACTTTAAGCTGTTGGATAAGCCAAATATTTTATTCTTAGCAGCTCTGCACTATTTTCTTGAAGCTTAAAAGCAATTGAGTATTGCCTGAGGAATACATTACATGATTACTATTATATGCGCCATACATATAGCGTTGGATCATTAGGATTTTTATTTATACACAAGTCGGGAGCAACATTCGGCACTATAAATTCATAGCTAAGCAGTAATGACCCTGGCGTCATTTCTTTCCGCACTTTCTCCCAAAGAGATGGCATTGCAGCAGGCGAAAGATAAGCAAATACAACATCGAATTGGTTCAAATCAATTCTCTCGTAGCTACGGAATAAAAACTCAACTTTGGCTCGATTAAATTTCGCTCTTAAGTAACTGATAAACCAAGGCAATGGCGCGATTTCAACACCATAAAAAAAACTATCCCGCCTTACTTGCGCCAATTTGAGAACCAAGCCGCCCAGCCCACTGCCAACATCAACAAAATGGACAGGTCTGTCTGGCAATAACTCAAATAACGTCGGCAACAAAGAGGATTTAGATGGGCAATACGGCACCTGCGTGCGAAACGTACTCCAAAAAAGTAAAGCCAAAAAAATAAAACCACATAAATAGTAATAACGTGGAATATCAAAGGCCAAGAGTACGAAGACAGCAAGGGGAAAGAGGAAGTGAATAATCCACCACCACCAATCCATTTTTCGCCAATATGAAAAACAACAGGCAGCAATTGCTTGCGCAAAAATGATGATAATTGGAGGAATATTTTTTTTGAAGCTGACGCCTACAAAAAAAGTAATGAGGAGGCAAAGAAGGAAGGAAAAAATCTGTATCAATAACGACTGCGAGGCAGGCGGGAGCAATGGCTTACCCGCCAAAGAAATATCATTTTCGTTTGTTTGCTTTGACCTTAGGTTCAAAAAGGCTCCGAAAAATCGTCTGCATTATGCAACCATCGCTATTGAGTCTAATTCACGCGCTCTTTTAGTCTTGCCTGCTCGTGAAGGGACATGGCATAAACCACATGCATAATCATCATGCAAATCCAATGTGTGTGCAACAAATTGCCCGCCACATTTGTTGCATTTTGTGAATTTCAGAATTTTCGCATCAAAAAACCTCACCAAGGTCCAAGCGCGCGTCAATGACAGCACTGGCTCATCACCGGCTTGAAGCGGTGTTTGTTCTAAATAAAGTCGATAAGCTTTGACAACAGCCTCAATACCACTGACATCCGCATGATCATGCAAATACTTGTGAATATTCATAAATAACGATGAATGGATATTTGGCTGCCAAGTAATAAACCATTCTGTAGAAAAAGGCAGCATCCCTTTAGGAGGTGATACACCTTTTAACTCTTTATATATTTTCAACAATCGCTCACGAGACAAACTCGTTTCGGACTCCAAAAGCTGCAAACGTGCGCCAAGATTGACTAAATCAATTGCCAACCGAATTTCGTGTGCTTCATTTACTACGCTTTTGCTAGCCATTTTGATCACCTCAGTGTTGAAAAATTATTAAATAGTCAGAAACTAATGAATCTCTTTAATGAATTTCTTCAACAGCTTGTCCAGCCATTAAAATTGCAGCGTGAGAATGTGCCAAGGCGCGTTCTTTATTATAATTTGTCAACATGCACAAAATGGCGCTGTCTTCAAATCTAAAGCGAGCAAGCATCATGTTAGAGCCAGCAAGCTTAAGAATCTGTGCGTTGTTCAACCCTTCAATCAGGTCAGCGATTTCTTTCGCTATGCCTAAACGAAATATCGCAGTAGCTTTGTCAGCACGAATCATTTGCTGAGCGAGCATCAGATAACTTAAGTTAGCGTCGCGAATTTCAGCCATCATATCGTTCGGTGTCATTTTTCTACCCTCCATCTTGTTTAACCCAGCACAGAGTTCGTTGCCAGTGAGATACATTGTGGATGCAAGAAAAATACCGGAGTATAGGCAGGAAGAGGTATTTAAGATGAGGAAGAGCATAAAAAACTCGTAGGAGTTTTTCCTACAAGCTATGTTTGATTTCTTTTAGAAAGAATTCGAAAAGAATTTTTGATTTTTATTATTTTTTAAAAAAATAATTTTTTCAATTAAATCAAGAACTTAAGTAAAAAATAATTGATATTACTCAATCTTCATTATTATTAACGGCACCGAAATCAATAACTTTAGGGTTTATTAAAAATATTTTTTTATTTACTTACGTATGTTTAACGACGCAAAAATCTAAAACTTTAGTAAAAAATTGAAAAATATTTTGGAAGAAATCGCTTGCTTGCAACAAAACATGCCGAAAACCATACAAATTAATGATTTTTTATTATTAATTTGTATGGTTTTGGAATTGTGGAAGGATGAACTACTGACAAAAGTTGAAAATATAATCATATGCAATTAAAAATTGCAGTCAATGCAGAGATTTATTCTGCTGTTTGACTATTTGAATGCCAAATACTTTGGCCACGCACTTCTTTACCTAAACCGACCAACAAGGTTTCATGTGCAGCAAGTTCATCATCAGAGGCGCAAACAACAATAACGCCTTGCAGCGGAATGTCTGGAAGTATCTCTTCTGCCACAGACACTTTTTCTTCCACTTCAGTCTCTATAGCAAAACTATTTTGCCCACGAGACATCGCCAGGAACACATCCGCCAATAACTCGGCATCTAATAATGCTCCGTGGAGTTTTCGGTGGGAATTAGAAACGTCATAGCGAGTACACAGGGCATCGAGAGAATTACGTTTTCCTGGATGCAACTCCTTTGCCTGTACTAATGTGTCAGTAACTTGCTCTACATAGTCGGTAAAAACCGGCAAATTAAGGCGGAGAAACTCGGCATTAAGAAAACCGACGTCAAACGGTGCGTTATGGATAATAACTTCTGCATCTTTTATATAAGCGCAAAACTCTTGGACAATTTCTGCAAATTTAGGCTTGTCGCTTAAGAACTCTGTTGTCAATCCATGAACGGCTAACGCGCCCTCTTCCGAGTCACGTTCAGGATTAATGTAGCGATGAAAATTATTGCCAGTTAGCTTGCGGTTAATTAATTCTACGCAACCAATCTCAATCACTCTGTCGCCAGTTCTGGCGTTGAGACCTGTTGTTTCCGTATCTAAAACAATTTGTCGCTTCATATTTGTCATTTCATACTCGTCATTATCATTATTAATATTGTCTAATTGATAGCAATAGTATTTAAAACTACGTAATTTTTTTAAATCAGTTAGATGAGATCAGGAAAATTTAGATAGCTTTCGCGCATTAAATCTAAGGAAAACTAACTATACTCCCCATCACAATTCCAAAAGATGGCTGCTACCTCAATGATTATATGGATAACTTAATATACATACCGGGAGTATAAATTTAAGTATCTAAATTTACGCACCGACAACAGCATCCGCCAAAATAAACACTGCTTATATTTTAGTGCTTCATTCTAAAACCATGATTCTTTTACGTGCTCGTTTAATTAGCATCAGATTCCCACTTGATACAGATTTTTATGTTTGCATCGTCTGTGAAAAATGCGGACTCCATGCCGACACCAGCAGCAAATAAGAGTTTGCTTCCAGCAGATATAAATGGCAAACGTTCTCGTTGCCAAAATGGGATTTTCAAGGTTTGGTAATGACTTTTGATATCTCTGGTTGGCCGATTAAATGCCAACTTCAAGCGTTCACCACCTTGGCGAGGATGTATAGTCAAAACTTGTTGCTTTAACCAAGTCAGATCAACTCCCGTAGAACACTCTTGAAAATATAAGGTTCCACCGTAACTAGGAAATGGGATGCTGGGCTCGACATTCCAACTAAATTGTATTGGAGTTATCTCACTGCCTTTTACAACATCTTTCGGGCAAGCGTAAATTTTATTCTTGTATCGATGAATCCCCAACGTATCGTGAAAGACACTAATTTTTGCGTCGTCTCGCCCATCAAAAAGCTGATGTCGCATTTCTGTTAGCCTGGCGGTAGTTGGCATGCGCACGCTCTGCTCTCCCAGCCAAAATCGCAATAAATTATCGATGCGGTCAACGCTGTAATTGCGCAACAAACTAATATCCAATGCGCCATCTATTTCGCAGACACTTCTATCTTGCCGCGCTAATTCCGTCAGTAATCGGTTTGTTGACTGGGCGTGGGAGGCACTTCTTGCCAAGCGTTCAGTGTAGCCTGGCGAAATCACCGATAAGACGGGCATCACCTGATGTCGTAAGGCATTTCGGGCATAACGCTGATCTGCATTAGATTCATCGTCGACATAAGCAATCGTTGCTTCCTCGGAATAGTCTAACAAGCTTTGTCGCGTCACTCTAAGCAAGGGCCTGGCCAACATGACGGTATCCGACCCTAACAATTTAGGTGCTTTATTAGATAAATCCATCCCAGATAGCCCAGCAACACCAGAGCCACGTAATAACTGTAGCAATACAGTTTCGGCCTGATCGTCTTGATGATGCGCCGTCAGGATAATAGGTAGTTGTCGTTCTTGGCATAAAGCACCTAGCGCTTTATAGCGTGCCTCACGTGCAGAGGATTCAATACCATCCTTGCTTTGCCGATCCACTATGACTTTGACGCCAGCAAAAGTAACACCTGACAAAGCACAAACCGATGCGCAATGTTTGAGCCAAGCATCAGCATTAATGCTTAAACCATGGTGTACATGAAATGCAAAAAGTGGGATTTTATGCTTCTGGCAAAACTGATTTACCAAAGCAAGTAAGACTGAAGAATCTAAACCGCCGCTGTAAGCAACGGCCAAGCCTTGTTCCGGCAAAGACAACGCATTTTTAGAGAGTATCTCGTTAAGCGTGCGTTCAAAATGATAAGCCAACGTACGCTCATTTTTGGTCGCCGTCATTCGGACAGTTTAGTTTCCTTGAACTTACCATAGCTCATCAATTTTTCATGACGTGCTACCAATAAATCTTTGGTTTTAACACCTTGAAATTGACGCAAAGTATCTGCTAATGCACGCTTTACGAAAGCACACATTTGCTTAGGGTCGCGATGCGCGCCGCCTAAAGGCTCATTGATAATTTTATCGATCAAACCCATCGCCTTTAATCGATGCGCTGTAAGACCTAATGCCTCAGCCGCATCTGCAGCACGGTCAGAAGTTTTCCATAAAATAGAAGCGCAGCCCTCAGGCGAAATCACTGAATAAGTTGCATATTGCAGCATCAATACTGCATCGCCAACCGCCAGTGCCAGTGCGCCACCAGAACCACCCTCGCCGATAATAGTTGCGATCAGTGGCACTTTTAACTCTGCCATCACATACAAATTGTGGCCAATAGCCTCAGACTGTCCGCGTTCTTCAGCGTCAATCCCAGGCCAGGCACCTGTGGTATCGATAAAAGTAAATACGGGAATATTGAACTTCTCAGCCAGCTTCATCAGACGCATGGCTTTTCTGTAGCCTTCTGGCTTCGGCATACCGAAGTTACGCATTGCGCGTTCTTTTGTGTCGCGTCCTTTTTGATGCCCGATTACCATGCAAGACTGTCCGTTAAAACGAGCCAATCCACCAACAATTGCCTGATCATCTGCAAAACTACGGTCGCCGTGTAACTCATGGAAATCAGTGAATATCTGATTCACGTAGTCCATCGTATAAGGACGTTGCGGATGACGAGAAATTTGTGAAACTTGCCAAGGAGTGAGTTTTGCATAAATATCTTTGGTCAACATCTGGCTCTTTTTAGAGAGCCGGTCGATCTCTTCAGAAATATCTACTGCAGAATCATCTTGCACAAAGCGCAATTCTTCAATTTTTGTTTCGAGCTCTGCAATAGATTGCTCAAACCCCAGAAATGTCGTTTTAGTCATTGTGACTCCCAATTGACAACATTGATCTCAACATTAGTCAAAACCAAGCCGCTGTTTCTTAACTTTAAAATATTATTCTGCTACCGGATCAAGGCTGCGCCATAAATACCAAGTTGCCACCGTGCACCAAGTGCCCCAGTTTGCAGCCACCTCTCTTGCATCACTGCGAGAAACGGGCTCACCGGAAAAATAGTTAGTACTAATGCCTTTAAGTAATCCGGGATCATCCAAAGGCAAAATATTCGGACGGAGCAGATTAAATATCAAAAACATCTCTGCTGTCCAGCGTCCTATGCCCCGAATTTGTATTAACTCCGAAATGACGTCTTCGTCGGCCATCTCCACCCATTTGTCGACGTGCAGTCTTTTCTCTTTAAAATGCTCAGCAAGGTCAAGAATATATTCTGTTTTGCGTTTGGACAAGCCGCAGGCAAGTAATTTATCGCTTCCGACTTTCAACACTTGTACATATGTACATTTTGGGCAAAGTTCGAGAAAGCGTTGCCATAAAGCATCTGCGGATTTTACCGAAATTTGCTGAGCTAAAATAGAACGAGTGAGGGTTGTAAAAGGGTCATCGCGACCAATTAAATACAAATCGCCAAATTGAGGGATCAATTTGCGCATAATTCTATCGCGCTTCATCAACTCAACTTTTGCACTCTCCCAATATGCTGGTACTTGCGGCATATCTTTAGATGAAAGACCTATTTTTTCGATAACACTCATGCCCTGCGCCATTCGGTCAAACCACCAGCTTTGTCCTCAAGAATAATGCCCTCAGCTAAAAGTTCGTTACGAAGTCGGTCGGATTCAGCAAAATTCTTTACTATTTTAGCCGCAGTACGCGCATCAATCCTTGACTGGATCTGGGTCATATCGTTGTCATTCAAAGTTTGGGGAGATGCATGCAAATACTCGCTTGGCGAGCGTTGTAGCAAGCCTATCGTTCCGGCTATGGCTTTTAATTGTCGCGCAAGTATAGGGGATTTCGTTTTATTCAGGTCATTTGCCAAGTCAAACAAGACCGAGATTGCAATTGGCGTATTGAAATCATCCAACATTGCATCAGCAAAACGTTCGGCATAGGCATCACTCAGATCCAGAGGTAATGCGTCACCTGGTATTTCTTTTAAAGCATTGTACAAACGAGTCAAAGCTGATTTTGCATCATCCAAATGCGCATCAGAATAATTTAGTGGGCTACGATAATGCGCTCTTAATATGAAGAAACGAACCACTTCCGGGTCATATTTTTTTAGAACATCACGGATCGTAAAAAAGTTGCCCAACGATTTAGACATTTTTTCGTTGTCCAAACGCACAAACCCGTTATGCATCCAATAATTAACGACAGTATGCTGATGAGCGCCCTCAGACTGGGCAATTTCGTTTTCATGATGAGGGAACTGCAGATCTTGCCCGCCACCATGGATATCAAATTGCTCACCCAATAAATCGCCTGCCATTGCTGAGCATTCAATATGCCAGCCCGGTCGTCCCGTTCCCCATGGCGATTGCCATTTCACTTCTTCAGGTTCGGTTTCTTTAGCAGACTTCCAAAGCACGAAATCCAAAGGGTCACGTTTACCGGTATTAATATCGATTCTCTCACCAGCGCGCAGATCGTCTAATGACTTACCCGATAATTTGCCATACCCAGCAAAGTCACGAACAGAATAATTAACATCGCCATCAGTTGCTTTATACGCCAAACCATTTGCTTCCAACTTGCCGATCAAATTAAGCATTTGTGGAATATATTGCGTTGCCCGCGGCGCATAATCAGGCGCCTGCACACCCAAGGCCTCAGCATCCTCATTCATATAATTGATAAAACGACCGGTCAGTTGCGAAATTGTTTCACCGTTCTCAACTGCGCGTTTGATGATTTTGTCGTCGATATCTGTGATATTGCGTACATAGGTCACATCAAAACCAGAATTTCTCAACCAGCGTTGCACCATATCAAATACGACCATCACGCGCGCATGCCCTAAATGACAATAGTCATAAACCGTCATACCGCATACATACATACGAATTTTGCCAGGTTCAATCGGGACGAAGATTTGCTTTTCGCGAGTCAGGGTGTTGTATATTTTTTGTTTAGTCATGAGCTGCGTGTAAATTGTTTTGCAAGATGATTGCGCGCAATGGCATTAAGCAAATAAACTCCGTTGTCGGCATGTTTACTTGTTAAAGCTAAAGCGTGTCAAAAACCCATTTTGTGCGCATCTTTGTTAAGATGTCGCTTTATACTCAGTATAACATTGCCGAAGCGATGTTCCTCTGTTCACTAATGAAACCAAGTCCATTTACTATGCGCCACATCTTTAAAAGTGTTTTTGCGTTATCAAGCCTTTCTTTAGCGCTGATGTCATCGCTATCTTTTGCGGATGACGCATCGGATATTTCTAAAATGTTTCGTGCTGGACAAACGGTAGAGGCCTCTGCAAAACTGGACGCATTATTAGTCCAACGCCCTAAAGACGCACAATTACGCTTTCTTAAAGGTTTGATTCTGACTGATCAAAATAAATCATCAGAAGCGATTACGGTGTTTTCCAAGTTGACCGACGATTACCCTGAATTGCCAGAACCCTATAATAATCTGGCAGTATTGTATGCCTCTACAGGACAATACGATAAAGCCAGAGCATCGTTAGAAATGGCGATTCGGACTAATCCTACTTATGGCACAGCGCATGAGAATTTAGGTGATGTCTACGCGAAATTAGCGAGTCAATCTTACGATAAAGCCTTGCAACTTGATTCTGCAAACAGCGGTGCGAAACTAAAACTGACGCTAGTCAAAAATCTGATTGGCAATACGACAGGCGGCACCAATCCTAAAGCAGCAAGCAGCACGTCTGCCGTCGTTGCGGCAAATCCAACTAAAGTCGTCCCGGCTAAAGCAGAACCAGACCCGGTTAAAACAGCAAAAGTTGAGACTAAAGCGATACCAAAAACCGATCCAAAAGTAGAAGCAAAACCGGTTGTCACCGCAACAAATAATGATCAGGATGACGCTTTGAAAGTAGTAGAAAGCTGGGCAAAAGCATGGAGTAGTAAAGATACCAGTGCATATCTTGCCCATTACGCCAAAGACTTCGATACTCCCAAAGGTGAAACCCGCAAAGCTTGGGCCGAAGAACGTCGCGCCAGGATTGAGGGCAAAGGTCACATTAACGTCAAGATTGAATCAGCTAAAGTCAGTATTGATGGTAACAATGCGATCGTAAAATTCCGTCAAATTTATAGCTCTGACCAACTGACAGCCAATAGTCGCAAAACCTTAGCGCTGGTAAAACAGGATGGGAAATGGCTCATCAAGCAGGAGCGTGCGGGTAGCTGATGTATCGCTCTGCTGTGTTTTTTTATTCTCGTCTGCTCAAAGTTAGACAATACTTTTGTTTGAGTTTTTTATTGTTGATAACGATGTCACTTTTCACAGTGCCATCATTACTTCATGCTAAGTCACGCGCTGAGAAAACAGCGTCTGCCGATGCCACTCAGCACCTGCCTGATCCAGATATTTTATTAATTGAAGTGTATAAAAGTCTTGCCGCGAATCACTTGCAAGAGGCGCAGTTAAAAGCGGATGATCTGATAGAAGCCTATCCAAATTTCCAATTAGGGCATTTGATACGCGGCGATTTACTCTTGATGCACACCCGCTCGGTGAATAGCTTTGGTGGCAGCTCAAACGGATCCGCAGAAAAACTCAAAGATCTGCGTGACGAGGCGATTGTCCGAATAAAAGCAATTCGTGAAAAACCAGATCCTAGTCTAGTGCCACGAAACATTCTGCAACTCAGAGAAGATCAAAGGCAAGTATTACTAGTTGACGCAAAAAAATCACGCCTGTACTTATATGAAAACGAACACGGTCAACTTAAATTCCTAACCGATTTTTATGTCAGCCAAGGCAAGTTTGGCATCAATAAATCAAAAGAAGGCGATCAAAAAACGCCGATAGGTGTGTACTACATTACGAGTCATCTGTCGGGCTCTAAACTCCCTGACTTTTATGGCCCTGGTGCGCTACCAATTAACTATCCAAACGAATGGGATAAAATCAATGGCCGCAGCGGATCTGGCATTTGGCTGCACGGTGTTCCATCAGAAAATTTTAGTCGACCGCCTATGGCATCTGATGGCTGCGTTGTTTTAACTAATCCTGATTTTTTAAAAATCGCTGCCATGATCGACATCGGCAAAACGCCTGTGATCATCAGCGAGCAATTAGAATTTTTGACAGCAGCAAAGTGGAATGTAGAGAAACAATTTGCCAGTAAAATGTTAGAAGACTGGCGTGCGGATTTAGAAAGTCAAAATCCGAATCGTCTGCTGAATAATTATTCAAGAAATTTTAAGACCATGCAGGGCGACAATCTCAACGCCTGGTTTCCAAAACAGCAACAAGCGATTGAGGGCTTACAGCATTTGTCTATCAAGCTGAAAGAGATAACGCAATTCCGCTACCCAGGCAAAGATGAGTTAATCGTCAGTACCTTTACTCAGGAAACGATTGCAGGTAAAAGTAAAAGTAGCGTACGTAAACGTCAGTATTGGATCAAAGAAGCTGCCAAGTGGAGAATTATCTATGAAGCGCAAGTTTAACCAGCCAAGGAAAACTATGTCATACAACCGCCGTCGCGCCCTCTCTTTATTATCTTTATTGGCCGGATCCGTTCTGGCTTTAAATACCACATTCGCCGTCGCGCAAGACTTTCCCAAAGTGGCATTGAAAACGAATTTGGGTGAAATTGTGTTGGAATTACATCCTGAAGCAGCGCCCAAAACGGTAGAAAATTTTATCCGTTATGTCAAAGCAGGCCATTACAACGGTACGATTTTTCATCGTGTGATTGATAACTTCATGATCCAAGGTGGCGGTTTTGATAAAAACATGAAAGAAAAATCAACCAATAAGCCTATCGCGTTAGAAGCACGTCAGTCCTTAGAGGCTGGCTGGAAAAATGATGTCGGTACCGTTGCTATGGCACGCACCAATGATCCTAATTCGGCGACAGCCCAATTTTTTATTAACGTCAACGATAACGAATTTTTAAATCATCAGGTATTACCAGAAGGTGATCCTGTAGAATTTAGCCGTAGAGGCAATCTGACCAAAGCGCCGCGTGCAGAGGCCTTGTTAGCCACCGCTGGTTATGCTGTTTTTGGCAAAGTCATTAGCGGCATGGACGTAGTGAATAAAATCAAAGCAGTCGAAACCAGTGGTTCAGGCATGATGGAAAACGTCCCCAATCGTCCTGTCATTATAGAATCTGCCAAGCTAATCAAATAATATACAATCAAGTATCTACCTAATAAAACCTCTTCATCTTTACTTATCAAGGACTATCATGGCCGTTATTCTGACCACCAATCATGGCAATATCACAATCGAACTCGATGCCGAAAAAGCGCCTAAAACAGTCGCTAACTTTATCGCTTATGTCGAATCCGGCCACTACAGCGGCACGATTTTTCACCGCGTTATCGACGGCTTTATGATCCAAGGCGGTGGCTTTGAGCCAGGCATGAAGCAAAAACCGACTAATGCTCCGATTGAAAATGAAGCAAAAAATGGTTTGAAAAACCAACACTACACCATCGCAATGGCGCGTACTGGCGACCCTCATTCTGCTTCTGCGCAGTTCTTCATTAATACTGGCAATAACAGTTTTCTGGATTATCCTGGACAAGATGGCTGGGGCTATTGTGTCTTTGGCACAGTGACAGAAGGTAAGGATATTGTAGATAAAATCAAATCGGTCAAAACAACCCGTACCGGCATGTTCCAAGATGTGCCAGTAGAAAATGTTTTGATTGAAAAAGCAGAAATCGTTTAAATCATTAAACGAAAAGAAATTAGTCGATAGTGATCGCTCCACATAACCACTCAAAAGCGCAGCCAACTTTGGTTGCGCTTTTTGCTTCTGATGTGCATTTACGCGCATCGCTCCCAAAAACTAGCCAGGCTTTTTTTGCGTTTTTAAAAACGCAGGTACCTCAAGCAAAACAACTATTTTTGTTGGGTGATTTGTTTGAATATTGGGCAGGCGATGACGATATTGTCGATGACTATAATCAAAAAATAGTCGACGCTCTGCGCGCAGTGAACGATACCGGAACAGAGATTTTCTGGATCGCTGGCAATCGGGATTTTTTAATTGGCGATCTATTTGCAGAGGCAACCGGCGCTCAATTACTACCTGACCCAAGCGTGATTACGCTGGCTGGTAAGCAAATAGTGATTGCCCACGGTGACGCACAATGTACTGACGATGTTGCATATATAGCGTTTCGCAATCAAGTACGTCAAACGGCGTGGCAAACACAGTTTCTCAACATGCCACTGACACAGCGCAAAGCTATTATTGAAGGTATGCGTAAAGACAGCAAGATGGAACAAAAAGGCAAAAGCCTTGCGATCATGGATGTCAATCAAGCAGCGATAGAAAAGCTTTTCTCAGAGAGCGGCGCGAAGATCATGATTCATGGCCACACACACAGACCTGCCATACACCAGCACGGACAAACTACACGCTATGTCTTACCTGATTGGGATTGCGATGTAGGCATAACGGAGCTAGCTCGTGGTGGCTGGCTTGCGCTCTACGACAATGGAGAATTCGTCAGTTATCAGTTTGATGGAACACGCATTGGCACTCCATCTGAAGCAAGCTGAATACTCTCATCTTAAATATACTCCCATATAGTATATTTAAATGTCTAATAATAACTTGGTCAATAGGGCTATTTTGACGAATTTAAGGGGGAGTATATTAATTCGACATGTAATTCAATGCCATTTTTGACTGACAACTTCTAGTGTATGGGTCACAAAAATATTTGTGCTCAAGAAGAAAAGCAAAAACACATTATTGATTTTGCGTAGTCCTATAAAATAGAATAATCGCCTCAGATCAATCAACCAAACTATTAATTTGTTCTGGATTGAGCTTATCGGTGGCCGCTTGTTGCTCGCAAGCGATGCCTGCACTGGCAAGTGCGATGGTTAATTTTTCTATTTGCTCTTGCTGTGCGGCGGCATGGTCGATCAACTTATGTAGCACTTTAGAAATCGGATCATCACCATTCGACGTTACACCATAGGCACTAAATAAATTGCCTGTACCCGCATCTGACGCGGATTCTTTTTTTACGATATGAGCCGGATTACCGACGGCAGTTGCGCCAGCGGGCACGGGTTTAACCACGACAGAATTAGAACCAATTTTGGCACCTGCACCAATTGTAAAACCACCTAGTACTTTAGCACCGGCACCTACAATCACACCTGCTTCTAAGGTCGGATGGCGCTTAGCGCCTTTAGAGAGTGAGGTCCCACCTAAAGTCACTCCCTGGTAGATCGTACAGTCGTCACCGATCTCCGCGGTCTCACCAATCACAACACCAAAACCATGATCGATAAAAACTCTGCGTCCTATGGTTGCGCCCGGATGGATTTCTATCCCAGTCACAATGCGCGCTAAATGGGCAATAAAACGCCCCAGCCACTTCAAACCACGAGTCCAGCACCACTTTGCCCAACCATGCATCAAGATTGCATGAAAGCCTGGATAGCAAGTCACGACCTCCCAAGTATTGCGGGCAGCAGGATCTCGCTGGATGATGTTGGCGATATCTTCGCGCAAGCGGCTAAACATGATGTGATCTGTAAAAAATAAAAAGATGAAAATGGCAGAAACCAAAAGGGAGATGCATCTTAGCGCGTCCAGAAAATTCCTGCCGACACTAAACGAACTCCTGAGGAGTCCGCACTAAGATGAACAGATCGAAGCACCGTTAAAGAGATGTCGATATAGAGACAAAGTATTATCGGACACCCGGCAAACGCTGTCTGCGCGCTTCGTATAGACACAAGCCAGAGGCAACTGAGACATTTAAACTTTCAACCGAACCAAACATCGGAATACTAACCAATGCATCGCAGGTTTCTCTAGTCAAGCGGCGCATGCCCTCGCCTTCCGACCCCATAACGATCGCGATACCACCCTTAAAATCAACGTCGTAAATCGTCTTATCCACTTCATCAGAAGTACCGACCAACATGATGTCGCGTTCTTTTAATTCGCGCAAAGTACGCGCCAGATTCGTTACTGTGATGTACGGCACCGTCTCTGCCGCGCCGCTGGCGACTTTGGCTGCAGTCGCGTTTAAGCCAACAGCCCGGTCTTTTGGTGCGATGACTGCGTGTGCACCGGCACCATCAGCCACCCGTAAACATGCGCCCAGATTATGCGGATCGGTGATGCCATCCAAGATGAGCAATAAGGGTGGGCCTTCAATTGCATCCAATAATTCATCCAGATTGCGTGCTAAAGATAACTCACCTGCTTTTGCCACAACACCTTGATGACGGCGAGTGCCGACAATATTGGATAAACGCTGATCATCTGCCGGAATAATACGCACACCTGCTGCTTTTGCTGCACTTAACAGGTCTTTCATACGGCCATCAACACGCGAAGAATCCACGTAAATTTCTTCTACTGAGGACGCCTCATGACGAATACGAGATGTCACAGCATGGAAACCAAAAATCATTTTATTTTTCATTATTTACTTCTTTAATTTATCTCTTTGTTCAACTAAATGGGGCGCTTATTCCATGTACCACAGATCACACGGAATATTTACTACGTCAGATACTTACTATGTTTGTCGCACTTACTACATTTGCAGAAAATCTAACATGTCGTGTGCATATCTGTTTTACTTAAGCACCTTCAATTACGTGCTTTTTGATGCAGTAATCGTTTCTTTTACCGTTTCTTTTACCGTTTCTTTTTACCGCTTCTAGATGCTGCGCGAGGTGCGCGTTCGGTGGTTGCAGGCTTACCGGAACGCGAATTCGCAGCCGGACTAGCGGCTTTAGCAGCGGTTTTATTCGGCGCTTTTGCACTTGCCTTATTTGTCTTCACGCCAGCTTTACCTACGCTGGCTTTACCTGCTTTAGCGCGCTCAGTAGCGCCTGAATTACCACGGGCATCTGCCGCTGGTACAATACGAGCACTAGCACCGCTGGCTGGCACGATTGCCAAATCAATTTTGCGTGCGTCGAGATCAACCCGGCTCACCTGCACTTTGATTTTGTCGGCCAATTGATAACGCTTGCCCGTGCGCTCACCACGCAACTCGTGACGTGCATCATCGAACTGAAAATAATCTGCGCCAAGTTCAGTAATATGCACCAAGCCTTCGATATAAATATCATCCAATTGCACGAAAATACCAAACTGCGTTACGCCCGAAATAGTGCCGCTAAATTCTTCACCGAGTTTATTCCTGATGAAATAACATTTCAGCCAGGCTTCCACGTCGCGGGACGCTTCATCTGCTCTGCGCTCATTGGCAGAGCAATGCACTCCAAGAGCATCCCAAATGGTCAAATCTTGTTCTGCTTTGGGTTTTTTACCAGCAGCCTTATCAATAATTTGCTGTTTACGAGCAGCATTAGAAACCGTCGTATTGAGCAAACTGGTATCGATCCCTTTTGGCTCATATTTTTTGCCTAACAAAATGGCTTTGATCGCTCTGTGCGTCAACAGATCAGGATAACGTCGGATCGGGCTGGTGAAATGCGCATAAGCGTCATAAGACAAACCAAAATGGCCGATATTATCCGGGCTGTAGACCGCTTGTTGCATAGAGCGCAGCAACATAGTTTGCAGCAAACTGGAGTCTGGACGCCCTTTGATTTTGCCCATGAGTTCAGCATAATCAGAGGCGGATGGTTTATCCCCACCCGTTAAATTAAGGCCGACTTGCTTTAAGAAGTTTCTGACTTGCGTCAGTTTTTCTTTGGTCGGTCCTGCATGAATGCGATAGGTTCCCGGTTGCTTGTATGTCTCCAGCAAATTAGCAGCACATACATTGGCGGCCAACATGCATTCTTCGATCAGCTTGTGCGCATCATTGCGAGTACGCGGCAGAATTTTTTCTATCTTGCCGGCGGCATTGCAAACGATATAGGTTTCCGTCGTCTCAAAATCAATTGCACCACGACGATGGCGGGCTTTTAACAATGCCTGGAAACAGTCGTATAAATCCAATAAGTGCGGTACTAAGGTCAGACGTTTGTTTGCCTCCGGACCTTTGGTATTACCTAAAATTGCAGCGACTTCTGTGTAAGTAAAGCGAGCGGAAGAATGAATAACAGATGGATAAAATTGATACGCTGTCACTTCCCCGTCGAGAGAAATCACCATATCGCAGACTAAAGTCAATCGATCCACATCAGGGTTAAGCGAGCACAATCCGTTCGACAATTTTTCCGGTAGCATAGGGATAACCCGGCGCGGGAAGTAAACCGATGTACTGCGTAATAATGCATCTTGATCGAGTGCGTCATTTGGTTTGACGTAATGACTAACATCGGCAATCGCAACAATCAGACGATAGCCTTTTGATCGACCAGTTTTAATGGCTTCGCAATAGACGGCATCATCAAAGTCGCGTGCGTCTTCACCATCAATGGTTACCAGCGGGATATCGCGCAAATCAACACGATCAACCAAATCAGCATCGCGGATCTCGGAAGGCAATTTACTGGCTGCTTTTTTTGCTGATTCAGAAAACTCATGCGGCACGCCAAATTTTCTGACGGCGATTTCGATTTCCATTCCGGGATCATCAACGTCGCCTAATACCTCAACAATGCGGCCAACTGCTTGTGCATATTTAGTAGGTTGTTCGGTCAGTTCAACGCTAACAACTTGTCCCGATTTAGCCTTACCAGGTGAACCCGCAAGCAATATATCCTGACTAAATCGTTTATCTTCTGGAGCAACGATCCACACGCCGTTTTCATTGAGCAACCGTCCAATGATATGGGTATTAGCACGCTCTAAAATTTCGATAATGCCGCCTTCCAGGCGACCTCGCCGGTCTGTGCCGACAACGCGTGCGGTGACGCGATCACCATGTAATACGCGTTGCATTTCTCTTTCTGGCAAAAACAAATCTTCGCTACCGTCTTCTGGCGTTAAAAACCCATAACCATCCCGATGACTACTAACCCGACCAGAAATAAAATTATCCTGATTGGCAAGCGTGTAGTTTCCAGACTTATCTTGCTTGACTTGCCCATCTCTTTCCATCGCGTTTAATCGTCGCACCATGCCGTCAAGCTCCTCAGGTTTTACGCCTAGTTGGTCTGCAATCGTCTCCACCTGTTGCTTCGAGCTTGAGGTGCGCAGGATGCCGAGAATTTCCTCGCGGCTTGGAATGGGGTAGGAATGTTTATTCAAGAGTTGAAAATCTTTTCTTCAGTATGATTAAAAATGGGTCCCTGTCATTTTTACAGGAAGTACTTAGTTTACCGGAGCGCAAGCAAATTGCCTAACTTTACTCTCTATCTTACGTCCCCGGACTGGCCAAGCTATTGACTTAGTACGCCGATACTCTATAATCACGTCTTTCGTTGCCCACGTGGCGGAATTGGTAGACGCGCATGGTTCAGGTCCATGTGCCTTCGGGTGTGGGGGTTCGAGTCCCTCCGTGGGCACCAAGTATTTTAAGCCTCGTTGATTTTTTAACGAGGCTTTTTGCTATTTGGATGACTAAATTCGTTTGCATTTTCGCTTTCGCTCAACACCGCTCCTAGCTTCTACTCAATGCATTACACATCGAGTATTTGGTCGCTGAGTTGATTGCGGAGAAATCTCATCTGTTCAGCGAACCATTTTAAGATTATAACTGCGAATACACGACTCATTGACGACACAAACGAAGCAAATGTGTTCGATCTAAAGATCAACCCCGATCTTTGCTCAAGCCCATCTAAAACTATCGTTTTATTTATAAATCTCCTAGCTTTTTATCTCATCTGCTCTTCAGCTAACATATTGATTACTAGAGACATTTAATCTATAAGTTTTTTACCTACGATCACTAAGCAACGTAAAATAAAACTGCAACATAGTGGCAAACACTGCCAGCCAAAACAAAAAGATGCCATACGCCATGACCATGCTTCACCTTGTGATCGGTAGCATAAAAACCAATTCCTAAAGTATAAAACAGCCCTCCTGCGGCAAGCCATGCAAAGCCATATGAGCCTAGCGCAGTGAATAAAGGTTTAATGCCGATCAATGCCAACCAGCCCATCATTACATAAATGATCAGCGACATGATGCGCGCGCCTTTAGCCAGCCATATTTCCTGAAGAATACCGGCCAACGCTAAACCCCAGACTACGCCAAACAAGGCCCATCCCCAAGCACCACGCAAGGTCACCAGAGTAAACGGGGTGTAGCTTCCGGCAATCAATAAGTAAATTGCACAGTAATCAAATTTTTGAAACACATTTTTAGCTCCACCACGCAGGCTGTGGTAAAGCGTGGACGCCAGATAAAGAATCAATAAGGTAGCGGTATAAATACTGAAGCTAACTATTTTCCAAGGGTCGCCAGATTTTGCTGCGAGTACGATTAAGACAGTACCGCCGATAGCAGCCAAAGCAGCGCCGACTGTATGACTGATACTGTTGAAACGTTCACCGTAATGCATAGGTTATTTGTCCGTTGTTTGTTAATAATTTACTGGTCATTTTGATTGCCTGTTTGCTCATTTATCTTAATTGTTTAGGCTATTTAATCAATCGTTGGACAGTTTGGTTATGTGTACGACAACCGGAATTTCAAGCAACACCATACTGCTTTATATTTATTCACAAGCTGTGAACAAATACAAACTAAGAGTCACTATAAGCAGCTATGCGAGCATCATTGATAGATCTAAACGCCCCTAAAATATTAATACTGATAGTGAGTATATTTTAATCGTCCATAGATTAATTGAACAATACAGCATTTTTATTGAAAATCTAGGGGAGTATATTTAACTCAATAAATCCATGGACCAAATATCACTCTCGACAATAGGTAATACCGATTTTGCATTCCTGTTGGGCGATTAGTTTTGAATTCGCGTGAGGCTTGATTTCTGTTAATTCGAATTATCTATGTCTCGTCAATATCAAAAAAAACGGGAGCAAATTTTGTTTGCTCCCATCATGATGATTACTCTTTTGTTTCACCTTTTTTTAACCAAGCATTTAATTGCTGTGGTCGAATACTGTCGTACTCTTCAAAAGGTTGATGTATCCAAGGATTGCTTGCAAGGTAATCCAGATAAAAATCTGGCTTTACAGTCGAGCAAGCCTTATACCAAATGACGGCTGATTTGGCCTCAGTAACACCTGGGAAATTTTCACGCAGATGATGCAAAACTTTTTCTAAGGTGACACCGGAATCGACCAGATCATCCACTACTAAAACGCGTCCTTGCAAACTACCCTTGGTCATCGAAATATATTTACCTATATCCAATGATCCCTGCACTGTACCCGCGTCTTCTCGATACGAGCTAGTCGATAAAATTGCCAATGGCACATCAAAAATACGGGATAAAGTATCACCGGGACGCAAGCCACCACGCGCGAGGCATAAAATCTGGTCAAACTTCCAACCAGACTCATATACTTTTAACGCCAAATGCTCGACGGAGCGATGGTAGGACTCCCATGAAACCCATAAATCTTTATCTGTTGAAGCTGGCAACGTCATCTTACTTACCTTATTTTATTTATTTGCTGAATTATAGAAATGGGTGACGCAAAACGATAGTCTCTTCCCGATCCGGGCCAGTAGAAACCATATCAATAGGCACGCCAACTAATTCTTCAATGCGCTTAATATAATTACGCGCGTTCAATGGCAACGCATCCATACTTTTTACACCTACGGTTGTTTCTGTCCAGCCTGGCATTTCTTCATAAACAGCGACACAACGAGCTGCTTCTTCGGCGCCAACCGGGAAGATATCCACGGCTTTACCATCAACGATATAGCCAGTACACAGCTTCAATGTCTCAACACCATCTAGCACGTCTAGCTTGGTTAAGCACATGCCAGACACGCCATTGATCTGTACAGAACGCTTCAGCAGTGCTGCATCAAACCAGCCGCAACGACGAGCGCGGCCAGTGACTGTACCGAACTCATGTCCAACGCTAGCTAAATGTTTTCCAACACCTTGATCCGTCGGCAATTCAGAAGGGAAAGGGCCAGAGCCAACACGGGTTGTATAGGCTTTAGTAATTCCCAAAATGTAGTGCAACATATTTGGGCCAACACCAGAGCCTGCGGCAGCGTTACCCGCGACGCAATTGCTGGAGGTAACGAACGGGTATGTGCCATGATCCACATCTAACAAACTACCTTGTGCACCTTCAAACAGCAAGCTAGCGCCATTTTTATATGCGGCATAAAGAGCGCTAGAAACATCGGCAACCATAGGACGGATACGCGGCACATTTGCCAAGGTATCATCCAATGTTTTTTGAAAATCAACGGCTGGCGCTTTGAGGTAATTGGTTAGCACAAAATTGTGATAATCCAGATTCTCTTTGAGTTTTTCAGCAAAGCGTTCTGCGTTAAGCAAATCGGCAACGCGAATCGCACGACGAGCGACTTTATCTTCATACGCTGGGCCGATGCCTTTTCCAGTCGTACCAATTTTGGCCGCGCCACGCGCTACTTCACGCGCTGCATCAAGTGCCGTGTGGTAAGGCAAAATTACCGGACAAGCTTCTGAAATTTTGAGGCGCGATACAACCTCTACACCATTGGCTTGTAGTTTATCAATTTCACGTAATAAATCAGGGACTGACAACACAACACCATTCCCGATATAGCAAGCAGTGCCAGCGCGCATGATGCCAGAGGGAATCAATTGCAACGCCGTTTTTTGCCCACCAATCACCAAAGTGTGACCAGCATTATGTCCACCTTGAAAACGAACTACGCCTTGCGCATGATCCGTCAACCAGTCAACGATTTTGCCCTTGCCCTCATCGCCCCATTGAGTACCAATAACGACGACGTTTTTTGCGATTTTATTTTGTGACATCACTTAACCTACACTTTTAAGAATCCAATGACTACCATCAAATACGACTGCCCTATTACAGTCAAATTCGTCCTGTTCGCTCTCATGACCTGGCAAACTTTGAATAACAATTTCTCCACTTTTGCGTAATTCACCAATCTTTATTCGCAATGCTGGGTCTTTGCTCCAAGGGGCAAGAATCGCATCTTTGCGCTCTGCCGATGGCATTAAACGCGCTAGCTCGCGCAGATCAAGTGAAAATCCAGTCGCTGGACGAGCTCTGCCAAAGGCTTCGCCAACATGATCGTAACGTCCTCCTCGAGCAACTGCGTTTGGTAGGCCCGGCACAAAAGCATTAAACATCACACCACTGTGGTAATGATAACCTCGTAGATCTGCCAAATCTATCGTGACTGTCGCACTACCAGCAAGCTTCACCAGATAATCAAGCTCATCCAAGGCAAGCGCAATGCCAGCCAGTGGCGGCAATGTGGCGCGTGCGCATTCAATAACAGATACATCTCCATATAGCTTTGGCAAATCTAACAAAGCTTGCCTCACGACCGGACTAAATTCTTTAGAAATTAGCTCCAATGCAGGTAAGTCTTTCGCTTCCAGTAAGGCAAATAAACTGGAAGCGTGTTTTTTAGCAACAGGATCACTTTCCAACAATGACCTCAGTACACCGACATGACAAAGGTCGAGATGCACTTCCGAGATATTCGCAATTGCTAAAGAAGCTAACGCTAATTCCTGGATTTCAGCATCGGCTTCTAAACCAGCATGTCCATAAATTTCCGCACCAATTTGAATCGGCTCGCGTGTTGCATGCAAGCCAGACGGGCGCGTATGCAATACGCTTCCGGCATAACATAAGCGCGTCACAGAATTACGGTTCAGTAAATGCGCATCAATCCTTGCGACCTGAGTTGTCATATCAGCCCGAACTCCCATGGTTCGGCCGGATAATTGATCAACCAATTTAAACATACGCAAATCCATGTCCTGACCGGCACCTGTCAGCAAGGATTCTATGTATTCGAGTAAAGGTGGCATGACCAACTCGTAGCCATACAATCTAAAATTGTCCAACAACACACGTCGTAACTCTTCTATTTTGCGTGCTTCGGATGGCAAAACATCAGCAATATTTTCCGGTAAAAGCCAATTTGGCATGAGCTTACAATCAAATAAAAACAAACAACAAATTATCAAACCTCAAACGCAACAAACGTAGGTCTGCCATCATATTAGATAGCACGACCTACGTTATCACCTTGTCAGTTACGAGTATTACTTAATAAATTAATTACTTTGACTTACTTGGAGCTGCGGCTGAACCACTTGAGCCACCTACGCCAGGCGCTTTAAAATATTTAAAAAACTCAGAATTTGGATCGACTACCATCACATCGTTCTTAGTTTTAAAGCTGGCACGATATGCCTCCAAGCTGCGATAAAATTTGTAAAACTCTGGATTTTGACCGAACGCCTGCGCATAGATTTGTGACGCTTCAGCATCGCCAGCGCCACGCATCTTTTCAGCCTCACGATATGCTTCAGCCAGAATTACAGTTCTTTGTTTATCTGCATCTGCTCTGATTTTTTCAGAATCGGCAGATCCGGTAGAGCGTAATTCATTGGCCACGCGAGTACGCTCTGCTTTCATTCGATCGTAAACTGAACTATTGATCTGATCTACATAATCAACGCGTTTCAATCGCACATCAATAATCTCTACGCCGATTTGCTTTGCCTCATCAGTAACTTTGACGCGGATCGCTTCCATAACTTTGCCACGCTCACCCGAAATGACTTCACGTACAGTACGTTTAGTGATTTCATCATTTAAGGCTGCTTTCACAATTTGATATAAGCGGTCACGAGCTCTGCCCTCATCACCTTTGAAGCTAACGTAATACAATTTTGGCTCGATAATGTGCCATTTTACGAAAGCATCAACCAATATGTTTTTCTTTTCTGCCGTAATGAAACGATCTGCATCTGGAGTATCTATCGTCAAAATACGTTTATCTAAAAACAAAACATTTTGAAACGGTGGTGGCAATTTGAAATGCAAGCCTGGCTCGCTAATCACCGCTTTTACTTCACCTAATGCAAAAACAATGGCATATGATTTTTGATCCACAACAAAAATCGTGGAATACAAAATCATGATTGCAATGATGAGTGCAAGTATCGAGGAAAATAACTTATTCATTATCTTACCTCACGATCACGAGAATCACGGCTATCACGAGATCTTCCATCTTTACTATAACGCAACTCAACCGTCGGAATCTGCTCAGTTACTTGTGGAGTCGGCGCCACTGGTGTCGTTGTTACAGACGAAGGCGAAGATTTAACGTTAGCATTATCTGACGCTGGAATTAACTTATCTAAAGGAAGATAAATCATATTGTTAGCACTCTTAGAATCCATCATTACTTTAGTCGTACTGGAAAAAATTTGTTGCATCGTTTCAAGATACATACGGTCTCGCGTAACTGCAGGCGCCTTTTGATATTCAGCCAACACTTGCTTAAAACGCGATGCATTACCTTCGGCGGTCGCTATAATTCTTGACTCGTATGCTTCTGACTCTTGCAACATGCGCGATGCCTCACCACGTGCTTTCGGAATCACATCATTTGCGTAGGCTTGACCTTCATTTTTTTGACGTTCTTTATCCTGACCCGCTTTTACGGCATCATCAAAAGCTGCTTGTACTTGCTCAGGAGGCTGTACACCTTGCATCGTGACATTCGCAACCTGTACACCGGCTTGATACCGTTCAAGAATTTGCTGCATTAAAGCACCGACATCTTGCGCAACCTTTTCTCGTCCCTCGTACAGAACAAAATCCATTTTACTTTTCCCTACAACTTCACGAATCGCAGTTTCTGCCACTTGCTTGATCGTACCCTCTGGATCACGATTATTAAAGAGCCAATCAGACGCACTCTTTAATTTATATTGAACGGCAAACTGAATATCGATGATATTTTCATCCTCGGTCAACATCAGTGCTTCTTTTGGCTCTTTATTCTTAACATTAGAGCGATAACCAACTTCGACGGTGCGTACCTGAGATACGTCGACGATTTCATGAGCCTGAATCGGGTAAGGCCAACGCCAGTTAAAACCGGACATTGTTGTATGGCTGAACTTACCAAATGTCGTAATAACGCCTGTTTGACCTTCTTGAACAATGAAGAATCCACTGATTAACCAAATGAACGCCAGCACAACAACGATGATGCTTACACCTAATTTAGCACTGGCAGCATCAGGAGTGAACCCGCCGCTACCGCCGCCATTATTACCATTATTTTTTGAGCCTAGGAAACGACTAATTCGTTCATTAAAGTCGCGCCATAATTTCTCTAAATCGGGTGGACCCTCAGGTGGCTTCTTGCCATCCTTATCGTTATTTTGAGAGCCACGACCCCATTGAGGATCGTTCAACGACATCGTTAAGCCAATTTTTTTTAGAAGTGAAACGAACATTCTGTCGTTATCCAATAACATAATGAGTTGAACTACAAATAGAGTTAATACTGAATAAAATTTTAGACAAACCGCGCATCATCAAACTGGGCGATCTCTACTGGATTGTTTCTTTTTAACGCGTAGTCTTTAGCAAACTCTGTAACCGCTTGCCTCAACAAACCTACTCCAGCACCAGTTTGCGCACTCAAAAAGACTCTTTGAATTTTATCATACTCACCTAGCTCCAAGCTCGGCCCCAAACCAGCCAAATCGATCTTATTCCAAACCAATAATTGAGGAATATGGTCAGCACCGATCTCTTTCAATACGTCATTAACTTGTTGAATTTGGTCTAAGCGCACTGGGCTACTTGCATCAACTACATGCAACAACAAATCGGCATGAATTGTCTCTTCCAAAGTAGCACGAAATGCATCGACCAATTGATGCGGTAATTCTCTGATGAACCCTACCGTGTCAGATATCACGACACTACCTGCATCGGCAAGATACAAACGTCGTGATGTAGTGTCTAACGTAGCAAACAACTGGTCTGCTGCGTAAGCACCCGCCTTCGTCAACGAATTAAATAACGTAGATTTACCCGCATTAGTATAACCAACCAGAGATACTGAAAAGGTGTGGCTTCTACCACGCGAACGTCTTTGTGTTTCACGCTGTTTATGTAGCTTCTCCATACGAGCTTTAAGTGCTTTAACTCGGTCACCGATTAAACGGCGATCAGTCTCAAGCTGAGTCTCTCCAGGCCCGCGCAAACCAATACCACCCTTTTGTCGCTCCAGATGAGTCCAGCCACGTATCAACCTTGTAGCAAGATGCTGCAACTGCGCTAATTCGACTTGGACTTTACCTTCATGACTATGAGCACGCTGCGCGAAAATATCAAGAATCAGACTAGTTCTGTCGACCACCCGTATTTTCAAACGCCGCTCTAAATTCCGCTGTTGCGCAGGTGATAATGCATGATTAAAGATTGCAATATCAAGCTCAGCATCAGCAATGACATTTGCAATCTCATGCACTTTACCAGAGCCCAGAAATAACGCAGCATCAGGACTAGAGCGCTTGCAGGTAATGGTTGTGGTGGGCTCTGCCCCCGCAGATTGGGAGAGCAGAGATAGTTCTTCTAAACTAGCGGCAAAATCATCTTTACCGAAGTCCACACCGATTAAAACGGCGCGCATAGAAAAATTTTATTTTTCAAAAAATAAATACCTAATAATTACTCGGGCTCTGACTCAGTATTGATGGTCACAGCACGTGCGGGAACAACAGTAGAAATGGCGTGTTTGTATACCATCTGCGTCACTGTATTGCGCAATAAAACTACGTATTGATCAAAAGATTCAATATGACCTTGCAACTTAATGCCATTCACCAAATAGATGGATACAGGAATATGTTCTTTACGAAGTGCGTTCAAGAACGGGTCTTGTAACAGTTGCCCTTTATTACTCATAACAGCTCCAATATGTTGTTGTGATCAGGAGTTGGGGACACATTGCAAAAGTTCAAGAGTCCCAATAGTTGATTACCTTGTAACTGTAATCTATTTTCGCTTGCGCTGCTTGCTAGATCCACCAACGATCAAGTGAAAATTCTTATTTTTCAGTTTTAGAGAAAGGATTTTTACCTGAGCGCATTTCTATGCGCAAAGGGGTTCCCACTAAAGAAAAGGTTTCTCGGAAATGTTTTTCCAAATAGCGTTTATATACATCACCAATGGAATCCAAGGCATTGCCGTGAATAACAATAATGGGTGGATTTTGACCGCCTTGGTGGGCATAACGCAGCTTAGGCCTTATCGAGCCTTTACGCTTCGGCTGCTGATGCTCCACAGCTTCTATCAACGCACGAGTTAATTTTGGTGTTGATAAGTTCGCTGTTGCTGCAGCATAAGCAGCATCGACTGATTTCATTAAAGGGGCAATACCGCTAGCTTTTAAAGCAGAAATAAAATGAAACTTAGCAAATGTTAAAAAATTTAGCTTACGTTCAATATCTAATTTGATTTCATCGCGTCTGTCGCTTTGCAAGCCATCCCATTTATTGACACCAATAACTAAGGCTCGTCCAGACTCCAAGATAAAGCCAGCTATATGTGCATCTTGCTCAGATATATCTTGCTGCGCATCGAGCATCAGCAACACAACATTTGCTTCCGAAACCGATTGTAAAGTTTTGACTACAGAAAATTTTTCTATTGCCTCAAACACTTTTCCACGGCGGCGAATACCCGCTGTGTCAATCAAAGTGTAATGTTTTCCATCGCGCTCAAAAGGAATTTCAATCGAATCACGGGTAGTACCGGGCATATCAAATGCTATGACCCGATCCTCGCCCAATAGTGTGTTAACTAAAGTTGATTTACCAACATTTGGACGCCCAACTATCGCGAGCTTGATTCCCCTTACGACATCATCTGGCTCCTCCAATTCTGGAGGTCTTTGCGCAAACGCAATGTCTAACGACTCCTCAACTAAATCTGTTACGCCATCTCCGTGCGCTGCTGAAATGACGTACGGATCGCCTAACCCTAATTCATAAAAATCGGCTGTAACAGAGCTATATTTCATACCCTCAGCTTTATTTACTACCAACATCACGGAGCGTCCAGATTTCCGCAAAAAATCCGTAATAGTTTTATCATGCGGAGTCAAACCCTGACGTCCATCAACGATAAACACAACCACATCAGCCTCAGCTACAGCCTGCTTAGTTTGCTTAGCCATTTCATGCATGATGCCTTCTTTGGCAACGGGCTCGAAACCACCAGTATCTATAACCAAAAATGGACGTTCACCAATACGTCCCTCACCGTAATGTCTATCCCTTGTCAAACCAGGAAGATCTGCCACTAGCGCGTCACGAGAGCGAGTAAGTCGATTGAACAGCGTGGATTTGCCGACATTTGGTCGACCTATAAGTGCAATAACCGGCTTCATTTAGTATTACTCGGTTGTCAATGCAACCACTGCCCCTGATTTGGTTTGAACGATCAAACTCGAGCCAACTACAGTTGGAGCTGCCAAAATTTGACTGCCATCGGTACTAATACGACCGATGAAAGAACCATCCTCTCGTGAGAGAAAATGGATAAAGCCAGAACCGTCGCCAACAGCAACAGCTCGACCGAAAGAAATTGGTGCGGACAAACGCCTGTAAGCTAATTTATCATTTCGCCAAACACTAGCACCGGTACTACGAGCATAAGCGGATACAGCACCCGAATTATCCGCTGCAAAAACAAATCGCTCATCTACACTTACACCAACTTCGCTGGATAAAGTTTTCGCCCAGCGCGCAGCACCAGTGGTTAAGTCATAACAACCAACACGTCCTTGATAAGCAGAAACACAAGCCTCATTTCCAATAATAAACGGAGTTCCAGAAACATCGGTAATTCGCTCAAGCTCAGTCGCACCTTTAGGATCTGCAACAGCAACCTCCCAACGCAAACCGCCATTAGTTAAAGAAACAGATGCTAGCTTACCACCAGGCAATGCGACTATAGCCCACTGATCCGCGATTGCAATACCTTGAATAGTACGTAAGGTCAAAATTGGAAGTGGTCTCTCGACAGACCATTTTTTTATTCCTGTTGCTATATCGTACGCCGCGATTTTGTTATCTATGCTACGAACAACCACAACATCTTTGGCGACAGCTGGAGAGGAAAGTATCTCGCTGGAGGTTTGTACACTCCAGCGCAACTTACCTTCGATATCAAAAGCGAATAACATACCTTTTCGCCCTGCAACAACCACTACAGAAGCGCTAGCACCAACACCAGCAGTCAAAGAAGAACCTGCATTGATACGCCAAACAGCCCGACCATTAGCAGCATCCAATCTAGTTACAGTACCATCCACTGCAGCCGCATATATGTCCGCACCAACTTGAGCAGGCGTAAATACATATTCACCTGATGAGCCAACCGAGCTTGACCAAAGAGTCTTCACTGGCATAGTCACAGTAAAATCCTGCAAGGTAGCTGGAATATTTTTTGTTTCAGACTTACTCGCAAACGGATTCATAGAAGAACAAGCCGCCAGAGAAAGCAATGCTAATGAGGCCAGCAATTTGCCAGAAAAATGCATGAACTACTCCTTTTATTTACTAGCTGAATTACTTGCAAGCTTAGCTTCAGAACCACCAAGAGCATCGAACTTTATTTGGATTAACTGACGCGCAGGATTTTTCTCTTTTGTCTTTTCTAATGCACTCTGAAATGCAGCACGCGCCTCAACAGGTTTATTTTGAGCAACGTAAATATCACCCTTCCGATCAGCAATATCTCCAGCAAATTTTGAAGAAAAATCGCCTGACAAAAAAGCCAGTCCTTCATCGTAAGCTTTTTCATCCAAGGCAATACCTGCCAAACGGATTTTTGCGATCGCTTTATATTCCTCCACACTGCTATGATCAATGACCCAATGTAATTGGGCTTTGACTACTTTGATATCTCCAGCATCAAAAGCGCTCTTAGCTGCTGTCATTGCGGACATTGCCGCATATGGTGTTTTAGAAAATTTTTCGACGACATCATTAGCTGCTCGCTGCACTTTTGCATTATCTTTCGCTTGCACTGCCTTTTGTAGCACGTCATACAATTGCGACGCCTGACTTGACTGATCACGCTGATAGCTAGTCCAACCCGTCCATGCAGCGTAAGCAGATAAAGCGATTACCAACAGCCAAGTAACCAGGTTGCCGTATTGCTTCCACCATGCTTTGAGAGTGTCTAATTGCTCTTGTTCTTCGAGATCGTATGCCATTTTGTATAAAGTCTAGTGATGAATATGAATATGAGTTGGATCGTCACAGCATTCGCCTGCATCACCGATCCCAGCGATCTGGTCAACCAAGTAATCAACAGCAGTATCAAACAGCACCGTGACTTGGTTATTCTCCATATCTTCCGTGCGCATTGCTTTGACACTGACAGTATTCGATGCGGACTCATCCTGACCGATGATGACTGCGTAGGCTGCTCCACTAGCGTCTGCTTTTTTCATTTGCGATTTAAAACTACCTACACCGCTTGCAGTTGCGCAATGTAACACAACATCTAGCCCCGCATCGCGCAAACGCTCGCCTAATACGAAAGATTGTTCTTGTGCTTTGCTACCTTGATGCACAAGATAGATATCGCATTGGGCTGGCGCATGTGTTTCGCCGGATGCTTTCATTAACTCCAACAATCGTTCAATGCCCATTGCGAAGCCACAAGCGGGAGTAGGTTTACCTCCGAAAATACTAAATAAGGAATCATAGCGGCCGCCAGCACACACTGTACCTTGTGAACCCAGTTGATCAGTTACCCACTCAAAAACTGTACGGTTGTAATAATCCATGCCGCGCACCAGACGTGTATTGATCGTGAATGGAATACTATTGTCACGCAATATTTTTTGAACACCTAAGAAGTGTGACATAGACTCTTCACCAAGATAACTAAGCAGCTTAGGTGCAGCATTTACCATTTCTTGCATTGCCGGATTTTTAGTATCAAGAATACGCAGCGGGTTGCTATGCAAGCGTCGCTGCGCCTCAGCATCTAAAATATCTTTATGTTGTTCAAAGTAGGCAATCAATGCGACACGATGCTGAATACGCTCTTCTGCGTCACCAATCGAATTTAGTTCTAGACGTACGTCTTGCAAACCTAAATCATCCCAAAGACGCTGACACATCATGATTAATTCTGCATCGATATCAGGGCCACTAAAGCCTAAAGCCTCAGCCCCTACTTGATGGAATTGACGATAGCGGCCACGTTGCGGCTTTTCATGCCTAAACATGGGTCCGTTGTACCAAAGACGTCGGGGACCTTCGTAAGTCAAATTATGCTCTAGTGCTGCACGCACAACGCCGGCCGTGTTCTCTGGGCGCAGGGTTAATTTGTCCCCATTCATTGCATCTTCAAAGGAGTACATTTCCTTCTCAACGATATCAGTAACTTCACCAAGACCGCGAGCAAATAAGGCCGTAGGCTCAACGATAGGCGTACGAATTTGTTGAAAGCCATAACTCTTCAAAACAGACTGCACCGTATTTTCAAACAATTCCCATAAGGGAGAATCGGTTGGAAGAAGGTCATTCATCCCCTTCACACCAACAATTTTTTCTATTTTTTTATTTTTAGACATACTTTACAACCTAATTATTTATTAGCTAAATACGTTTGTTACACAGTAGACGGAGTGTAATGACTCTTGACATAATCTAATACGATAGCTTGGAATTCTTCTGAGATATTATCGCCTCGCAAAGTTAACGCCTTTGCTCCATCAATAAAAACTGGTGCCGCAGGAGACTCGCCAGTACCAGGCAAGCTAATCCCAATATTGGCATGTTTGGATTCTCCGGGACCATTTACGATACAGCCCATCACCGCAACATTCATGCTTTCCACACCGGGATATTGTTTTTTCCAAACAGGCATCTGATCGCGTAAAAAGGTTTGAATACTATCTGCCAATTCTTGGAATACAGTAGAAGTAGTACGCCCGCATCCTGGGCAAGCAATCACCATAGGAGTGAATTTTCTTAAACCCATCGTCTGTAAAATTTCTTGCCCAACTACAACTTCCTTACAACGATCACCGCCTGGCTCAGGAGTAAGAGAAATACGAATCGTATCGCCAATTCCCTCTTGCAACAACACAGATAGTGCGGCTGTCGATGCCACGATACCCTTGCTGCCCATACCTGCTTCTGTCAAGCCTAAATGCAAAGGATAATCACAGCGCTGCGCAAGTTCTCGATACACAGCAATTAAATCCTGCACTCCTGAAACCTTGCAAGACAGAATAATCTTATCCCCAGCCAAACCTAGCTCTTCAGCTCGTTGTGCATTTTCTATTGCAGATGTAATCAACGCCTCATACATCACCGTTTGCGCACTCCACGGCTCTGCACGCTGTGCATTTTCATCCATAATACGCGCGAGTAAAGCTTGATCGAGACTCCCCCAGTTCACTCCGATACGAACAGGCTTATCGTAGAAACATGCCATCTCTATCATCTGTGCAAACTGAGTATCGCGTTTTGCGCCCTGCCCTACATTGCCTGGATTTATACGATACTTGGATAAAGCCCGGGCACAATCAGGAAAGTCTTTTAGCAACGTATGTCCGTTGTAATGAAAATCCCCAACCAAGGGAACATCTATTCCCATATTATCCAATTGCGCACGAATCGCTGGCACTGCTGCCGCAGCTTCCGCATTATTAACAGTCAACCTTACCAGTTCAGAACCAGCCCTTGCTAACTCTTTAATTTGAATGGCAGTACCGATTACATCAGCGGTATCCGTGTTTGTCATCGACTGAACCACCACTGGCGCAGAACCACCAACAATAACTTGACGTGAGCCATATACAATTTTTGCACTTCGGCTCAAGCGACGTACAAATGGTCCGGATGCTATGCCAGAAAAAGAAGATGTCATACTTACTTCACACTTAGATTAAAAACATTGCTCTCTTTTGTCGGCGCAATATTTAAAGAAACACCACGTAATGTCCCATCAACACCAGCCGCGTTACCAATTTTGATCTGCAAAGGCTCTTTGAGATCGAAACTCTCTTCTGTCCCAGCCTTTGCCAAATGGGACGTCACTACACTGCCATTTTCGCGTTTTAGTTGTATCCAAGAATCCTGCCGAAATTTAAATTTCATTAAATTAGTTGCAGAATTAAGCACAGCAGCCTGAGTCGGTTCAGCTAGCTGCTGATTAACAGCACTAGAGGACAAAACTGGCGCGGACACTGTTGATGGCGCCACAATATCAGATACAGAGCTTGAACCAGACTGAGAAATATTTGGAGATGCCACTTCAGATGAAGGCACATTCACTTGTCCCTCCGATTTATTTTCTACAGAGGCAGTATCCAAGGCAACAGAATTAGTCGAATTTTTAGAAGTCGCTGCGCTCGCGGGCGCCTCCAAACTGGATGACACTTTAGGTGAAATTAGGTTCTGAATATAACTAATATGCTCATATTTTTGCAATACAAAAAAAGCCAGCGCAAGTATCGCAAGCACAACAGCACCCCAGACGTACTTACCATTATTGACATCTTGTCGCCCCATTAGTGGCAATCTGGACTCAAGAAAAGGAGTAGCTAATGCAGGCCGAACACGCGTCGACTCTACAGGCAAGTCATTATCTTTAGGTAGCAATTCAATGATTGGTTCAGCATCAATTTTTAACAACTTCGCATAAGACCTGATAAAGCCACGCACTATCACCATCTTAGGAAGTTCGTTAAAATGATTTGATTCAAGTGCGATTATCTGCCTTACAGAAAGTTTTAATTGATCCGCAATATGTTGGACTGTCCAATCTTTTTGCTCACGAGCAACTACTAGAAGCGCTCCAGCAGAGCGAGTTGCCGATAACTCAGGCTTATTGTCTTCATTCATATCTGAGGTATTTAATTTCTCTACGGATAAATTCATACCTGCATCACTCATCAAAAGCCCCTCGCTGAAACAGGGCGTACTCTTTGGAATTAGGATAGCGTCTACGCAACTGTGTGCCCAAACCAGCTACAGCGGATTGGTCTCCCAGTTTATTTTCTATTTTTATCGCCAACCAAAGTACGTCTGCTGCAAATATGTCTTCTTTGAGTACTCTGTTTATATAAAATTTTGCCTTTTCGTATTCAGTACGATCCAAATAAATTTTGGCCAGATTAGCATTGATTGTTGGACTACCCGGATCAATACGAAAACCTTGCATAAAATAGTTTTCTGCCTTAACTGTATCTTTCAATCTAAGACTACAAACACCTGCGTTGTGAAGGACTTTTATCGGTGTAGTGTAAGTTGGGTCTTTTAGTACTTTGTCGAAGTAAGTCATGCCTTGTTTTTCATGTCCGTTTTGACATAGAAACCAACCATAATTATTAGCAATATCTGAATTATTTGGTGCCAGTTTTAAGGCACGCTGAAAGTTCTCTTCAGCCAAGGACTTTTCAGCCATATCCATGTAAACCAACGCTCTGACGCTATAGGCATCAACCAAATCAGGGGACATGATTAACGCCTGCCTAATTTCATCCAGTGCGACTTTGTATTGTCCTTGCTGATAATAACCAATCGCCAATTCCATACGAATGGATGCTCTCTTTTGCAAATCAACGCTTTCAGTTGGCTGGTTATTCTCAGGCTTAAACCCCTCAGGCTTTTTGCTTGCACATGCGGACAACATCAGCGCCAGTAGGACGCCAGATAAAAAACGATAGTGCAATCCAAAAATTTTCACTGAGTGATCTCCACGATCTTGCCAAAATTTTTACCGAACTTGGTTTGATATTCCGCCATTTTTTGCATACGTTCTTGCACTCGCGTTCTGTCCTGAACCTCACCTGCTAACTGCCCACAGGCGGCATCAATATCATCGCCTCGCGTCTTCCGTATGGTTGTCACTAATCCCGCATCCATCAGCACTTGGGCAAAAGCCTTTATACGAGGAGTGGCTGAACGTTTTAAACCTGATTCCGGAAAAGGGTTAAACGGAATCAAGTTCAACTTACAGGGAACATTTTTAACTAATTGCACCAACTCACGAGCATGTTGATCCGTATCATTTACGCCATCCAACATGCAGTATTCAAATGTCACAAAATCACGTGGGGCATAATCCAAATACCGCTTGCAAGCCGCCATTAATTCATGCAGCGGATATTTTTTATTTAACGGTATTAAGCTGTCGCGCAGAGTGTCGTTTGAGGCATGCAAAGACACTGCCAACGCCACTGCACACTCTTGGGACAACTTATCAATCATCGGCACCACACCGCTGGTAGACAACGTAACACGACGACGTGATAAACCATAGGCATTATCATCTAACATCAGACGCAAAGCAGTGACCGTTGGCTCAAAATTCAATAAAGGTTCGCCCATTCCCATCATTACTACGTTAGTAATTTGACGTTCGCCTTTTGGTCCCGGCGCTATACCTTTAGTTTTACGTAATAAAAACTCAGCCATCCAAAGTTGACCAATAATTTCACCAACGCTTAAATTACGATTAAATCCTTGCTTACCCGTTGAGCAAAAGCGGCAGTTGACTGCACAACCGGCCTGGGTAGAGATGCACAAGGTTCCACGATTCTCTTCGGGAATAAATACTGCTTCTACAGCATTGCCCTGCCCTACATCCAACAACCATTTGCGCGTCCCATCTGTTGATGTATGGTCGCTGATGATCGCAGGAGCGGCAATGAAGGCTCGCGTAGATAATTTTTCTCTTAGCGATTTTGCGAGATCGCTCATCTCTTCGAAACTACCGGCACCGAACTGGTGTATCCAGCGCTGCAATTGCTTGGCGCGAAACGGCTTCTCACCCAACTCACCGCAATAAGCGACGAGTTGCGCGGGATCCAGGTCCAACAAATTGGTGAGAGCCGTCATATGCATCTTCCTTCACATCCTGCTTAGGTATCACTACAAAACCAAGACCATATTACAAACTGTGATTAACGTGAGTACACGTTCAACGCCGGGAAGAAGTAAGCGATTTCGATGGCGGCTGTTTCAGCTGCATCGGAACCATGTACTGCATTTGCGTCGATTGATTCTGCGAAATCTGCACGAATTGTGCCTTTTTCTGCTTTCTTTGGATCTGTTGCACCCATCAGATCACGATTTTTTAATATCGCGCCTTCGCCTTCTAATGCTTGAACAAAAACTGGGCCAGAGATCATGAAATCAACTAGGTCTTTGAAGAACGGGCGTGCAGCGTGAACTGCATAGAAACCTTCTGCTTCAGCGCGGGACAGTTGTGTCAAGCGAGCTGCGACTACTTTCAAGCCAGCAGCTTCAAAGCGGCTGACAATTTGACCGATAACGTTTTTTGCAACTGCGTCAGGCTTAATAATAGACAATGTACGTTCGATAGCCATCTAAAAACTCCAATAAAATGAAAGGGTTAAGACAAAATTTCAAGAATTCATCTAACCTTCGATTTTATCATAAAAACGACCAGCCTAAGGTAAGTTGCCAATAAAGACAATTACCTGCAAGAATTATTTTTAAATAAATACTTGGGCGCCGAAAGCATAAATCAGATTGGTTCCTTGTCCCCAAAAGCGAGTTCAAAAACCGCAAAATAGAATATGGGATGATCAGCTTGGTTAACTAAGTCAACGTTAAATCTGGAAATTTTTTTAATATTACAGGGAGTATATGCATAATTAGCCATATTATACAGCGTTTCTATGGACAATTTTAAATACACCCACCCAGTATTAAATTAATCCAAATCAAAAACTGCCATCGATTCTACGTGAGACGTGTGTGGGAACATATTGACGACGCCAGCAAAACTCAAGCGATAGCTGGCCTGATTGACCAACATGCCAGCATCACGTGCCAACGTAGACGGACTACATGACACATACACAATACGCTTAGGCTTCAACTCTGGCGCTAAGCTGCCCAAATCGATCAGGGCTTGGCAAACTGCCATCGCACCATCGCGCGGGGGATCGACCAAAAAGCGATCAAACTTACCCAAGGCAACGAAATCTTGCGCAGTAACTTCAAACAAATTACGTGTACCAAATGAAGTCGTCGCCTCTAATCCGTTGGCACGAGCATTCTCCATCGCGCGCTCTGTCAACGTGGAGCTACCCTCGATCCCCACAACTTCTTTTGCTAAAGTTGCAATCGGCAGCGTGAAATTACCTAAACCGCAAAACAAGTCGGCAATACGCTCGTCTTTTTGCACATCCAACAAACGCAGAGCGCGTTCTACCAGAACGCGATTGATATGATGATTAACCTGAGTAAAATCAGTCGGCTTAAATGGCATTTTTATACCAAACTCGGGTAATAAGTAATGCAATTCACTTTTCCCTGGATAAAACGGGGTAGCTGTTTCTGGCCCTTTGGTTTGCAACCACCATTGCACTTGATATTGATCTGCAAAAGCCTTCAGCTTTACTTCATCCTCGGCAGTCAGTGCCGCCATGATGCGCAATACCATTGCGGTTACGCCCTCGCCTATCGCCAGCTCGATTTGTGGTAGCGCCTCAATAATCGATAAAGACGAAATCAGATCACGCAATGGCATGAGCATTGCAGACACATGCGGCGGCAAAATCTCGCAGGTTTCCATATTGGCGACATAGCGAGATTTTTTCTCATGAAAACCGACTAAGACCATGCCTTTTTTATGTACATTACGCACAGAAAGCCTGGCGCGATAACGGTAACCCCAAGTCGGACCATAAATCGGCCGCAACATCGTCTCTGCTTTCACCTTGCTAATATGCCAGAGATTATCTTCCAGCACGCGCTGCTTCATCGCCACTTGTGCATTTGACTCCAGGTGCTGCATAGAGCAACCGCCGCATACGCCAAAAAATTCACATTTAGGCTTAACCCGTTGTGACGACTCGCGCACCAACTGCGTCATATTGGCAGCTTCCCAGGTCGCCTTCTTTTTGAATGTACTGAAGCCAACTACCTCACCTGGCAAAGCTCCTTCAACAAAAACAACTTTTCCTGGAGTGCCATCTTCATTTTCCAGATGACCAACGCCACGTGCGTCCATGTCGAAAGAACGGATATTAATAGTATTCATAATAATTGCGGCGTGATGCACAGATCACGCCGATCAGGTTTAATTCGGAAAACGGGATTATAGGAGAAACTACGGAGAAAGCGCGTAGAAACTTGGGAGCAGATCCGCAAACAGCTAGAAATTACTTTACTTACAGTACAGCCCAAAGCAAATCAGTCAGGCAAATCACAGCAGCGCATCACGTCCTACACCACGTGAAGAGAAGGATCGCTTGAGCTTGATCAGCGCCTCTTGCTGAATTTGCCGCACACGTTCACGTGTAATACCCATTTCATCCGCCAAGGTCTCTAGCGTTGCTGGATCATCATTATCGAGACCAAACCGACGCACGATGACGATGCGTTGCTTGTCCGGCAGCTTAGACAACCAATCTCTGACCAAAATAGTCATCTCATGCTGTTCTGCACGAATATCCGGTGTGTCATCACTATCACCTGGCAGCATGTCCATCAAACTAGATTGCGGATCATTATCCAGAGGCGTATCTAGCGATGTTGCATGCTCAGACAAAGCAAGAATATCTTGCACTTCATCCAGCGGTCTGTCGACCAGATGGGCGATATCTTCTAGCGCAGCATCACGACCGTCATGCTGCTGTGATTCCAGATGATATTTGGCACGTAAAATCTGGTTCAGTTCACGCACCATGTGCACAGGCAAACGGATAGTGCGCGCCTGGTTCATGATGGCGCGCTCGATGCTCTGGCGTATCCACCATGTGGCGTAAGTCGAAAAACGAAAACCGCGCTCAGGCTCAAACTTATCAATCGCATGCATCAAACCCAGATTACCCTCCTCTATCATATCGAGCAAGGCGACACCGCGATTGATGTAATGCTTAGCGATAGAAACAACGAGCCGCAAATTGTGCTCTATCATTTTTTGGCGTGCTTCAAAATTACCTTGCTTGGCCAAAGTCGCGTAGTGCAATTCTTCTGCAACAGAGAACAATGGGCGAGTGCCAATTTGGTTCAAATAATGCTGCGTCGTATCGGTCGACAACTCGGCAGCTAATACTGTTTTCAGCTCATCAATTGGAGCAACGATTAAAGAAATCGGATTATCGTTTTGCCCATCCTCAGCCTCTTCAACCTCATCCTCAGAGAAGTCTGATGGATTGGTTCGTTCAGCGTTGGCATCAACCAGACCATCTTGATCTTGATCGTCGTCCGTTTCAGGCGATTGCAGTTGATGTTTAGTTGAAGTATTGGGCATAGTATGAGTTAAACGACTTATCCTATTTTGAACTTGCTGACTAATTATTTTCCAACCAAAATCAAATAATGATTGCTCTTGATTCTAGCGTTGGCTCTAGCATTGTTTCTAGTTACCGATTACTAATTACTGATGCGGCAAAAATTTGGATGGATCAACTGGCTTACCTTGCTGTCTGATTTCAAAATGCAACTTCACAGTATCACTATCAGAATCACCCATCTCGGCAATTTTCTGCCCTTTAACAATAGTCTGTCCTTCAGCAACCAAAATGGTTTTATTGTGAGCATAAGCAGAGAGCAAGGTGCTTGTATGCTTGATGATCACAAGATTACCATATCCACGAATACCGTTACCGGCATACATTACTTTGCCAGCGCCAGCAGCCATGACACTCTGTCCCAGTTTGCCTGAAATATCGAGACCCTTATTTTTTGCATCATCAAATCCGGCGATCACTTTTCCTTCCGCTGGCCAGATCCAATCCACCACATCGTTCTCTGGAGTTGCAGCGTCAATTGGTTTATCTCGCTTAGGAACAGCGACTACCGCAGGCGGCACGATATCTGATTTAGCGGCGCCCGGAGCTGCAGGGCTCACCGCGCCAGTCGAATCAAGCTTTTGCAGTTCAGCTAAATTGGCGTCTGAATATGGACGCTTATCACCTCGTGGACTGGTCTTATTGGTTGATGGATTTACTGTTGCCGCCGTAAGCGACCTCACCTCTACACCACTGGTATTGACGCTACCTGTTTGTACAGAGGTGGTTCCATCTGGCGGCGCTACGCGCAAAACTTGATCTACTTTAATATCATTAGGATTTTTTAAGTTATTCCATGCAACCAGATCGCTATAACTTTGCCCATTGTCTAAAGCAATTCTGAATAGTGTATCGCCGCGCTTAACAACATAAGTGCCGCGAGTATCGGCTGGTTTTGGCACGACTTTTGATACGTCCATAACATCTTTGGAGTCCGCTTTTATGCTGTCACTTCCGCGATCAATCACCGGGGCATTATTGGGCGTGGTACTACAAGCAGTAATAAAACCTGATAGAGCAACTGCGGGGACTAATGTGATTAATAACTTTAATTTCTTCATACTCATTGCAGATTCAATTAATTAAATAATGGATTCATCAAATTTAGATGACGCCTTGATGTAAAGGGACGAAATGACATTGCTCAAGTATCGAACTTTGCCACTCATGTTTTGCGGTACGCTGAATTAATTGTAAAACTTGTTTAGTGCTACCCACTGGTGCGATCAGGCGGCCACCAATTGCTAGCTGCTCCAATAATGCCTTTGGCACTTCCATACCTGCAGCAGCCAAGATGATACCGTCAAATGGCGCAACTTGAGGCAAGCCCAACATACCATCGCCATAATGCAACCGAATATTTGCAATTCGCATGGGGCGCAGGTTATTTTTAGCCAGTTCGTGCAGTGCTTTAATCCGCTCAATCGAATAGACCTCTTTTGCCACCAAGGACAATACGGCAGCCTGATAGCCGCAGCCAGTTCCGATTTCTAAAACGCAATTGAGTTTGCCATCACTGCGCATAATTTCTATCATACGCGCCACGATATACGGCTGTGAAATCGTTTGGTGATACCCAATCGGAAGCGAGGCATCAACGTAAGCCTGACTTGACATACCAGACTCAATAAAAAGGTGGCGTGGAATTGCCTCCAGCGCAGCCAATACCAAACGATCTTTAACACCTTGCTGAGCAACACGTGCCACCATTGCGCGCCGCACACCGTCCGAGACTAAAGGACGAGAGCTCACTACGTTGGAGGATGTCTGATCAGATTTTGTCGTTGGATTAGGATTGAGCGACGATGACCGGAGAGAATTTTTTGCCGCATCTTGTTTAGTCGCTCCATGTTTGGCGGCATTCTGCGTCGCGGTCTGGGGTGTCGCTGTTTTTACCAGATGCGTTGAAGTGAATTGACGATGCGTTTGCTGCTTAGCGCCGTCCATCACGGAAGACAATTGCAAGGGAAAACGTTTTTCATTTTTGGTCATGCGTCGCCCGTACCAAAATTGTCTTGCAATTGCGATAGTTGTTTTGTATTGGTCAAATCAATTTGCAAAGGCGTGACGGATACATAGCCTTGCGCTGTCACAAAAAAATCTGTGCCTTCGCCTGCCTCTTTTGCTTTACCTGGTGGACCTATCCAATAAATATCACGACCATGTGGATCTTGCGCTTTAATCACAGGCTCGGACATATGACGCTTACCCAAGCGTGCGGCACGCATCCCTTTAATATCCGAAATAGGCAAATTAGGGATATTCACATTCAATAAATAGGGTCTGGGCAGCGCGACAAAACCTTGCTTGACCATGCTTAGTGCTATTTTTGCCGCATCCTCAAGATGTGACCATCCTTTGTCCACTTGCGAAAAAGCGATGGCGGGTATGCCAAATAAATATCCCTCAGTCGCGGCGGCTACCGTACCAGAATACAAAGTATCGTCCCCCATATTCTGTCCCTGATTAATACCAGAAACGATCAAATCCGGCTTCTCTTGCATGATTGATGTCAGCGCAATATGCACGCAATCGGAGGGAGTACCATTCACAAAATAAAAACCATTCGACGCGCGCTGTGCTGACAAGGGTCGATCCAATGTCAAGGCGTTAGAACTACCGGAGCGATTGCTGTCAGGCGCGACCACGACAATGTCGGCAATAGATGCTAATGCATCGGCCAAAGCGACAATGCCAGGAGCGAGGTAACCATCGTCATTACTGATCAAGATTTTCATACGAAACATTTTAACCGATGCAACATTGTAATTTGAGACAAGCGTCGGATTTTTGCGGCATAATCGTAAAATCAAACGGTCGTACTATTTTAAAGAGGAGACAAATACATGAAAGCCGTACTTTGCAAAGCTTGGGGTTTACCAGATACCTTGGTCGTAGAAGAGTTACCAGATCTTGTTGCAGGCGCTGGACAAGTGGTGATTGATGTAAAAGCCGCCGGGGTTAACTTCCCAGATGTGCTGATCATCCAAAACAAATATCAATTTAAACCAGAATTGCCATTCACCCCAGGCAGCGAATTGTCTGGCGTGGTAAGAGCTATCGGTGATGGCGTCAGCAATATCAAAGTCGGCGATAAAGTAATTGCCTTCATCGGTCACGGCGCATTCGCACAGCAGGTCGTGGCACCTGCGCAAGCGGTGATGCCTATGCCACCGGGGATGGATTTCGATACTGCAGCAGCGATTACTCTCACCTATGGCACATCGCATCACGCGGTAGTCGATCGTGCTCAGTTAAAAGCCGGAGAAACGATGTTGGTGCTAGGCGCTGCCGGTGGCGTTGGCCTGGCAGCGATTGAAATCGGCAAAGCATTAGGGGCACGCGTAATCGCCGCGGCCTCGTCCGATGAGAAGCTCGCTATTTGCAAAGAACATGGTGCCGATCTGACGATCAACTACAGTACGCAAGACCTGCGTGAGGCAATCAAAGTGGCAACAGATGGCAAAGGGCCAGATGTTATTTACGATCCGGTTGGTGGCATCTATGCAGAACCTGCATTCCGCTCCATTGCTTGGCGCGGACGTTACTTGGTCGTGGGATTTGCAAATGGTGAAATCCCGAAATTGCCATTGAACTTAACGCTGCTCAAAGGCGCTTCTTTAGTCGGTGTGTTTTGGGGAGAATTTGCCAAACGCGAACCCAAAGCAAATCTGGCAGCAATGCGCGAATTAATTGGCTGGTTAGCTGGAGGCAAAATCAAACCACGAATTTCCGGGCGCTATGCATTAAAAGATACGGCAATTGCGTTGAACGATATAGCCGCTCGCAAAGTTACCGGCAAAGTTGTTATACAGCCTGAGAAGTAATTTTCAGTTTTTTGCATGCATAAGACTTACGCAAAGCCGCCCAGCTTCTTGCAGCACTGAAGTAATTTCTTCATCGCTGCGCTTTACTGGGACAATTTTGCGTAAGTCTTAATTAGAGATATCGACGCAGAACTTGCGCAAAACTCATCCATCCTAAAAGAGTCCGATAAGATTCTCCGCTTAATCTGGCGCAAGTTCAATGCACTCAAAATCAATATACTCCCCGATATTTTTTCAAAATATACCTTATTGTCCATTTAATATATGGACGACTAAAATATACTCACCATGAGTATTATATTTATCCTGAATAGCAATCCAAATAAAAAAGCACTCAAAATGAGTGCTTATTCATGTCGCAACAACCATTAAGAATCATCTCTTCAAATTTCAATCAAGCAGTGGGCGCAGTCGTATCACCAAGCCAATAACGGCTTATATCTTTTAAACCCCACTTACTAGCATCCTCGCGGCCTACAATTTTATCTTGCGAACCAGGTCGGGCTAAATCAATCAACTCCGGCACAATATAACCTAGAGATTTGATGGAGAAAAAAACGCGCACTTTAGGTAACAACAAAGACTTACCGACTTGCTGCTCGACCACCACGCCAAGCCGTCCAGACTCCAGCCGGATTAATGTTCCGACTGGGAAGATGCCAATACTTTTTACGAAAGCCTGGAATACTTTTTCGTCAAAATGACCCTTGCTCCACTCCGCCATTTTTCGCAAAGACTCTGCCGGACACCAGCCTTGCTTATATGGACGATCAGAGGTGATTGCGTCATAAACATCACATACAGCGCCCATGCGTGCAAACAAGCTAATTTTCTCACCAACCAGGCGGTGTGGATAACCGCTGCCATCCATTTTTTCGTGATGATGCAGGCAAACGTCCAAGGCAATATCGCTAATGCCTTTTACTTCTAACAACATGTTGTAGCCAGCCTCTGGATGCTCTTTAACAGAGATAAACTCGTCGTCGGTCAATTTTCCTGGCTTGTTCAGGATATCTGCGGGCACCATCATTTTGCCAATATCATGCAATAAACCAGCTAAGCCAGCGTCACGTATTTGGGCATCATTCAGCCCTAATTGTTTGGATAAAGCGATCATCAAAGCACATACCGCGATGGAATGCATGTAGGTGTAATCGTCTTTTGTTTTGAGGCGAACCAAGCCAATTAAAGCGCCAGAATTACGCATGACTGAGGAGGCAATTTCCTCCACTAATGGCAAGGCATTCTCTACGTCGACTGCATTGCCCATGCGTGCCTCATGGAACATCGAAAAAACAGCTTGCTTCGATTTGCTAACAATTTTTGCTGCGCGTCCTAGCTCCTCATCCATTGAGACACTTCGTATCTCTTTAAACGACGGCATCTGGACAGCTTCAACCTGCTCAACTGGTTTAGCGACTGTTGGTTCTACAACAATTTCTTCAGGCTCTTCATCGCTATCTTCCGCGGGATGAAAAACATCAAGTCCTTTTATCGTGTCAATCCAAGCTTCTTTGATCTTTGTGCTAAGTACCTTATTTACTACATTTTGATCTTCTAGCAAAAAAGATTTTTGCCAAAATGGGGTGTCCATCCAGGAACTACATAACTCCTGCACATACATCCCGACTCGCAGTTGATTAGTTTCTATTTTTTTCAGCATGTTTGATCTTAGTTACACTGATTATCTCGACTGGCGATGACCTTATTTTCGGTAGCTTAGACTGACGCAATTTTATGCGGTATAAAGCAACGAATTTTCAGGTGTTAGTTTATTCCACAAATGAAGATTTGAATCAGTATCCTAGGTATTTTTATTACGGTTATTTATCGTAATGGCAAATATAGCTAACGATCAGAATGAATAGAGGTATTTATACAAGACGTTTATGCAACAAGTTCATCGGGGCAAAAAAATCTTGCATATTTTTATTCCCGATAAATGACAAGTTATACGGATGCTCAGCAATCTGTTGTTGAAATAAAGATACCACTGACATCTGCTGTAATTGCTCAGCAATTTTGCCCCATAAGACCAGAACGGTGGGCTTTACTGTGGTTTGATTTTGTTGCTCGTTCAATGCCAAAAAAATGGATTGAAGAAACGGCAGCCAGGATTTTGCATCTTTGGCAGGTGCAACATCGGATCGAAACACTAATGACGCATTCAATAACAAAAATCCTTGTGCGAGCAAATTATCTTGCAACTCTGGCAGAGATTGAATGAAGACAGAATCAGTCGCTCTCGCTTTGCTTGCGACCTCAGCAATCGCAGAAATAGAAGTGTTTTCTAGCGTCAAATAGCCGCCAGTAACCAATAGCATTTTGATGAAATTACGTAGCGACGTTGCACGATTCACTTTTTTGGATAAGCCGCCGCCAGTCTCTTGCGACCATAAATCTGTGACGGCACCATCCATAAAACAAAATCCGGTCGCACTGTCTTCCCGAGGATAAGGCCCCTCACCTACCAGCACATAACGTACCGCATCAATAGGTATGGCAAATGCAGCAAATAAACGTCCCGCAGTAGGTAAAAAATGGGAGTCCGACAGATTACTCAAATACTCTGGATCTGCTGCTTTGACTGCGGCCAAGCCTTGGTACAAAGCTGGATGCCAGGATGGATGAGCCTGAGCCAAGACATCTTGTAAAAATTGAGGAGGTGTATTCACTAATAGGCTTAATAGACTTAGAAAGGCTTAATAGACTTAGAAGACTTACCGGCCTGATTGGGCCGTATTGAGACTAATCTTCAGTTATTGCTGATTATCTGGAGGCGTTGGTGTAGAGGCGGGTTGCGGCGTTAAAACAGGTACGCCACCACTAATAGAAATACCAGGATTATTTCCACTAAAAACCTGACGACTATTTGATGGGAACGCAATTGGATTTGGCGGAGCCATGGTAGCAGCACCATTTGGACTGATCGGTGCGCTGGTAATGGTTGCTGATGGTGGCAGCTCAACTCGCTTGGAAATACCGTTTTCAGAAATCAAAATATATTGATCATAAACGGCCTTCAGCGTGACCCCTGGAGATAACTCTTGATTAATTCCAACAGCTTGAGCTGGCCTGCCATTGGCGCTAATGATGGCGACACTTTCTATTTGTCGAACAGCGAGTATCACGCCTTTTAATTGATAATTACTAGCCGCTTGTGCTACCTGACTTTGACCAAATACACTACCCCACTGGCCAGCACCTGGTTCAAATGCAGCAGACTGCATCGGCACGGCTACCGCGCGCGCTTGTGGTTTAAACAAATGGATACCCCAAAAACTAAGGGACATACATAAGGTAATAAACATCAAAAAACTGACTATTAATGGGGCACGCTTCATTTCATTCCTTGCTTATGGCAGATAACTCAACTTAGTTAATCATCTAAGTTAATCGCCTTGATTAATCTACCCAATAAATTGGCCTGATTAGTCAGGATCAATAGCTTGGTAGTGTTTGCAATATTGGTGCTTAAGTTGTCAGCGAACCAGTTGATTAATTTCAATAATCGGCATCAACACGGCAAGTACAATCAGTAGCACAACTACACCCATTGCCAGAATTAATGCGGGTTCCAGTAGACCTGCCATCGTCAATGCACGGCGCTCTAAATCTTGCTCCTGTGCGTTAGATGCACGCTCCAGCATCGCGGGCAGCTCTCCAGTGACTTCGCCCGCACGTATCATATGAATCAACATCGGAGGAAAGTGCTTATGTGCTGACAACGCGCGCGCTAAGCCCACACCTTCACGTACACTGGCGGTCGCATCTTCCACTTGCTGGCGCATTGCGACATTGGACAAGGTCTCCCGACTGGTTTGCAAAGCACGCAAAATAGGTACGCCAGAGCCAGTAGTAATCGCCAGAGTGCTGGCAAAGCGTGAGGTATTCAAACTACGTTCAAACTTGCCATATAAGGGTGCCGTTAGCAACCAGGTATGCCAGCGCATTTTGACATCTGGATTTTTAAGCGCCATGCGCCAGCCCCAGAAGGCAACTGCAATCACGATTCCGACGAACAATCCATAGCTACGCACAAAATCAGATATCGCCAACATCATCACCGTCAAGAAAGGTAATTTTTGTTTTGTATTGGCAAATACAGAGACGATCTGCGGCACCACATAGGTCAACAAAAATATCACAATCGCAAACGCAACGACCGTGACAATGGCCGGGTAAGTAAAGGCTAATTTGACTTTTTGCACCAAGGCATTGCGGCGCTCAATATAATCTGCCAAACGCGATAATACACGCGACAAATGACCGATTTGCTCGCCGGAAGCAACCAGCGCGCAGTAGATATCGGCAAAGTCATTTGGATGCTGTTTCAGACCATCAGACAGAGACGCGCCGGCCATCACTTCTGAGCGAATAGATGCAATCAAATCACGGATATAACTGCGTTCTGATTGCTCTAACAAGGCTGACAACGATTGCTCTAAGGGCAAACCTGCTTCTAACAAGCTCGCTAACTGTCTGGTAAATAGCGCAAGTTCTACTGTAGATAAATGCTCGCCAAAAATACTGCGTCGCTTCTTACCTTCCGCATCGAGTTGATTGGCAATCAGTTCAACAGTGATGGGTAAAAAATTCTGGCTACGCAAATCTGCACGCGCTGCGCGCGCACTATCTGCGTTGACCACACCTTTTTTGCTTAGTCCATCTGGATCAATGGCTTCATATCTGAATGCTGGCACGATGATTTACTCTTTCGTTACTCGCAATAATTCTTCCCGGGTGGTAACGCCTGCCGTCAACCAACGATCGCCATCTTCACGCATCGTTTTCATGCCATCTCGCTGCGCTACCGCACGGACTTCTGCCTCGGAAGCCTGATGATGAATTTGCGAACGAATTTCTTCTGTCGTCAGCAACAATTCATAAACCCCTACTCGTCCTTGGTACCCGGTATGACCACAATGCTCACAGCCGACTGAATGCCAGTCCTGACCATCAAAACGTTTGCAATGGGTGCAGAGCTTACGCACTAATCGCTGTGCGATAACACCGAGTAAAGACGATGACAACAAGAACGGTTCTATGCCCATATCAAGCAAGCGAGTGACTGCTGCCGCAGAGTCATTCGTATGCAAAGTCGCTAACACCAAATGCCCAGTCAACGACGCTTGCACCGCGATTTGCGCTGTCTCTAAATCGCGAATCTCGCCGATCATGATGACGTCGGGATCTTGTCGCAAGATAGCGCGAAGTGCCTTGGCAAACGTCATATCAATACGCGCATTAACCTGAGTTTGTCCCACGCCAGCAAGTTCGTATTCAATCGGATCTTCTACTGTCAGGATATTGGTCTTACCCGCATTTAAACGTGACAATGCCGCATACAGCGTAGTCGTTTTACCTGAGCCAGTAGGCCCGGTGACCAGCACGATACCGTGTGGCTGCGCGATCAATTTATCAAACTGAGGCAGCACATCGGGGCTCATCCCTAAGGTACTCAGATCTAACCGCCCGGCCTCTTTATCAAGCAGACGTAATACTGCGCGTTCGCCATGCCCTGTTGGCAAGGTGGAGACGCGGACATCGACTGGTTTGCCACCAATACGCAAAGTAATACGTCCATCTTGTGGCAATCGCTTTTCGGCAATATCTAGCTGCGCCATGATTTTAATTCGCGATACTAATGAGGCATGAATCGCTTTTTTCGGACGCACTACATCGCGCAATGAACCATCAATACGAAAACGCACTATCGAAATTTGCTCAAACGGCTCAATATGAATATCTGATGCACCGTCCCGCAATGCTTGAGTCAGCAGAGCGTTAATCATTCGAATGACTGGTGCATCATCAGCAGACTCCAGCAAATCCTCAATCGCTGGCATATCCAGCATTAGCTTCGCCAAATCCAGATCAGACTCTACTTCACCAACCACGTCAGCAGCATCACCGCCAGATCCTGCATAGGTTCTGGCGATCATTTCCAGCAAGTCTGCATGCGGCATCACGTTTAATTTAACGCGGCCAAAACGACGACCTACCTCAGCAATAGCGGCAGGTTTAGTTTCGGTGGATACAGCTAATTCTACACATGCCGCTGAATCGTTCAAATCACGACAAGCGAGTACTGAAAAGTCACGGGCATACGCATACGACAATAATCGGTTCTCTAGCATGCTGTTATTTACTCTCTTTGCTTTCCGTCGCAGATTTATCACCCGGATTTACCACAGGTGTTTTAAATAACTTACCTTTTTCAATTTCCGGCAACAGGCTATTCATATCAGTTCCTTTTACCGGGGCAATCTGAGTACGCATATAGTCGTAGCGATCTAGGGACACATTGCCGCTTTGTTCTGCATTACGAATCACGACTGGCCGTATAAAAATCATCAGACTTGTTTTACCGCGGGTCTTAGTTTGGTATTTGAATAAATTACCTAGTACAGGAATATTACTTAGCAGAGGTACGCCCTCGCTAGAATCTTCGATCGAGTCTTTCATCAAACCACCAAGTGCGATAATTTGTCCGTCATCAACCAACACATTAGATTCGATCACGCTCTTGTTTGTGATTAAACCTGCGCTATTCGTCGTCGTGTTGTCTACGCTTGATACTTCCTGATAAATCGACATTCTAATTGAGCCACCATCAGATATTTGTGGTTTGACTTTTAAAGACAAACCCACATCTTTACGCTCCACCGTAGTGAACGGATTTACACCGGCGCTACCGCCAGCAGAAGCAGATGTCGCATATTGTCCAGTAATGAAGGGAACGTTTTGACCAACGATAATTTTCGCTTCTTCATTATCAAGAGTGATCAAAGTTGGAATTGAGAGGACGTTCCCATTGCCATTGGATTCAAGCGCATGCGCCAGCGCACCTAATCCAAGCTGACCATTTACCTGTTTAAACAGTCCCAAGGTCAAACCAGCACCAGGCAGTGCCGATCCATTGCCTGCGATCAGCGCACCAATGTTATTGCTAGTAGTGGTTTGAAACGACGTACCGCCGCCAACGCGATAATCGCTATTGCTATTACCAGATAATCCTAACCATTGAATACCAAAATCGTTTTCTTTACTCGCTTTAATTTCAACGATTAAAGCCTCAACATATACTTGGGCACGGCGTGCATCTAACTGGTCAATAATCGTTCTCAAATTTCGATAAACGGTCTCACTTGCAGTAATAATCAAAGTATTAGTTGCTGCATCTGCCTGAATAAAACCACCTGCACCACCACTCGACAAGCTACTTTGAGAAGAACTAGTACTGGACGATCCAGAGGATAAGCCACTCGTCGATGACCCGCCAAGGCTAGCATTAGAGTTAGTGCTGCTACCTAAAGAACTCGCGCCGTTACTACTTGAAGATACAGAAGAATTTCCGCTGGACGGCAATGAGCTGTCTTGAGTAATAATCGAACGCAAGGTTTGAGCTAACTTCACTGCCTCTGCATTCTTCAGATAAACCACATGCACGTTACCTGGCAAAGTAGTCGGCTGATCCAATTTAGCGATTAAGGATTTGATTAAATTAGCTCGCGCTGCTGAAGGCGCTTTAATCATAATGGAGTTAGTACGCGAATCTGCCAACAGAACAGCTTTTCCACCTTCAGCAGATGCGCCACCACTTTCAGTTAAACGAGTGACCATCGTTGCGATATCACTAGCAATTGCATTTTTAACTGGAATGACGTCGACATCATTTGATGCCGGCACATCTAACGCCCCAATTATTTTTGTAAGACGCTTTAAATTATCAGCGTAATCTGTAATAACGACAGAATTGTTACCGGGATTGGCATTGATCGTGTTATTGGGCGAAATCAATGGACGCAGAACAGTAACGATATTATTTGCCGACTCATAGTTTAAGCGGTAAATCTGAGTAGCAATCTGATCACCTTTTAGCGACTCAGCTTGTATTGGTCCCGCTTGCAACTTGGCATCTGACTCAGGAACCACTTTTGTATAACCGTCCCCTGTGACTACCGAATATCCCTGCAAGCGCAAACTAGAAGTCAAGAGTTTGAACGCCTGATCCTTACTTAAAGGCTTTTCGGAGACTAAGTTAATTTGTCCCTTTACTCGTGGATCGATAATAAATGTAACGCCAGTATAATGACCAATTGCCTTGATCACAGATTCAATATCTGCGCCGACAAAATTAAGCGCCGCAGTATTTTGCGATGGATCTTGCGCATACGCGGGACACAAACTTAGCGTAAAACAGGCGGCCGTTATGAATGCGGCTATCGGCAATCGCTTCAAATTAGTTTGCCGACTCTGTTGGGGATGCAACACATTCTGTACTGATACGCTCATGGCAGATCTTACTTTCAATAGATTTTTTCTCATTTGAACTCTAACGCTATCACATCTTTATTGCCGTCCCTACGGCGCTGTCCAAGCAAATTCAATAAATTTGCCAACCTGTCTTCTTGCCCTGCCTCTGCCATTGCCCGCCCAGAAAATTGCATATGTCCATCATGCAAATTCCCCGCCCCACTTAGCAACATTGGCCCCTTGATACTGGTCAATGTAATGTTCGCTGTAGAGCCTTTCCAATCCATCGTCAGCAAATAACTACCTAATGGTTTTATGGGCGATAAACGCGATGCCATTTCATTCATTTCTAAACGCATGGCACCAATAATATCCAATTTCACGCCCTGCCTTATGAACTGCAAACTATTCCAAGACAAACGCAATTGACCAGAGGGGCCTATCGTATTTAACGGAGCTCCCAGCCCCTCCAACCGCTCCGGCGGCACAATCAAACTTGAGCCACTAACGCTCCATTGATCCAGATTACCTTCTAATTTTATAGCTTGAGATAAAGATGTCGGATTATCCAAATTTATATCAAGCTGTCCCAATAATATTGTGGGTGAAATGCGCCATGTAAAACGCCCTGGCAGCAAGGGAGTTAGCGGAGCGTTCCCATTTGGAGCTCCTCCAATAAATGCAGAGCCGCGCCAAAAACTACCTTGGGCATCCCCTAAACTAATACGTCCCATCGTCTGCTTCTCAACCAACAGCGCTAGCCAACTTGCCGGCAAAAAAATCAACACCGTCAATACCATACTGAGAATAGCTGCAAAAACCCAAAGCAATCGACTAATCTTAAACATGTCAGAGATTATTCTTTTGCTGCTTTAAGGTGATCGTTACACTGACCTGACCACTCTCTGGCAACGCTGCTAGCTTCGCTTCTTCGACGGTTAATCTCGTTGATTTTTGCGCTTCGAGTAACCATTCCATCAAATTGGTATAGGTAACGGTAGAAATCTGAAATCTGACAACATCGTCATTCACAGATAAATTTTGCGCTTTAATGCTACGGCGAGCCAAAGATGTCTCAATCGATTCACGCGACACAGTATCTATATTTTCAGACATAGCGTTGCCGAGTTGTACGCTTTGCTTACTCATTAAATCCATTTCTGCGACTTGCTGTCTTAATTGCGGTATGGCTTTTTGTAAACTCTGCTTACCTGATAAAGCGGGATTAATGCCAATCACATAAATTAAAGCACAAACTATCGCAAGCAAAGCTAACGACAACATCCAGCGCTCCCGCGGCACACGCTGCTGCCAAAACAAAGATAAACTTTCTACCAGCATCGAGTTTTTCATTTCAAGCCCCCTGAGCTTGCGGCAGTATTGTTTTTAGCATCAAGACTAAGACCAGTCTTGACCTGTAACAAACCATCTTTAGAAGATACTAAAGTCAAAGATTGATCTTGTAACGCAGCTTTAAGCTGATCCTGCTGATTAAACGAACGTGTTTTTATAAACAAACTATGTTCGCGGTATTCCATACTGAGCACGCTAGCTCCTGGGGAAGCGCCACTGATTCTGTCCCATATTTGAGAGAACTGGGCAGCGAGAACAACAAAATCGTCTGGCACCGATTGTCCAGCTAGTTTTTTAGATAAACTGATTTTTTGCTGCATTTGCGCTAGCGGATCAATGATGACGGTTTCTTTAGGATAAGCGGCACGATAAGATTGCACTAGTGACGAACTCAGTTGCTGAGCCTCGCGCTTGAGCGAAAACCACTCAAAATTTATGCCAATCAAATTGATGATTAGAACCGCAGCAGCTAAACCTATTGGCCAACGCCATGCAAACAAATCAATCGCCGACGGATTTGCCAAAGCTACGCCGTCCATCAGATCTGGGCTGACCGGAGTCAGACCAGCAATCCGGTTTTTCCATTGAGTTGGCTGCAAGGTAATTCTCTGGGCAAGCTCTATATCTTTTTGTATAGCTTGTTGATAAGCCTCTATTTTTTTAGGTTCAAGGTAGACAACAACACTATCTTTTGACAGAAACAACTTCAAAGTCTGTAAAACCGTGTTTAGCTCAACGTCCAATTTCTCATTCACATCAGAGCGCTGAGCTATCTCGTCAACACTCAAACCTAAACCCAAAAAATTACCGTCAAGGCAGCAAGCAGCAAACTCCAGCATATTGCCATCTTGTTCGTACATGACGGTGGCACTATCGTTGTTGTGCTCCATCGCCATTTGCACAGGGTATGCAGAGATTTTTTTTGCTCCAAATGACAGCATACTTTTTGCAAGCGACTCCATCCAGTTTTTATCAACCACGGCAACTGAGCACATGCCGTTAACGACCATCGTCGATTGAAGAATTACATCTGCAGCATCGGTTGCCAGTTGGTCTTCTAATAAATTTGGTAAAGACTGGCGCAGTTTTGCAGCTGACATCGGTGGCACTTTAGCTTGCAACACACTGACGTCGCTAGCGGCCAACAACAATATGACTTGGCGCGCCATGCTAATCATAGTTTTTAATTGAGCTAGCGTTTGTTGGCCTTGTTGCTCTATTGTGCCGTTATTAGAAACCAATGCAAATGGACGAGCTTGAGTCGTCCAATCGTTACCATTTTGGGCAGTGACTTTTGACGGTGATAGTATGTACAGTGTACTTGCCATATTCAATTTTCTATTTTAGTGTGATACAAAATTTATCTATATCACGACTATCAAAGCTCTCTTGTCCAGATAATTTTTGTCACTATATCGATGCGCTCGATCAAAGCACTAAAATTCAGCGTTGATCTTCCTAATTTTATTTTACCTGCCGCAATAAAGTAGTCAGTTGCAACCGATACATCGTTAGCGGAGACATCTGTTAATTTATCAGGGAAGCGCTGCTTAAAATCCGCTATATCCAAAAACTCTGCCCGGTCACGACTGGCAATAATTGCGGCTGCATCTGACAAAGAGAGCGCAGTAATTCTAGCCGAGAGTACTTCTGCCGACGCTGTATTTACATTGATGGGCGTGGCATGCGGCAGCACCGTCACAAAGTCCCTCAGCTTTAACAACATATCTGAAGTAAATCCTGGGACCGACAGCACATCGTCGATCTGAGTAAAGCGCAAGAATTGTACTTCAGGAATTGCGTCAGTTGACGCTTGTCCAGCATTGCTCGCACTTTTTGATGCATCTGTTGTATTCGTTACAGTAGCCGTTGAAGTATCAGCAACGTTAGATGCGCTAGCAGCGCCGGTTACTATTGGAGGATCACTAGCAGCAGTTGTTTTTTTTGTTTGGGAATTAGCTACAGCAGTAGCTGTAGCAGCGGCCAGAGAGGGGTCTAACTTGACATTGGTAAGTAAACGCTCAAATGCAAGTACCTCTTTAGGGTTAATGACCCCATCCGTAGAGAGATTATTTATATTAAAACGAGACTGAGCATCCGTAATTTGACCGGATAAAGTAGCATCAGAAGCCTCAGTATCCGCACGACCATTTTCAACATATTCATCAAGACGAGTTTCTGCCAAAGGCGTCGCCCAAGCCTCTTTCAGATGATCAACTTTACGTCCACGACCGTCCTCACGCAAAATCAGACGAGCCCAATCTAAAGCACCACGCAAGACCCATTTTTTTTGCAGTTGCAGTCGTTGATTTTCAATGGAGCGAACCTGAACTTGCTGCTGCCAAAATAAACTAGCAACAATGGTGATGGCTAGCGTTGTCAGCAATAGCGCCGTCACAACGGCGACACCCGCTTGGTAATGTGGCAGCTTTTTCACGCCGCCCCCAGCAAGAATACTTTTAAGATGACATTCTCGCGCCCCAATAGCTGGAGCGATACCTCAAGCCCACTTTTCAGAGGGATAGGCTTACTTGCAGAACCTGTTGTGGCATTTTGTGATGTATCAATATCAGTGCCTGCTACCCTCCAAGTAGTCTCATCCTTATTCCAGGTACGCATAGAAATGGATGCGACATCTGTTTGCAATACAACGATAGGCATATTGTCCGTCTCGTTAAGGGCATTTTGCCAATCGGCATCCAGCATTTTTAAGTCACGGGTAGCGACAGACTCTCGACGACTCAAAATACCATCTTTCAGTCGATACGCGACGATTTGCAAGCGCAACGGTTGGTTATCATCAAACACTGTACGTATCATGTACAAGCCTTGCGGTGATGCTCGAAGACTCTCACGAGTCGCAAGCAAATCTGTTCCTGCAAGATGCGCGCTGTCGTTTTCTAGCTGAGCAAAACTAATCTGCGTACCACGAGACTGCTCAAGTTCATTGGTCAAAGTGATACGCGCCCTGACAATACTATCTAGACCACGCCAGCCGAGAACGGCGACAATCGCCAAAATAGTAATCGCCACAAGCAGCTCAACTAAAGTAAAACCAACTATTTTTTTTACTTGTTTTATTCTGTTATTAGTTGAGAAATCCGTTGAAAGATCAGTCGAAATTTTGAAGCGTTTTTTACTAGATGGCATTGGGCACCACCTGCGTTAATTTAACAATCCTTCGTTCTGGATGATTGGCATCAAATACATAAACTTCCACTCGTCTAAACAAAGGATTTGGCGTTGCCAATACATGCTCCTCACAAACCAGATTCAATTCACCCTGAGGACAAGGAAAAGAACGCTCTCCAACTGCCGGCCATTCGGAACCAAGCCGGATTTGCGCCAATCGGTTTTCTGCTGACCAACTAGCCATCATTGCAGCCCGTAAATCATTACTATTTTGAGTCAGGCTTCCTATCGCACGCAAGCTCGCCCCTAATGCAGTCCCGACAATCACTAGCGCAACCAGAACCTCAAGCAAAGTAAAGCCTGAAGTTTTTTTCAATTGATATAGTGTCGCGCAATATGTATTCAACTTCATACCTACTCCACCACAAAATGGCCAATGCCATCTGCACGTATGACTATCTTGTCTTCCCCGACAATCATGCTCAGGACAAATGGCCTATCGACTGGTTCACGACCAAATACAATCCGCAGGTCAGTGGTGTTGGCCAGTGATACTGGATCAATAGCCAGTTGAACTGGGCTCATAGAGAACTCGCGTTGGCGCAACATATCAACATCAAGGATTGGCTCCCATGTCAGATCGTTACGTACTAAAAAATGGTAACGATTTTGATCTGCCTCGAATGCAATAGGATGGTTTCGGACAATTGCTTCTTCCCGGGCTAATTGCAACAGCAAAGCAATACGTTGCGCATCTGTTTGCAAACGCTGACGGCTACTTTGCATCGCATTGAATGACACGGCACCCAGCATAATGCCGGCGATTACCAGAACCACCAGCAACTCCAGCAAACTAAAACCTGAGTTATAGCGAGAAGAGCGCGACACGAAGAAACTTACAGATCCCACGAACCGATATCTGCATCGTTGCCAGTACCGTTAGGCTGACCATCTGCGCCCAAGGAAAAAATATCAACCTCCCCTTTAATTCCAGGAGATAAATATTGATAAGGATTACCCCAAGGGTCTTTCGGGAGTTTATCGATGTAGCCACCAGTTTTCCAACCATTTGCAGCAGGGCCTGAAGTTGGTTTTACGATTAAGGCCTGCAAGCCCTGCTCAGTGGTTGGGTAACGTTGATTGTCAAGGCGATATAACTTGAGCGCTTGCATCAAGGTTGAAATATCTTGCTTGGCAGCTGCAATACGAGCATCGTCTGTGCGCCCCATTAATTTAGGCACGACTAAGGCTGCCAAAATCCCCATGATAACGACAACAACCATGATTTCAATCAAGGTAAAGCCTCGCACAATGACTTTACGAACTTGACTAGTTTGACGAATTTGAACTTGTTGGGACGAAGATGAATAGCTCATATTAGATAAAAATAACTCATTTCTACTTGCTAATGCTTTAGGGCATTGGCAATAAATTAAATCGATCAAAATTTTGAAAGCAATCAGTGCTACTGATTACTGCCAAGACTAATTTCAAAAATACATTATGCGTCAGGAAAAT
>JANXTO010000023.1 GCA_025352365.1 Undibacterium sp. | reverse complement strand
ATCTTGTTTAGTTTTCGGCTCAACTGCCTGAGAAATAACTGGCTCAGGGAATACCATACGCTCCAAAGTAATGATGGAAGATGGATCGCACAAAGTCTCACCGGTAGTGGCATCTTTCAGACCAACAGCAGCAGCAATATCACCCGCATGTACTTCTTTGATTTCTTCGCGCTGGTTTGCATGCATCTGCAAAATACGACCAAGACGTTCTTTCTTATTCTTGTTCGGGTTGAATACTGTATCACCCGACTTAACCATACCAGAATAGACGCGGAAAAAAATCAACTGACCAACAAACGGATCAGTCATGATTTTAAACGCCAAAGCTGAAAACTTCTCAGTATCTTCAGGCTTGCGCGAAGTCGGCTCGTCGTACTCATCCAATCCAGTGACAGGCGGAATATCAACCGGTGAAGGCAAGTATTCAATAACCGCATCCAACATGGCTTGTACGCCTTTGTTTTTAAATGCAGTTCCGCACATCATAGGAACGATTTCAGCAGCGATAGTGCGAGCACGAATTGCTGTTTTGATGTCTTCCTCAGACAAATCGCCTTCTTCAAGATATTTGTTCATCAACTCTTCAGTTGATTCTGCAGCAGCATCCAACATTTTTTCGCGCCATTCTTGAGCTAAAGCAGCAAGTTCAGCAGGAATTTCGCGATAGTCAAATTTCATACCTTGAGAGGCTTCATCCCAATAGATCGCCTTCATCTTGACCAGATCAACTACACCGAGGAAGTTTTCTTCTGCACCAATAGGGATTTGCATCAAAATTGGATTTGCTTTCAAACGTGTACGCATTTGCTCATACACTTTGAAGAAGTTCGCGCCGGTACGATCCATTTTATTGACGAAAGCCAAACGTGGAACTTTGTACTTATTGGCCTGACGCCATACAGTTTCAGACTGTGGCTGCACGCCACCAACAGCACAGTAAACCATGCAGGCACCATCAAGAACACGCATGGAACGCTCAACTTCGATCGTGAAGTCAACGTGACCAGGAGTATCAATAATATTAATGTGATGCTCAGGGAAATTATTCGCCATGCCTTTCCAGAAGCATGTTGTCGCAGCAGAAGTGATAGTAATACCACGTTCCTGCTCTTGTTCCATCCAGTCCATGGTAGCCGCGCCATCATGCACTTCACCGATTTTGTGGTTTACACCGGTATAAAACAAAACACGCTCAGTTGTCGTTGTTTTACCAGCATCAATGTGAGCCGAAATACCGATATTGCGGTAGCGCTCAATGGGGGTCTTACGGGCCATAGCTAATCCTAAATCTTTTAATGGACAAAACCGAGCGCAATTTTTTTTGAAAATTACGCCCGGCCTGATTCAAATTACCTGCCAGAACCATTGCATAAAGAATACACAATAGCCCCTTACTTTTACTCTTAGAAACGGAAGTGGGAGAAGGCTTTGTTAGCTTCTGCCATACGATGAACTTCATCACGTTTCTTCATTGCGCCGCCGCGACCTTCTGCAGCTTCGAGCAATTCGCCACCCAAACGTTGTGGCATGGATTTTTCGCTACGCTTGTTAGCTGCTTCACGCAACCAACGCATAGACAAAGCCAAACGGCGAACTGGACGAACTTCAACAGGCACTTGATAGTTAGCGCCACCAACGCGGCGGGACTTAACCTCAACCAATGGCTTGGCATTACTGATTGCCAGCGCAAACACTTCCAATGGATCTTTGCCAGATTTTTGCTGGATGTGATTAAACGCACCGTAAATAATGCCCTCAGCAACAGACTTCTTGCCTGACAACATCAATACGTTTACAAATTTTGCTACTTCTACATTGCCGAACTTTGGGTCCGGCAGAATATCCCGTTTCGGGACTTCACGACGACGTGGCATTTCGATTCCTTTTCAATCTTCAGTTGAGTCGCAGATAACATTTCATCCACTTCTCGCGGCAAGCCATCATAACCTGCCACTTACTCAGCCCATTAGGGGCCGATACTGCTCCATTTTATGGAGATTAATTTACAAGATTATTACTTCTTAACGGCCTTAGCGCGCTTCGTACCGTATTTGGAACGAGCTTGCTTACGGTCTTTAACGCCTTGAGTATCCAAAGCACCGCGAACCATATGGTAACGCACACCCGGCAAATCCTTTACACGACCACCGCGCAATAACACTACGCTATGTTCTTGCAAGTTATGGCCTTCACCACCGATATACGAAATTACTTCGAAACCGTTAGTCAGACGTACTTTGGCAACTTTACGCAAAGCCGAGTTAGGCTTTTTTGGAGTTGTCGTATAAACGCGGGTACAAACGCCACGTTTTTGCGGGCTGTTTTCCAGCGCCGGTGATTTGCTTTTGACGCGTACAGAGACACGTGGCTGGCGAATCAGTTGATTGATGGTTGGCATCGTTTTTAATCCAACAAAATACAACGTTAAACACAAACCCGGAAACGGTTGCCCGGGGACTTAAATCTTTATTGGCATCGAACTTTCATCCGACACACCCGATTTTTGCTAAATAAACCAACCATATTTTTGGGAAAATATGCAAGCTATAGACCATCCAAAATCGAGAGCTGACAATTTTAAACCCTAGATCTTGCCGCTGTCAATCTGTTTGTGCGGGCTTAAGCTACACCAAATCAAGTAGTTAGCGCGGAATGATCATAAGTTTGGGCTTACAGAATAGCCCGTTTGTGCTGGAATACAAGGCAAGCATTTAGGGTCGTATTCGCAAACAGCTTGAACATAAATTGCAACATAGTTTTTCTCATCAGCACCAAGCTATCTTAAATCCTTTATATTTACGCGCTTTACGCTGTATTCACGATTCACTGCGCTTGACGCATGTCTGGGCATTGCGCCTGGCAGATCACACCGGACCACCATCACCATGCCGCCTTTGTTGCAGCCCGCCGCTATTTATATTGTTGCCAGCTATTTTTTTCTGTCGGCATTACCATTCTTCTCATTGTTGCTAGATAAGCCCGTAGAACAGGCTTGGCAGATTGTGGTGATGGAAGTAATCACCTGGCTTGCCTTATGGGCAACCATGAAGCGGCCGCGCTGGTTTCACTGGTTGCTGCTCCCTGCTTTTTTTGCAGTACCGACGGAAATCTATTTACGCCTATTTTTTGGGCAAGGTATTTCAACGCATCATCTGGGCATCATCGCAGAAACCAGCCCGAAAGAAGCGCTGGAATTTTTAGGCAATAAAGTCTGGCTATTGCTAGTCGTATCGATCACCGTCATTGCCTGGTGGTGGAGTATTTTAAAGTTAAGCAAACGATCTCAGGCTCTGGATTGGACGCATAAGTCGCGCTGGTTGGTCATTATCTTAGTGCTGTGCGGCGCGGCCACATGGACTTACGGCGAGCAAGTTGGCATTGCATCTGCATCCGCCAAAGCCAGCGCAAAGGCGTCAACTAGCTTAAGCGCTAGCACCTCCGCCAGCGAAGAAGATGAGGATGAAGACGACGACAGCAGCGCCTCGGCACCAACAGCAGCGTCAATATCAGTGCCAGCATCTATCTCAGCACCATCAGTGACAGGTAAAAATATCACGTTCTATGAGAAAGCCTGGGATCAGCTACTGCCGACGTTCCCCAAACTACCTCGTTGGGCAAAGATCCCTTACGACGAGGAAACCTTTGCCCGCACCTGGCCGTTCGGCCTGGTTATCCGGGGCAAGGATTTTTGGAATGAGCGCAGTTATTTGTCGCAACTCGCAGAAAAGAGTAGTGAATTCCACTTTAAAGCGAGTCTGACTGGCGATAAAAACCAGCCCCAAATCGTCGTCATGGTGATTGGAGAGTCCTCACGCTATGACCGCTGGAGTCTCAACGGCTATGAGCGCGCTACCAATCCACTGTTGAAGCAGGAAAGCAAGCTCGTCAGTTTTACCGATGTAGTAACTGCCGTCTCCGCTACCCGTTTGTCGGTACCCATCATCGTATCGCGTAAGCCTGCGGCACAGAGTTTAAAAGCGGGCTTTGCTGAAAAGTCGTTTATCAGCGCTTTCAAAGAAGCGGGTTTTAAAACATTTTGGTTGTCAAATCAAATGAGCTTCGGGCAATTTGATACGCCAACCTCTGTGTTTGCCAAAGAAGCCGACGTCACACAGTTTTTAAATCTAGGGGGCTTTACGAATAACTCCAGTCTGGATCAAATTTTGTTGTCGCCGATGGAAAATGCCATGCGCGATCCAGCAGTTAAAAAACTGATAGTGCTGCACACCCTAGGCAACCATTGGAACTACAGCCACCGTCACCCCAAAGAGTTCGACCAGTGGAAGCCATCGTTATTTGGCATCAACAATCCGGCCTATACCGATCTAAAAAATAAGCAAGCGCTCAATAATAGCTATGACAACTCCGTGCTGTATGTTGACTGGATGTTGTCTGAGGTAATCAAGCGACTCAAAACGAGTCAGCAGCTAACCTCGATGCTGTATGTATCTGATCACGGACAAACCTTGTATGACGGCAGTTGCAACCTCGCCTTCCACGGTCATAACACGCAGTATGAATTTCATATTCCGGCTTTTATGTGGTACTCGGACGCGTATCAAACCCAGTATCCCGACAAGATCAAACAATTGTACAAACACCAGAACGCAAGATTGTCCACAGAGAACATATTTCATTCTTTATTGGACATGGCGAGTATCCATTACCCAGGCGAACGTCTGGAATGGAGTTTTCTAAGTCCGAAGTTGCAAACCCATATTCGCTATGTTGATAGCTATGGCTGGACCAACTATGACAATGCGACATTCAAAGGTGATTGTCGTGAGGTGATGGATAAAAAGACACCGCTGACGCAAGAGAAATAAAAAATAGGGGGAGTATGTGAATTTAAAGCCGTATTGTCCAATCATTCTTTGGACAATGCCACCTAATTACTCCATACACCCTGATGTATATAAATCAAACTAACCAAAACTAACTAAAACTAATTACCACTCGTTAGATAAGTAAGCGACGATTAATTTCCGCTTTCTTTAGACATCGTCCGAAATAAAGACCACGCCATTCCGCCGAGCAGGAGCAAACCTGCTGCGAGTGCTGCCCATAACCAGATTTTGCTGGACGCACTTTTATTCTCTGTTGTCGCTGGCTGTGGATTTACTGCTGCGGATTCGACTGGCGCTGTGACAACTGAAATATTCACGCTTGCCGTATCCAATTTAAATACCTGATCTTTACGGTATGCAGGCAGCAATGTTGCTAGCGGCAATACGCTACTGTCTTTTTGATCCACGCCCCATTGCAGGCTAAACGGTGGATTTCCTCGCGCTAAAAAAGCCAGATTACGCGGCGTGCTGGCAACTTCTATTGTCGGCGGCGTCGCCCCAAGCAAACTAATCGCACCTGCCGTTTGTAAGCGCAAACGGGTATAAATACCGCCATTCATGGGCAGATTTTCTGACTCGACCTCATACTCACCTTGCTTTAAGCAATACAAGACACTCTGAGTTAATCCAATGAAATTGTTTACCGGCGCGGCATCTGCCTGGCGCTTATGGCGCAAATCATGCAAGGCGTGTAAGGCGTACAGCGGCGAGTGATATCGGTGATGCTCTCCATAGCTTGTATCATCCGGATTACCCGATGTATTCGCTGGTAACTCACCCGAAATCTGCACATCTGCCAGTGTATTAATCTCTGCCAGCCGAATCCGCAGACTATCGATCGGCGTGTTCTTAGGTAACAAGTAGTCACAATAATGAATCTCGCACCTTGTCGCCGAAATGCGGCCAGACCATTGCAACGGCGACAGTGTTTCTATCTGCTTCACACTATCTAGCGTGAACGACAGTATCGCCGCACTGCGGGCTGAATCAAGCCAGTGTAGGCGTAAAAACCGGGCATGGACGCCATATAAATCTAGGGTTAGTCGCTCTATCGCCGCGCCCTGTTGCTTGAGTATCGCCAGTTGCCGTTCACCACCTATGCTGCGCCATTGATGCAAGTCATCGCTCGCCTCCAGCATCAAGGGAAACAAACCCACCGCATTATCTGCCAAGCTCACACGCGCTTGCAAAAATTATCCTTGAACCTGGCTGGCGTCGATAATCCAATCCCCGGCCAATGCTGGCGTTTGCGCAGCAAGCTTGCCCGTACTGATGGAAATCAAAGAGCCATCCGGTTTCTGCGTAAAGCTGAGTTGCACATCATTACGGGAAGCAGATTGATCAGCGACGGCCGTTTTCAAAGGGAATACAGGGAGTTTGTTTGATATGAATTCGGGCGCAGTTGCATCTTGCTGCGCTTGCTGAAGCCATGCATACGGCACCGCGGCGCCGCTGGCATTGAGAATACGAATATCGCGCAAATCGGCGTGAGCGGCAGTGGGATAAATCGTCGTGGGCAAACTCAGTTGATAAAACGGTCCGTCACCACTGAGGGTGATGGTAGCTTGCTGAACTGGCTTTGGCTTAGGCACATCGGCAGCAGCAATATTGGCGGCCTGTGTAGCAAAAGAAACCGCCATACACCCAAGCACGCTGAAGAGATTGCGTGACGTCATATGGCGGCTCCATAGTCGGACTTTGAAACAGACTTTGCATCCGGCTTCTCCGCATGCAACGGCTCTTTTTTTACTGGCACAGGCGCAAAATATCCGACGACCAACAACAGCACGCCCACTCCGATAAACGAGACGATGCGATACAAACCACCACGATCGGCTAATTCAACAATAAACAATTTCAGTACCACAATTGCCAGCAAGCCTGCACCCGCCATCCATACCGAACGCGAGCCGTGGCGATTGCCAAATAACATCGCGGAGACACCGGCAATTGCCCAGGTAATTGACACCGCTGCTTGCGCTAGCCATGAGGCAAATAAGCTGTCGAACTGCCATTCAACGCCCGCCCAATGATGGACAGTACGCAGTACCATGCCGGTAATCAATGGCAGTGCTAACGCGGTAACCAGTTTGCTGATGGTAGATTTTAATTGTTCATCATAGGCTTTGACTGGCAACGCTCTCCACCAGACAACTAGAGAAGCTAAGACCAGCCATTGCCCCAACTCCAGAGGATTGATCAGGGGAATGTAAGGCAGAGGTGCAGCACTGCCAGCACTGACAACATTACTGATACAGCACCATAAAAACAGATAGGCGGCAACCGGTGTGCCCGCGATCTCCACATAGGCCTGACGGAATTCGCTTAGCGGCCAGCGACGCAATACAAACTGTGATCGAACCAGCCACAAACTGAGCGCCGGCACCAAAATCCAGCCCAGCATAGGCCACGCCGACCAAGGCTGAGAAATACTACTCATCTGCCATTGCACTTCACGTGCTCCCAGCAAAACAAAGAACCAGAAACCACACACATGAAACAGTTTGCGGAAAAAGTGCTCACTCCAGCGCGCTTGCACGAATAACAACCGTAGATGCCACGCCAAGGCAATTGGCCAAAGCAACCAGCCCAAGGCTTGCGAGGGTATAAATACGCTCGTGCCGTAAGCAGCTCTAAATAACTCGATCAAGCCAATCAGCATCAAAGCAGGTAAGGTAAAAAAGGTCGCCTGCCCCATTTGTGACCAGTTGCGCCAACGCGCCAGCACTGACATGACGATAGACAGCATCAGCACAATCGCAATTCTGCTGGTGGGGATAAAACTAAACAAATCGGGATTTAAAAGACGATACGCTGCCTCATCAAATAGGGCACGCAAAAGCCATAACAAGCCCCAGACCACCGGCGCCCAAAGTAAAACATCCAAAGAAAGCCATGACTTGGCTGATCTTGTGGCATCGCGATCAACGGATTGCTTAGCCGCCATTTGTAAACGATCGCCGCTAAACCATGCCGCCAGACCAAATACCAGAGGTGTCCAGAAATTGAATGAATTGTTCATCAAAGATCCGGAGTCGGCCAAAGCATCCAACTGGGCTAACGCTGGCGCATCGGTTTGATAAAGTAAAAATAAAGGGACGGAGAACACTTGCAATAACAAGGCAAATGCGGCCAACGCACTATGTGACATTCTCAATGCCACCCACAAAGCAAGACAAGCTGTGATCGGCCATATCAACGCGGCTTGCTGAAAATTAATCGCAAACAACATCGCCAGATGCAGCAAACTCACACCTGCAACCACCGCGACTGAATTGGCGAAGGACCAGTTAGGTGCCTGATTATTTTGTTTGGCTTCACGCAAGATTGCCGCCATGCGCCATCCTGCAGTGAATAAAATACATGCTGCAATCACCAAGGCGGTGAGTAAGCCTTGCGCACCGCTTTCTAAAGCGCTGTTTGCGGGAGCAAAGCCGCTGGCTGAGCGATGCAAACCTGCGATAAAACTGACCACAGCGACTACTTGCAAAGTGCCTACGATAGGCAGCAAAGGCTTTAAGCGCCAGCGGTTGGCAACTCCAAATGTGACGACCGACAATACCGCCGTCACTGCGGCGGCGACAGAAGGAACAAACCATTGCCACGGCAACACAGTCAACGCCGCCATACCCAGCCAAGGTAGCAGAGAACCTGGAATTGCCTCCCAATGATCTGTTGCATTTAACGCTGCACGACGATGTTGCAACCACATTGCGAATGCGCTGGCTGCTAGCAAGATCGGGCCAATGCTGGAACCACGCAAGAGGTAACCAACAGCGGTCGCATCTATCGTGATGGTGTTGAGTAATTTATAGGATGCCCCCAGCAATACCAGATACGCAAACCCGCGTGCATACGGGCGACGTTGCCGCACACCCAGCCAGTGCATACCAGCGCCCTCCACCGCCCACGCCGCGCCAGTCCAGACACCTTCCAATCCCAACGGAATGGCGAGCGTACCAAAGATCACACCAACAATCGCATATGCCTCCGCCAATAACGCCAGCCCAGTTTTCTCTTTAGAAAAAACTATGCGTGCCAGCAATAAATAAAACCCGCTGAGCGCCAATGCCAAAAAGGCAGCGCCAAATTCCCAAGGCTTCATCAGCAGATATTGCAAGCTAAACGCAGTGAGCGGCGTACCAAATACCAAAGCACTATCGACCCGGCCAACTTGCGCCAAGGCTGCGCCAGCTTGTTTAGCCAAACTGTCAGCCTCAGCTAACTTCGCGTCTATCAGAGTGCGGCGCGCAAATAGCAATCCGACCGCCGTAAACAATAAAAAGAATACGATCAAAAATGCCTGCACTGTCGGGTATTGCGCATCGCTGTAATACTGATTAGCCCAGCCCGAGGCGAGGGTGAATGTGCCGACAAAACCGATCACATTCAACACACGCCAGGCATTAAACCAAGCAATTAATACAATCCCGATATCCAGAATCGTCAGGTAAGTGAACAGACCAACCATGTGATTACCACCCGTCGAGGTCAAGACCGGTGTCGCAAAACCCTCCAGCGCGGCGATGATGGCAAGTGCTGGCGCCTTCTGCAAAATCGCCAATGCAGCACCCAGCAAGGACACCGCCAACATAAATCCAAATCCTGCTTCGACCGGAATTAATCCATGAAATTTAATCGCTGCCAGCGTCGTCAGATAAAACACACCAACGCCCATGCCCTGCAAAATCAAGCCGTAATCCCGACGCTTATGTCGCAAAAGCCACCCCAGTCCCAATAGCACCACGCCAACCACCGCGACACCGGCGTAGCGCAACTCAATCGGTACCGTAACGCGTTCAGCGGTGTAACGTAATAAGAATGCCAGACCGAGAAATAAAATCAGTACGCCTGTTTTCACCAGCGCGTTGCCGCCATAAATCAAGTTGCGGACAGGTTCCGGCAAACGATCACGGAACGGAATCTGCGGCACCGGTGGCGGTCGTGGTGCGATCGTCGGGCGTGCTGTCGCCGCTGGTGTACTTGCCGATGTCGATGCAGTTACTGAAATTTGCGCGTTGTTTGTATTGACCTTGATCGCGGCGGCTTGTGTTGGCTTAGTTACGGCTGGGTCTGCTGTAACAGCAACGGATTCTGGCTTCAGAACTGCCGCCATCTCATTGATCGCCTCGGCAAGCGAACTTGCGGAACTTGTCGAACTTGTTTTAGATATAGGAGCAGAAGGAACCATAGGTACGGCAACCACAGAACCAATCACAGGCTCTGCAATCACATCAAGCGCTGGCACCTGATCGGTTTCAACTTCGCTGATATGGGATTGTTTGCTGACGATGCTTGATGCAGCCAGTTGCTGCTCTACCGTCTGCAAACGCCGCTCCAATGCTGCGACCTGTCCCCGGAGTTCCACCAGTTCTGCATTCTGGTTTTTGCCATCATCAGATTTTTTATTCCGACTGTTCTGACTGAGCACTTGCTTTAAAACGTGCGCCACAAAACCACCAACGATGGCATATAACACCGCAGCATTGGTTGATGAGGTCGCTATACCAAGGATCAAACCAATAATGGCGCCCAATATCCACATACTGCATCCTTTAGATCAATACCCCCCAAACGAGGGAAATAGTCGGGCGATAGTAAACCAGGAATGATGTTATTTCTACAAAATTAAAACAATCGCAAGAAAATGCTCTTCTCTTGCCAGACCTTTAAAACGCGTGAGACCACTCAAAGATATTAAAATTGGGGGAGTATTGCCATCCACAGCCTTGATGTCCATACTTTATATGGACACTTATAAGAAAAGTTATCATACCCACCCAAGTATGATAATTAAATCAATGTCACAAACAAGACGCACAGCGCGATGCCAACGCAAATCAGATACAGTCCCGTTAACATCAGCGCCCGCAGTATTTGCGCCAGCCAGCGACCGTGATAGACCTGCCGTAATGCGATGACAAAATAAGCCGGGAACCCAATCGTCAACAATTCAGACGGCACAAACGGAATCATCAAGAGCAAGAACAATAAAAATGTGAAAGCATGCAAATGAAACGCCAATACCAGGTGAACGCCGTACACCAGATGGCGGCGGAAATACACCAGCCATAACAAGAACGCAAAAACAGGCATCAGTACGAACACCGCATACGGGGCTTTATGCAAGGCCTCTTTACCTAATTCTTTTCTGGTTTCTTCGGGATGAAGCTGATACTCCTTAAAACGCTTACCCGCTCGTTTGACCCATGCAATGGCCGCAGGACTGCCACTTAGCTGTGATTTGACTTTGGGTGGCACGGAAGCATCGCTTTTTTCCACTACCTCAGATGCCGCAGATTCCTCAGACGCCTCCTGCAATACCCTACTCTCCCCGATAGATTGCTCAGCCTTGCGGGGATCACTATTCTTTTTTATATTTGCTTTTAATGGATCAAGGACATTGCCGATGCCAATGCCGGTAGCTGCAGCGGCGACATCTTCGTCTGGGTCGTCCATCAATTCCTTCATGACATTCTCTTTATTAGCCGTCTGTGCCGTCTCAATATCACCACCACTGACTGGCAGATGACCAAACAGACCAAACAGCACAAAAAATATAAAGCTCATCGTCAGATATAGCTGCAAGGGCTTGATATAACGTTGTCGTCTTCCTGCAACGTATTCCGCAGTCAGCCTGCCGGGATGAGCGATTAACATCCACAAAGTACGAGTTAAGGTGCCTTCCAGCGCGATATAGTGATGCAGATATTCGTGAATAAATTCCCACAGGGTCGGAGTTTCTATATGCGTTTTTTGACCGCATGCAGGATAAAAATTCTTCGGTGCTGGGTGATCACAATTGGCACAGTAGCCAGTGGAATGATGGTGACTGGAAGTCATGCTGGGGGATTGTTCAATAAGTTAAAAAGCAAATGAGATAGCGTCGAAATTGGCGGCTAGATAAAGCGACAAACGTAGAAATAAGTTGCAGTGAAACATGATCAGATTGCAAATGCAAGCATGGCAAACTCATGCTGATTTTGGGTCAGGATGATTGCCGCTCAATTCAATCTCCCTTACACTGCGGGTATGCACCGTGACACACCTCCCTCGCTGACCAGACACTCCTCCAACCCGAATACCATCCATCTGGCAGGATCATGGCGGGCGCACACCCTGAGCAATCAAGCGCTGATGCAAACCTTGAACGCGCAATTGCAAGCGCTGCGCACACCGTTGGAGTTGCCGAATAATTTGCACTGGGATTTGCGCGACATTACCGCACTTGACCATATTGGCGCACAAATTTTGTGGCAAATCTGGGGCAAAAAGCGCCCCGCTGATTTGCAATTGCAGACATATCACGAAGGCTTATTTGTCAGACTGGAAGAAGTCAGCCAGCTACCAGTACCGCACTTACCAAAAGAACGGTGGGAGCGGGTCAGCCAATTGGGTACATTTGTACTGAGTTTTGTCGAGCATGGAAAAGGTCTGGCCATTTTATTGGGGCAGCTCATCCTGGATTTATTTCGTCTGATCCGTCATCCCCTGCAAGGTCCCTGGAAAGAAATTTCTGCCAACCTGTACCGCACTGGTTTTCAGGCATTGGGGATTACGGCGCTGGTTGGTTTTTTGATCGGCATTGTGCTGTCTTATTTGTCGGCGCAACAGTTGCGTGCTTTTGGCGGCGAGTTATATATCGTAAATATTTTGGGGATGAGCATCGTCCGCGAACTAGGGCCTTTGCTGGCAGCAATCTTGGTTGCAGGTCGATCAGGGTCAGCGATCACTGCACAGCTTGGTGTGATGCGAGTGACGGAAGAGCTAGACGCCATGCGGGTGATGGGAATACCACATGGTTATAGACTGATTATGCCGCGAGTAATTGCCTTGGCGATTGCGATGCCTTTGCTGGTAATCTGGACCGATGTGATGGCATTAGCCGGTGGCATGCTGGCAGCGCAATCCCGGCTAGGAATGTCGCCGACATTTTTTCTGTATAAATTGCCGGAAGCCGTCGCTTTGATTAATTATTGGATTGGTATGCTCAAAGGTGTCACCTTTGGCATATTGATTGCGCTGGTCGCCTGCCATTTTGGTTTGCGCATTAAGCCCAATACCGAAAGTCTGGGTCAAGGTACGACCAGCTCGGTTGTGATCTCGATTACGATTGTAATTATTGCTGACGCGATATTTGCAATCCTGTTTAGTAAGTCAGGATATTACTGATGGCTACTACCTCGGTTGCCTCGGTTGCACCCACTGCCTCCAATTCCATCATCGATGTCCAGCATCTGCGTACCCAGTTTGGTCACGCGGTTGTGCATGACAATTTAAATTTACAAGTGCAGCAAGGCGAAATTTTATCGATCGTCGGTGGTTCCGGCTCGGGCAAAACGGTCTTAATGCGCCAGATGCTGGGCTTGGAGACACCGGCGCAAGGCAGCATTCGCGTGTTTGATGAAGACATCCATGCGCCCAGCACCAACAATCTGGATTTTTTACGCCGTCGTTCCGGCATGTTGTTTCAGCATGGTGCTTTGTATTCTGCACTCAGCGTGTTTGACAACGTCGCCCAACCGATGCGGGAACTCCGTACCTTATCGGAGAGTCTGATTGCCGACATGGTGTATCTCAAACTACACATGGCGGGGATTGGGTTTGAACATGCGAAAAAAATGCCCGCCGATTTGTCCGGCGGTATGATCAAACGGATTGCGCTGGCACGTGCCTTGGCACTTGATCCCGAATTATTATTTTTGGATGAACCAACGGCCGGGCTGGATCCTGATCGTTCTGACAGTTTCGTCAAGCTGATCCAATCACTGCGTCAGCAATTACATTTGACAGTCGTGATGGTGACGCATGATCTGGATACCTTATTCGCCTTGTCCAGCCGGATCGCCGTGTTAGCAGAGAAAAAAGTCGTTACTATCGGCACACCACAAGAAGTGGTGGCGTTTCAGCACCCGTTTATTCAGACTTTCTTTCTGGGTGGACGTGGTTGCAGAGCAATGGAAGTATTCACATCACCTGATGTCAAAGATAGCAGTGATCATAGTAAGAGCAACAGCGGTAGCGTGGACGATGCGCACGGCAAAGGAGTTAATACCTGATGGAAAACAGATCTCACGCACTGATGGCAGGTTTTTTTACGATTGCCTTATTGGTTCTGGCTGCGGTCTTTGCGCTCTGGCTGGGCAAAGATAAAATCAAGCGTACACCGTATGAAATTGCGACCAAATTGTCGGTCGCCGGACTAAATATGCAAGCCGCCGTGCGCTACAAAGGCATACGGGTTGGCAATGTCAGCAACATCAGCTTTGACCCCACTACACCCGGTCAGATTTTATTGCATTTAGATGTGATGTCAGACACACCGGTGACCAAATCCACCTATGCCACACTGGCTTACCAAGGCGTGACCGGTATTGCGTTTGTGCAGTTGGATGAAGACAATATTCATGCAGATCACGCACCACTGCTGGCCTCGACTCAAAACGATGTGATTCCACGGATTCCGCTACGTCCGGGTATGATGCAAAATCTGGAGCAACGTGGCGTCGCCATCCTGAACCAGACCGAAGAGCTGACTAAGCGCCTGAACCTGTTGCTCGACCCAAATAATCGCCAATCCATCGCCACCGCAGTAGAAAACATCGGCAAAGCCGCGGCCGCATGGCAAACCGTACCGGAAAAACTTGGCCCCGCTTTAGACAAACTACCCGCGCTGGCCGAGCAAACCCAAAGCACCCTGATCGCCATCAAAACCTTGTCGGGCGACGCCAGTAAACTCAGCAACAACATCAACCAGTTCACGGTCAGCATGCAGGCACCAGTCGGCCCTTTAGCCAAGCTCAACCAGTCAGTAGAACAAATCAGCGCCGGCATCAGTCAGGAAACCCTGCCTAAAATCAATGCAATCACCAACGATGCCCGCAGCAGTTTGCGCGCGATCAACCGTACCACCGACGCACTCAATGAGCGGCCGCAAAGTCTGTTATTTGGCAATGCAGCGCCAGCACCAGGGCCGGGTGAACCGGGCTTTGTCGCACCGAAGTAATCGCGTATAAAAATAAGGATTTTTCATGAGCCACAAGCAGATTTACCCATCACGTTCTGGTGTCATACGGACGTGTAGCTTGATGTTAATTGCACTGGCAATAGCTTTAACAGGCTGCTCAAGCGCTCCGGCACAGAAGCAAAGTTATGACTTTGGGCCTTTATCTGCTTCGGCGTCTACGTCGGCTTCGATTACTCCCATATTAGCTATCAGTCTGGCAGACATCAATGCCCCTGCATCGCTAGACAGCACAGCGATGCTATACCGGCTGCAATACGACAATGCACAACAGGCGCGCCCGTATGCCCAGCATCGCTGGAGCATGCCTCCGGCGCAATTGCTGACACAGCGATTAAAAACCAGAATCGCCGCGGCTGGCGGTACTGTGATCGCCAGCCGGGACGCAGCGACCAGTTTGCCGGTTTTACAAATAGATCTGGATGAGTTTTCGCAAGCATTTGCGTCTGCCAGTAACAGCACTGCGCAAATCCAAATCCGCGCGACCGTCTTCAAAGGACGTAATCTACTGGCGCAGCGAAGTTTTCAGCAGCAAGTCGTAACGCCAACCGCGGATGCGCCGGGCGGTGCAAAAGCCATGGTCACTGCCAGCGATGCGCTGATCAGCGATGTGATGGCGTGGATGCAGACCTTGAGGTTGAACTAGAGAGAATTTGTTGTGTTCACATTGCTAGAAATGGAAATAAAATCGAAGTCGCTCTTGCTCCCTCTGCCGTAAGCGGGAGAGGGGAATAAAGTCAGTAACAAAACGTAAAAGAATATAGTGCGCTTAACATACTGGTAGTAGGTATATATTGAGTGTCCATACAATACTTGGACAATCCGGTATATTTATAAAAAATAATGGGGAGTATAGTGATTCAACCCTCATTCTCGATCATCGCAATGCAGAATACGTCGTCAAAAAATATCGAGCCGCAGATTGAAACGCCACTTAAAATCCGGCGCCAGGCCTCGCCATTTGCGCGGGTCGCTTTGCTTGCGTATGCCTTCCTGATTGTTTATGCCAGTCTTTATCCTTTTTCCGGCTGGCAAAACGATAATCTGGCAGCACTGACCGATGTGATAAAGCAGTGGCCTCGCTATTGGACTGGCTTTGATGCGGTTACCAACGTGATCGGCTACATGCCACTGGGTATGCTGATTGTATTTGCCCTATATCCGGTGTGCAGGCGGCGCTGGTCTGTGTTGATTGCCTCGTTTTCTGGCGCTGTGCTCTCAGCCAGTATGGAAACGACGCAGTATTTTTTGCCCAGCCGCGTGACCTCTTTACTAGACTTTTTGACTAACTCTGGCGGCGCTATTCTGGGTTCCATACTCGGTGCGCTGCTGATCCCTTTATTGCTAGAAAAAGGACGCTTGCGTTTACTCCGCAAGCAATGGTTGTATGGGGAAGCCAGCCGGGAAGTGCTGGTGCTCGGCTTGTGGCCAATGGCGCAAATTTATCCGCAAGCCTACTTGTTTGGTCTGGGTCAAATCCTGCCGATTTTATCGTTTTGGCTCAGTGATTTTTTTGATATGCCAATTGATCTGGGCGGTATGCTACTCAACGGAATAGAACTCAGCCCCGAAAAATTCCTGCTGGCAGAAACCATTATCACCGCCTGCGGTTGTACCAGTGCGGTACTGATTTGCCTGTTTATTCTGAATCGCCACGCGCCCAAGGCCCGCTTATCAGGCTTACTTTTACTAGCGGCTATTGGCATCAAATCACTGGCAAGCGCCCTGCTATTTAAACCAGAATATGCTTTCGCCTGGCTTACCCCCGGCGCACAAGGCGGTTTGTTGATTGCGCTGATTATGTTGTACGGATTTTCGTTCGCGCCGCACCAGGTACAGCGACGGCTAGCGATTTTGATGCTGGTGATTAGCTTAACGGTGATTAATCTGATCCCGAGCAATCCTTACTTTACGGTCACGCTGCAAACTTGGGTACAAGGTAAGTTTCTCAACTTTAACGGCGCTGCGCAATTTTTATGTCTGCTCTGGCCATTCATCAGCTTATGGATATTGCTGAGCAGAAAAACATCCATCAAGAGTAAATAACTATCATCAATAAAAAACGTAACGAAGTGTTCCGATCTGCTTACGTTGAGCTTGATCCTAGTTTGAGCGTGTATCATAGTCGCCTATGCATTCGTCTACATCAAATGCGCTCACTCACCTCAGAACACGATAAATGATCATGGCTGATACTCTTAATCATCCCAAAACTCCCGAAGCACCGTATTTTGAAAAGCATGTTTTTTTCTGCATGAACCAACGTGAAGATGGCCGCCCTTGCTGCGCTGATCGTGGCGCGCAGGCTGCACAAGAACATACTAAAAAGCGGATTAAGCAACTCAACCTCAGCGGTCACGGCAAAATTCGCATCAACAAGGCGGGATGTCTGGATCGCTGCGAAGAAGGTCCGGTGATGGTGATTTATCCGCAAGGCACCTGGTACACCTTTGTCGATCAATCCGACATCGATGAAATTATCGAAGTAGATCTGGTCGGTGGCGGTACGGTAGAACGCCTCAAAATTTAAGTTTGAAGACTTAAGATTGATATCAATATGAATGCTCAAACAGAACATTTTTTCACGCAAGGTGCGGTTGGTCAGCTGGAATGCGCACTGGATTTACCTGATGCAGAACATTTTCCAGCACCACGCGGGCTTGCCTTAGTTGCTCATCCGCATCCCTTGTTTGGAGGGACGATGGATAATAAAATCGCCCAAACACTGGCGCGTGCTTTTGTTGCCTTGGGTTATGTCGCAGTAAGGATGAACTTTCGCGGTGTCGGTAAGTCAGAAGGTGTGCATGACAACGGCATCGGCGAAACCGATGACATGGCTTTGCTTCTCGCACAAATGCGGACGCGTTATCCTGATCTGCCGCTGGCCTTAGGCGGATTTTCTTTTGGTACCTTTGTGCAGGCACAATTGCAACAGAAGCTGATTACGCAAGGTACGCCAGCAGAACGACTGGCATTGATCGGTACCGCAGCAGGCAAATGGCCAATGCCGGATGTACCAGCCAATACGATTTTGATCCATGGCGAGCTCGACGATACGATCCCGCTGCAAGCCGTTTTTGATTGGGCACGACCACAAGATATTCCTGTCATTGTGATCCCCGGTGCAGATCATTTCTTCCATCGAAAACTGCAACATATAAAAAATTATGTGGTCAATTTGTGGGATGAGTCTGCCAATGCGAGCTAAGCCCCGCTAGACCAAACTTGTCCGCTCTATGATGAACGTCCTTACTGTTTTACTATTCAATGCTACTTTTACTGATTCAATGAAAAAATTTCTCGCTACATTCCTCTCCATCAGCTCCTCCGCTGTCCTCGTACTTGCCAGCGCCTTGTCAAGCCTGACTGTCAGTTCCATTGCCCATGCCCAAAGTCTGCCAGCGCCCACGATTGCCGCTAAATCTTGGATTTTAGTCGACACCACCAGCAATCAGGTCATCGCATCGCAAGATGCGACGCTGCGCATAGAGCCGGCATCGCTGACCAAGATCATGACCGCTTATCTGGTGTTTTCTGCGCTCAAAGATAAAAAGCTAGATCTGAATCAATCCGTCAATGTATCGACTCACGCATGGAAGGTCGATGCCAGCAGCTCCAAAATGTTTATCGAGCCAAATAAGCCTGTCACCATCAACGAATTGCTATATGGACTGATCGTTCAGTCGGGTAACGACGCCGCTGTTGCGCTGGCGGAAACGGTAGCGGGCAGTGAAGAAGCGTTCGTCGTTCAAATGAACAAAGAAGCCGAGCGTATGGGGCTTAAGTCCAGCCACTTCGCCAATCCACATGGTTTGCCTAGCCCTGAGAATTATTCTACGGCACAAGATTTGTCGACTTTGGCTGCGCGCCTGATCAATGATCACCCACAGTTTTATAAAACCTATTACTCGACTAAAAGCTTCACCTATAACAAAATCACCCAACCAAACCGTAACCGCTTATTGTGGCTAGATCCAACCGTCGATGGGATGAAAACGGGCCACACCGAAGCAGCAGGCTTTTGCTTGGTTGCCTCCGCGATTCGTCCTAATGGCAGCGGTCAGCGTCGCCTGATTTCTGTCGTCACAGGCACTGCCAGCGATCAGGTCAGAGCGCAAGAAAGTTTAAAACTGCTGAACTGGGGCTTCTTGAATTTTGATACCGTCAAGCTGTATGAAAAGGGTCAGGCTATTGCCACACCAGAAGTCTGGAAAGGTACACAAGCCCAAGTCAAAATCGGCTTCACCCGTGATCTATATGTGACTTTGCCAAAAGGCGCTGCTGCTAAATTGAAGCCAGCATTGGAACGCAAAGACCCGCTGGTTGCGCCCATCCCGCTGAATAGTCAAGTTGGCACCGTCAAGATGATGTTGGACGGCAAACCGGTCGCAGAATTTCCAGTACTGGCGCTGGAGCAAGTGGATCAGGCGAGTATCTTTGGCCGCGCCTGGGATTCTATACGTTTGCTGTTTAAGTGAACGACAAGGGCGAGATACGCTGATTGATTCATGGATTCATTAATTTAAGGCAATGAATACCTCTTCAAAGGACAAGACTCATGGAGTTCTTGTCCTTTTTTATTACTATTTATCCAAAGCCAAACAGCGTTTTTATGATCTGGCTTTCATAAAATGAAGACATTAAAACCAATGAGCAACCCGCCCTTTACAATCCGCCTAGCTACCCCAGAAGACGCCATCCGTTTGAGCGCACTCGGCACTCACGTCTGGTTGCATACGTATGCAAAAAATGGCATTTCCGATCCGATTGCCCGTTATATATTGCAAGAATTTAATGTAGCAAAAATGGGTGCGCTGATCGCAGACCATACACAACGGATTTTGGTCGCTGAACAGCATGAAAACCTGCTCGGCTATGCGACGCTCCACATGGAGCACCCTATAGATCAACCCACAGCTCAATTCACAGATCAACCCGCAGATCAACGACGTGCCAAATTAGAGACCTTGTATGTACAAGAGCACTTCACTGGTAAGGGCATCGGAAAGGCTTTGCTACAAAGCGCTTTGCAAGCAATGGCGGGGAAATTCGACACACTATGGCTGATGGCAAACGTGCAGAACCAGCGGGCAATCGACTTTTATCTTGCCATGGGTTTTGTTGAAGAAGGCATTACTTATTTTGAGCTGGAAGGCAGCCAGCACAAGAATTTGGTATTGGCATACACGGCAAAAACCTAAAGAGAGTTCTTGTTTTTTGGAATTCTCTATCTAGCATTGCCGTTGATGAAGCACACAGCAATGCCAGAGTAAACTACATTTACTCAACAATCACCCGCTCTTTACCCAATCTAGTATCAAGAAGATGGCGAAAGCAAGGGTAATCAATAAGGGTTGTAGCAAATCCATTTTGTCTCCTTGGGATGAATCAATTATTTTTATTATTCAAAATAGTAACCGTAAATATAAGCTCATTATTCATGACTTCATTTGGTTTTAACTTTATCTACACTACTAGCCAAACTGATGAAAACATCACAACAGCCTACAGAAATCGTTCGGCATAACCTAATTTGATTTCGCTAAACAGAATATGCACTAGCTTTTTATCCTCCGTAGATATGCTAACTTTGCATCGATCCCATCCGCAGCTTATGTAAGAATGAGGTTCCATTCACTCATCCAGTATTCCATCATGAACGACCCACTTGTTTACCTCAACGGCAGCCTGACTCCGCTCTCTGAAGCCAAGATCCCTGTACTCGATCGTGGTTTCATTTTTGGTGATGGTATTTATGAAGTCATTCCGGTGTATGGTCGAAAAATGTTCCGTGCGGATCAGCATCTCGCGCGCCTGTTCCGTAGCTTGGCAGCGATCGGTATTCCAAATCCGCATGACAAAGCAGGTTGGCTGGCATTGATCGCGCAGGTGATGGATGCGCATCCGGCGGATGATCAGATGGTGTATTTGCAAGTGACGCGTGGCGTGGCCAAGCGCGCACATGCGTTTCCGCAAGAGATGGTGCCGACGGTCTTCATCATGACCAACCCGATTGTGTTGCCGTCCGACGCGGTGCGCGCCAAGGGTGTGGCTTGTGTCTCGATGGAAGATAAACGCTGGTTACGTTGCGAAATTAAATCCATCTCTTTGCTGGGTAACGTGCTGGCAGCGCAAAATGCGGCAGAACATGGTGTCACCGAGAGCATTCAGTTCCGCGATGGATTTTTGACCGAGGCATCGGCGTCGAATGTCTGGATTGTCAAAGATGGCGTACTGTCCGGCCCACCAAAAGATCATCTAATATTGGAAGGCATACGCTACGGACTAATTGAAGAATTGTGTGCCGCTGGCGGAATTCCGCTGCAAGCCCGCAAAATCACGCAAGACGAAGTATTTGCAGCGGACGAGGTATTGTTGTCCTCCGCGACCAAAGAATTACTTGCGGTCGTCAAGCTAGACGAGCAGACTATTGGAAACGGCGTGCCCGGCCCCATCTATCAGAAACTATATGCGGCCTACCAGCTTGCCAAAGCCGCTTAACACTTTCTGAATGTTGTGATCATGTCAAACCAAATGCTACCTCCTGTCGATCCTGCCGCAAGTCTGATCGAATACCCAAGCGACTTCCCCATCAAAATCATGGGGGCGATGCATGATGACTTTGCGCAGACGATGCTGGAGGTGGTGGTATCGCATGATCCGAGTTTTCATGCAGGCAAGATGGACATGCGGCCTTCATCGAAAGGCAATTATCTGGCGATCACGGTGACGGTTGTAGCCACAAGTCGTGAGCAACTGGATAATTTATACCGCGCTTTGTCCGGTCATCCTATGGTGAAAATGGTGTTGTAGGCAAAATTGTTCTACGTCAAATCTTTACGTCATTGCTGGGTTAATGTTATTTCAACCCAGCCTGACGACATCGCTGCATCGCCCTCTTCAATAAAACATACTTCCATATACTCAGACAGAGTATTTTTAATTGTCCATATAAAACTTGGACGGTAGGCTATTTTTATCAAAAATGGTGGGGAGTATATTTTTTTTAGCTATTCAGATTACATCTTGATGGCCGCCACATTAGTGCGCAAAAGAGGCCGTGCGTCATTCCGGCGGGTTTCAGCCGGAATGACTTGCAAAGCACTATCCAGCTTTTAAAAATCAAACCCTCTGGCGTAATTGCATCACATTATGATCTGGCTCTGGCACTGCTCTTCTGTCAAACACGTGTCGCATGATGCTCTCGATATCGACAATTTGTATCATCCGGTTTTGCCCGCCGGTTTTAATTAAATTACTCACAAACCGCGTCTCGCTGCGGAACATGTCCAACGGCGGATCGATCTGATCACTGCCAAATTCTAATACATCATGCAAGCTGCTCACCAGCAAACCCAAGGTGCTTTTGCCCCGTCGGGTGATAATGATCTCGCCCACGTTCTCATCGTTTTGTTCGCTGCTCTGTCTACCTGCACGCAGTAGATTGCGCATATCAACAACTGGCACAAAAATCGGCGGCGCTCCGCTATTGTCCTGATAATTCAACACCCCAGCAATGAGCGGCTTTAATGTTGATGCCTGCCGCATACGTTTGATTTCGACCGCCTCGACCACATAATCGGTGGGCAAGGCGAATACCTCGCTGTCGATCATAAAAGTGGCATATTCCTCAGCGTCGTTGAGCTTACTTTTTTGATGCTCTGGTCGCTCATCGACATAAGTCCAGGCAGCATCCTGCTTGCTGATCTCTGTCGTCGCACCGATCGGTACAAACACGACGGACAACACATCGTTTTGATAGTCACCAGTATTTTTATATTCGCGATAGCCGAACGACGTTGTGTGCCCCAGCATCATGTACTGTTGGTCGTGTACCAAAACCTGTGCCGCGCTGATCCCGTTTTTTTCTTGCATGATCTGCGCTGGCAACAGAAATTGACTACTCGCCGGAAAATCCTTGTGCGTGCTGGAAATCACATATCCGGCACGGTCAATAAATGCTGCAAAAGCACCGCTGCGTTTGGGTAGTGAGGAACGCAAAATATTCTGAAATTCCGGCTCAGAATCAAACACAATCCCGATGCCGCCAACGGCACGATTGTCGTCAGGATGAAAAATCGCAGCACAATAAATGTAGGTCGGCCGGTCGCCATACAACCAGCTAGACTCAAAACCAGATACGCAATATGCCTGCCCGTCAGCTAATGCCAAAGTCTTGCGCGTGAGAGCCGGATCCATCAGACGACCGATGGTTTGCAGGCCGTCTTTATGCAAATCCGATGCGGCAACAATCTTGCCCTTGGTATCAAATACGACCAGTCTGGAGTAAGCGGTATACAGTGCGTTAATCGATTCCAGAATGCGGGTGATCGCTTGTGTATCATCCTCCCCCATCGCACTATTGATGAACCCATCCGCCATCAATAACTGGATATCCGGCGTCAGCGCCCACCAGCGACAATCGTTAGCACGCTCATATAAATTACGATCCATGATGTCGATCATCAGCCGCGAGATAAACTGCGCATCTTGCAAACCCGATGACACTACGGTGCCATACAGATCATGAATAGAGTTTTTAAAAACTCGGTTGGTTTCATCGCCGGTCTGGCTAATTTCTTGCAAGATGGATTTGAGCCGTAACAAATCGCTGTCCTGTCCCGCCGACATATTTTTGCCATTCCACACCACACGACGCAGCGCAAGATTGATTGCTTCTGCACTGACCGATACATCATGCAAAGGCGGGCAAAAAGTTTTGGCATGCGACATGATGCCCGCCAGCGTGGCAGCATCTAAGGACGACAAAATATCTAACTCCTGACTGCGAAAAGCCGCCTCACACGGGATCATCACATGCCCCAGCCAGCCGGGGCCGCTGTAGTCCTGATAATTTTGAGCAGCACAGGTTTTGGCAAAATAGTCGCGTCCCGCATAAGACACAATCTGATACGTGCCATCCAAGGCGATCTGCATTTTTCGACCGGTCGGAATATGATACTCATCGCTGCTGGAAATCACCTCGCCACTCGCATCCAGCATCAGCATCACCGAGCGATCCGCGGCTTTATGTAAACCGGCAAATACGCCACTCATTTCAACCGCATGCGGAAAACAAAGACACAGCACACCAATCGCACTGCCGTCTTCAGGATGGATAATTTTGCGTGAATAAATCAGACTACGTTGCTGCGTTACACGCAAATCCGACTGCTGAAAACTCTCGACATAAGTGTCGCTATCCAGAGTCGCGGCAAGCAATAGATCGTAGGATTGTCTAACCAGATTACTATGATCTAAGTTGGCCAATACCTCGCCCTGCGTATTTAGTATCAAAATCTCGTCATACACGGTGTACTTGTTGCGGTAGTCCTGCAGGCGGACACGGATGGCATCGACGTCTCGCTCGTCATCCAGAATGAAATCGCGGATCGCATCATCCATCGCCAAAAAACCAACATCTGCGGTGCGTTCAAACAAATTGCGCACGACAATATCAATAATCACTTGTGCCTTGAACTGCATTTCCTGCACTGCTTTAGTGACGTTCTCTTGCGCCAGATTGGTGATCAGCTTCTTTTCCAGCTGATTGAAACCTTCGCGCGTTGCCTTCATCGTCGGCAGGATGGTCTTGGCCTCTGTCGGACACACCATCTTGGCGGTTGATTCAATCAAGCGCCAGGCAAAGTTAAGGTCATGCAAAGAGCGCTCGCACTTAGCGACTGCTGGCATGTAAGGTAAAAATTCTTCCGCTCGCCTGGATGTTTGCGACATTCTTTAGCCTTAAGCAATTCAATTACTGATCAAATGGTAGCCGGAATACGAAGCTCGGCCGACGATGATATCAAGCAATAATCTTGCCATTAAAGATGGGGGTTTTAGAACGATAGCAACTTGCTGCGTTATCGAATCGCTTTCTTTCTATGGATTATTTGTTGGATAAGTGCAAACGAATAACAGGCGACTCCCCAACCCAGCATGGTCGGGTATTTATGGGAATCTGATATAAACAGATAAATATACTCCCCAATAGTATATTTCAATTGCCCATATAATATTTGGACGATAAGACATATTCCAATAAAAACAGGGGGAGTATCTATAATGCAGTTTAAAAACAAGTCTAAAACAAGTCGAAAAACTATCCTGATCAGTTGTAGGTTTTATCAGCAGGCGCATATGCTGTCTGCCCCAACAATTCGCGCTTCAGGCTGTCTTGCACTGGCTGGTCGCCCAACCAGATGCGGAAAAATACACGGGCGAATTGGTCGCCCGGCAATACTGTGCCAAGTTGAGTTTTGTTGACGTAGGCGCTGGAACCAATCCCAGGCACATAATCAAAGGTGATGGTGTCGCCATTTCTGACCATGGGAATAGTGCCGAACACCTGGCCAAACGACGCCATTTGTATCGTCACATCGGACAAATCCTTGGCTGTATTGTTTTTGCGCATGCCTTTTAGCATGGCGGCAGCCAGCTCATTGACGTCGATATCGCGCAAGATATGCAACACCATTTTGCGGGGACCACTGGCGATAATCTGGGCAGAATTGTCGGTTTTTGCGGGCACGTACAAAGCAGCGACATAGGCTTTGGCAAACAAAACTGAACGGGTACCGGCGCCGTTTAAGAGCAGTTCTTTATTGGCTAAGGTAACTTGATTAGGAATTTTGACTTGCTGTATTTCTACTGCTTGGCTGGGAGCAGCCAGTGCAAACAAACAAAAGCTGGCGATAGTGGCACGCGTGCGGGCAACGCGAGAAATCGGATTAGTCATTTTGGTTTTTATAAAATTAGATTTAATCCTCTATTTTATCTAAAAATTAAGCAAAAATGACGGAGTTGCAAAGCCGTGTCTTGTGCGCTGCAGTGCCCAACCGCACTGAGCTTGGATCGAGTTCGGGCTGAGTTTAGATTAAGTGCGGTGTGCGATATAAATTTGTGCGAATAAGAACAGGCGTAATAAAAAAGATAAGGGCCAGTCAACAAGTTGGAACCTATTCAGCCGCAATTTCTTCCAATAACCAAGTCCGAAACGCTCTGACTTGCGGCCGTTCCAAAGCATTCGCCGGATATACAAGGTAATACGACACGGGGCTGGGCAAGACAATATCAAACAAGCGCACCAGGCTACCGTTGCGGATATCACTTTGGACAATCGCATGCCGCCCCAAAGCGATGCCCTGCCCGTCCACAGCAGCACGCGCCAGCATGGACGAGTCCTGAAAGATCAGCCCACCGGTCGGTTCTGGATTAGACAAACCGGCAGCGCGGAACCATGGCTCCCAAGGCTCGCGGTCACAGCGCAGCAGATGCGCCTGCGCCATTTCGGCTGGCGTGGCAGGTAAATGTCCACCATTAAAATGTGGACTAACGACGGGGTAATACGTATCGTCCATAATGTGTTCGCTCTTGAGCCCCGGATAATCGCCGTTACCAAAGCGGATACCGATATCAATCGATTCTCGCCCAAAATCGGTCAAATGATTACTCGATTGCAAACTAACTTCAAGACCCGGATGCTGGTCGATAAACCGCCCTAGCCGCGGCGATAGCCAGCGCGCAGCAAAAGAAGGTAGCGCAGTAATCGCCAGCCGCTTTTGCTGCTGACGACCTTTGAGGACATTCGCTGCCCTCGCAATATCCTCCAACGCAGACCGGATCGCGGTGGCAAATTGCTCACCGTCGTTGGTGATCGTGATGCGTTTGCCATGACGACTAAACAATTGAACGCCTAATTCTTCTTCCAATGCTCTGACTTGATGGCTGATGGCGCCATGCGTGAGATGGATTTCGTCAGCTGCGCGGGAAAAATTCTGATGCCGTGCGGCCGCTTCAAAGGCGCGCAATGCTGCCAAGTTGGGCAAATGTCGAAAATCATTCATGTCTAACAACCTCACTTATTCGCTTATTTTCTATGTGAGTAATTTTAGCAAGCAAATCCAAAATTACTCGTTTTGTTTCTCTTTATCATGCAACTACAATAGTTTAATCGCAGCGCAACATAAGATTTTTCCTTTATAAATCAATGGCTCGCTGATTATCATGCAATAAAGCAAGGGGTTCTGAAATGACAAATTATTTAGCAAAACCATCGTACACCATTCCTGCCGGCAAAACCGTCTCTGGCGCTTCAGAGCAAGCACGTCTGGTAACCGTGACTTGCGGCCGTGTCTGGTTGACGATTGAAGGTCAGGAGAAAGATTTTTGGCTGACAGCGGGCGAATCTCTGAACATACCGGCCAAGCGCTTAATCGTGATCGAAGCGGATCAGCAGGCTAGTTTGGTTGAAATGACGAATGCTCATGTGACCTCGATCGCTCAAAAGATTGAAAGTGCCAGCGAAGACCGCTTGTTGACGACAGCATTCTTTAGCAAACTGTCACAAAAACTCAAACATCACGTATTTGCGTAATTCGTTTAGTCATCCGCTGATACAAATTGATGAATTTAAACAGACCGAAGGTTTTAGCAATATACCTTCGGTCTAGCCTTAACGAAGATATGTAAGCCAAGTCCAAGTGCGCTGCACAGGATGTTACACTTACGCTCTATGTCTGCCATCTCCGCCTCTCCTGTTTCTTCCCAGCTACGCATCATTGATCGCGGCATTGAAGACTATCAAACCACCTATGACGCGATGCGCGCTTTTACCGACGCACGCACTGATCTGACGCCGAATGAATTCTGGATTGTTGAGCATCCGCCGGTGTTTACTCTCGGCCTTGGTGCAGATCAATCGCACGTGCTGGCCGCGCATGAAATTCCGGTGATTCAAACTGATCGTGGTGGCGAAGTGACTTACCATGGCCCCGGGCAAGTGGTGATTTATCTGCTGATGGATTTACGTCGCGGTCATCCCAAAGCGCGCTTGTTTGCCCGTGAGTTCGTGAATAAAATCGAGCAAGCCGTTATCAACACGCTGGCAGCGTATAATCTCGGCGGTGAACGCAAGCAAGGCGCGCCCGGTATTTACGTCAGCCATGGCGTCTGGCAAGGCGCAAAAATTGCAGCGCTTGGTTTAAAAGTCCGCGGCAATGGCTGCACTTATCACGGCGTATCACTCAATGTGACGATGGACCTGACCCCTTTTTCCTGGATTAATCCTTGCGGTTATGCCGGTCTTGCTACGATTGACATGACGACTCTGGGCGTCAGCGTCCCGCTAGCCGATGTGCAACATGCGCTGGCGACTAATTTGCAAGACCTTTTGACCGTATCCTGACATAGCAACTGATCAGCACCATGACAACAGAAAACACACCCGTCTCCACTCTGGCTCCCGCCTACGATCCGACTGAAAAACAAAAAGGCGCGAGCAAAACTGCGCGTATCCCCATCAAGATCATCCCGATGGAACGTTTGCCAAAGCCGGATTGGATACGGGTTAAAGCAGGCTCGCCGACGACACGTTTTTACGAAATTAAAGATATCCTGCGAGCCAACAATCTGGTCACAGTCTGTGAAGAAGCGTCTTGCCCCAACATCGGCGAATGCTTTGGCAAAGGCACAGCAACCTTCATGATCATGGGTGACAAATGCACTCGCCGTTGCCCCTTCTGTGATGTCGGTCATGGCCGCCCAGATCCGCTAGATGTCAACGAACCGCTCAATCTGGCAAAAACGATTGCACAACTTAAATTAAGTTATGTCGTCATCACCTCGGTAGATCGTGACGATCTGCGCGACGGCGGAGCAGCTCACTTTGCAGAATGCATCACCAAGATCCGCGAACTATCCCCAAAAACTCGGATAGAAATTCTGACACCGGATTTCCGTGGTCGTATGGATCGTGCATTAGAAATTCTGAATCTGGCACCACCCGATGTCATGAATCACAATCTGGAAACCGCACCGCGTCTCTACAAAGAAGCTCGTCCCGGTTCGGATTATGAATACTCGTTAAATTTGCTAAAGCGCTTTAAAGAGCAGCATCCAAATACCCCGACCAAATCCGGCATCATGGTTGGCCTGGGCGAAACCGATGAAGAAATTCTGCAAGTCATGCGCGACATGCGTGCCCACAATGTCGATATGCTGACGATAGGCCAATATTTGTCCCCAAGCGGCCACCATCTGCCAGTACGTCGTTATGTACACCCAGATGT
>JANXTO010000068.1 GCA_025352365.1 Undibacterium sp. | reverse complement strand
GCTTTCTACCCGCACGCTCCGCGAGCCGCCTCAACGCGTGCCTATTTGAAATTGCTCCGGGTGGAGGTTACCGCGTTTCACCGTAACTAAATACGCTCGTCTCTGTGGCCCTATTCCTCGTCTTATACCTCGGCTTGCGCTCTGGCTTTCAACGTACGGCCGTTAGCCGTCACCCTGCTCTATGGAGTCCGGACCTTCCTCCCGCTTTGGCTCACACCAAAGCCAGCGATTGTCTGGCCTGCTTCGGGCGCTATTGTAACAGCATGGCGCAATGCAACATCGAAATAGCTGCCTGAAACCACGAGAGGATGCGGATTTCGATGTCAAAAACAGCACGTCAGCGGTGCTTTCTGCTAGCGTATGGTTTTTTCCGAACTGGTCTAATCCTCATGCTCAAATCTCGTTCTGGTGGTCAATTGGTGGTAGATGCTTTGCAAGTACACGGCGTGGATACTATTTTTGGAGTGCCGGGCGAAAGCTATTTGCCAGTGCTGGACGCACTGCATGACAGCCCGATTCGCTTCATCATCAATCGTCAGGAAGGCGGCGCCGCTTTTATGGCCGACGCTTACGGCAAGATGACCGGACGCCCGGGTATTTGCTTTGTGACGCGTGGCCCTGGCGCGACCAATGCATCTATTGGCGTACATACGGCTTATCAAGATTCTACGCCGATGATTTTATTTGTTGGCCAGGTGGGCAATGATTTTGTAGAGCGCGAGGCGTTTCAGGAAATCGATTATCGTCGTATGTATGGTCCGATGGCGAAATGGGTGGCACAAATCGACCGTGTAGATCGTATTCCCGAATACATTGCCCGCGCTTTTCAGGTTGCTACCAGCGGTCGTCCCGGGCCAGTGGTACTTGCCTTGCCAGAAGACTGTTTATCAGCCACGGCAGAAGTCGCCGATACCCGCCACTACACACCGATACAAGCCTCAGCGTCTGAAACTCAATTGGCGCAGTTCCGGCGCTTGCTATCAGCGGCTCAGCGTCCGGTGGTGATCTTGGGTGGCAGCGGTTGGGATCAGCAAGCATGTGACAACATCACTAGCTTTGCCACTAGCCATGACTTGCCAATGACGTGCGCTTTCCGTTTTCAGGATTTGATGGACAATGCGCATCCCAATTATGTGGGCGACGTCGGCATAGGGATCAATCCTAAGCTGGCAAAACGGATACAAGAAGCAGATCTCGTCATCGCCATTGGACCGCGCTTAGGAGAAATGACCACCAGTGGCTACACTTTGTTAGAAGCGCCGATCCCGCGTCAAAAACTGATCCATATTCATAGCGACGCACTAGAGCTGGGACGCGTGTATCAAGCTGATTTAATGATCAATAGCGGCATGCAAGAGATCGCCGAGTGTCTGGCAGAAATGGCGGCACTCGATGCCAGCGCCTGGCAAGGCACAGCAGCAGCGGCACGTGCGGAACTCCTTGCATGGCAACAAGAACCAGCTATTTTTAAAAACGAGCAAGCGCCGCTCAACCTCTGGCAAGTGGTACAAGACATCATGCAAGCCGCGCCTGCCGATACCATCATTACCAATGGTGCTGGCAACTACGCCACTTGGGCGCATCGCTACTTCCGCTACGGTGGCTGGCGCACTCAGCTAGCACCTACATCCGGTGCGATGGGTTATAGCGTCCCTTCGGGTGTGGCGGCAAAAATCATCGCACCAGAGCGTACTGTCATCACCTTTGCAGGCGATGGCGAATATCTGATGAACGGACAAGAACTCGCCACCGCCGTCCAATACCAAGCTGGCGTGATCATCATTGTCTTCAACAATGGCATGTTTGGCACCATCCGTATGCATCAGGAAAAAAACTTCCCAAACCGCGTCTCCGGTACTGAATTACACAACCCGGATTTTGCAGCACTGGCACGTGCCTATGGGGCAAGCGGTGAGGTCGTCAGCAACACAGCAGAGTTTGCCCCTGCCCTGCAACGCGCACTGGCACATACGCAGACCAATCATTTACCTGCATTGATTGAGTTACGTTACGACGGCAATCTGATCACACCGGGAATGAGCCTGGCGCAAATGCGGCAAGCCGCCTTGGATGCGCAACCAAAGCCAGCTTAAATAGCTGATTAAAAATTTCATTCATCCCTCAATGAACGTACAAGACTTTGCACAGCAAGTTGGCATTAGTCCACACACCGTCCGCTATTACGAAAAAATCGGCTTACTACCCGATGTAAGGCGGACGGCAAACGGACATCGTGATTTTTGTGAGCACGATATTGCGTGGATGGATTTTATTCTCCGCCTCAAAAACACGGGCATGCCGCTGGCGGAAATTTTGACTTATTCTAGCCTGCGATCGCAAGGCGCCAAAACTCTGGAACAACGGCAACAGATCCTGCAAACCCATGCACAACAACTGGCGACATATATACAGCTCCAGCAAGAGTGCTTCAGACTGTTGCAAGAAAAAATTTCTTGGTATCAGAACGAAATTAGCGGAACTGCTCTCCAGAAAGTCCCCAGTAAAGCAAAACCGAAAAATAGAGATTGACTGAGAGTTCGCTCTTAGCTTTACGCTACTGTTTTTCCAACCCAATCAGGAGAACAGTATGTCAACCATTGTTGATCAAATCTCAGATCAAATTACAGAACCAGCTACTCAAGAATCCAGATATCAGCGCGGCCTCAAAAAACTCGCGGAGATTGACGGTGAGGCCGGGCAAAAAGTCATAGACTCCCTCAGCGATATCGCGCCTGATCTGGCGCGGTATACCATCGAATTCCCATTTGGTGATATCTACTCGCGTCCCGGCTTAGATTTAAAAAGCAGAGAAATCGCTACCGTTGCCGCGCTGACTGCCATGGGCAACTGTCAGCCACAATTAAAAGTCCACATCCACGGCGCACTCAATGTGGGTTGCAGCAAGGAAGAAATTATCGAGATCATTACGCAGATGGCGGTATATGCTGGTTTTCCTGCTGCGTTGAACGGGGCATTTGCAGCCAAAGAAGTGTTTGCGGAGCGGGAGAAATAAAGCGCAGCTTATGAGAACAAATGCGAAAAGTAAAAAGAGGTAATACTAAAAACCCTAGCTATTTTTTAGGATGTGAGGCGAGGTAGCTTTTGCTTACCCACCAGATCAATACTTCGGCGTCTTCTGTGGCGGCAACTTGATGCGCGTCGCCAATACCATCAACCCGAGCAAGCAGCTTTTTAGAGCTTGCTGAAAAATATAGCCTGCTAGCCATGCGCCTTAGTGCATTTTTTAAGCCTGAGCTGGTAGCTAAATGGGGCATGTTGGTTGGATATTAGTTAGATATTTTCCGGAGAAGTTTCTAACAACTCCTGTTTTTTGCATCGACAAACTTACTACGCCGGAATCGCAATTACCTATGCTTTACTAAAAACCAGTAAGAGATCAGCGAAGCATTGGCGAGCGCGTGACTCAACATAATCATCTTTGTATTCAATTTTCAGGCATCAAAAAACAATGTATGCAGCGCGGTTTCACAAATAAGTTAGTAACATAAGTACCCAAATAAGGCAGCGAAATAACACCGCTAAATCAGCATCTCAATAAGTGAGAGTAATAGTGATTGTGTCGCTGTAAGCACCGATATTGGCATTTTGTCCGGAAGAAATACGGCCATAGACATTTAATACTTGCGATATGCCGCTACCGTTGCCAGTTGCTGTGTCGGTACCGACGGTGTTACCCCAGTTTGTCGTGTGGCTAGAATCTTTATATAAGGCATAACTTAAGGTACCGGCGACGGAGCCAGTCATTTTTCTGACGCTGGTTGTTGCACCAGTGCCGTTGCCGGCATCCATGCCGACGTTGTATGGTGTGCCATTAGTACAAATGACATTGACTGTTACTGATGCATCCAACTGCGCAGAAGTGTAGCTACCAAAAGCCAGGGAAGAACCAGTCACGGTACAAGCCGACAATACCGTGGCAGAAACAGTCAAAGTACCGGTTGCAGTTGCAGCAGAAGCAGTACCGGATAAGCACATCAGGGCTAATGCCACCACACCACCGACAGCACGACCAAGGCTTAGCGCAGTCAACATCGCGGCAACAGATTTACGTTTTAGCGATGTCAAGATTTCAGAAGCAAAGCGGCTGAAGAAACGCTTAGATTTGATTGGGGACATGATGTGCCTGCTGTAAAGAGCCCACAAGCTCGCCTTGCTGTATCACATCATCATGGGCAAGGCAGCCATTGCCGAGATTGATGTGGTCGATGTGGCGTGGGCCATGCGGCTGACCGAATGGCATCTTCGGGACATCAGCAAGGCCATCTTGGCAAAGTCTGGCAAGGCCGGAGCCATCCTGCGAGATGTTCAGGCATTGGCATCAAAGCAAGCCGCCAACGGCAGCAAGCTTACGGCACGAGACATTCAGCAGAAAGATCCGCAGCTTGTGCGAACGAGCAGTGCGGTGGCGAAGAATACACTGACTACTATCAGCAACTCCAAGACCTAATGGGCCTAGAAGAGGACGAACCCCTCCCGGGAGGAGTCTTCTTCGATTGCCAGCTTTGCATATTCGCGTGTCTCGGCGGTGCTGTGTCGCACAGCGCGAACGGCTGGCTGCAATTTTCTGAACGTTACAGGAGGCAGTTTCTCCGCCTTCAATTTTTGCAAGTATTCCCGCATCGAAGCTAACTTATCCGTGGGGGGATTTAGGGATACGGATTCGCCAGCTTTGTGTGATTGGATGCTCGGTCAGTGAGATGTCGAAGCGAACGATGAATTGCTTGCCTTGCCCTTCTCGCCATACATACTCTTCCTCGATCCTCCGTCAATGCCATATGCTCTTCAATTTCAGATTCAGATTCCGGATTCATCCATTCTGCCATGTTAAAACAGTCCGCCTTGTCGTGTCTCACTAATACTTAATCCAAGCACTTTCAAAAAATCGTCCTTGCCAGAAAGTGCCTCTTTAAATAAGTTTTCCCGATGAAGGCAAATATAAAGCGCTGCCGATCTGGCTTGGCAATTCAGTGATTTTTCCGGATTGAACTCAATGTCAGTGAAGGCCTCGTAATCCAATAGAGGTTCGGCTAGCGCTGGATTGACAGCTAAGGCATTGAGATACAACCAGTCATAAAAGGCAGTTTGTAGTTCCAAGGGCCACGGCTTCGCTCCGCACATCGACAACGGTAGAACATTTGCCAATTTGGAAAACTGATACTAAGGGAAATGGATTCAGAAAATCCATCGAGTCTCATTTCGTCATTGAAATGGTAGCCGGGGGCTAGCAATGTTCTCGGGAGAATTCCATTTTGCAAAATACTACTAATATTTTCTATCTGAGTGAAATGCACCAAACAGGGAATATTTCGTTCAGCAATGAGGCTACGGATACTATTTTCATCGGCACGCTGGCGGTTCATCATTATTGATGTGAGGAAGGTAATGTAATCAACCCGCTTTTTCGGATCATCGCGCAACCTTTGTAGATTAGCCTGCTCCTGCGCTATCCGTTTTGTTTCCTGTCGTTCGTATTCAAACCTCTCTTGCTAACTTCGAACCTGCTCTATTTGAGCAATTATTTTGATAAACAGCGAAGCCTGCTCAATTGTTGGGAAAAGAGCTTTAAATATTCCACCTTTAATAGATGCAATGTTATAGAGCACGCTTTGGCTCGTTGGCTCTTCATGCATGCATACCTCGATCAATGGGCCAGTGGGCCACTGACGCTCTTCAATTGCTGTAATCAGATACCGTTGACCGGATTTGTGAAGCAATTCCGCGCCAACCAGATAGCTCCATGGTAAGGCCATCCTATTTTAAATAAAGCCAGTCGCTCTCAAGTCTGGTTATATCCACGATGCCCTTCCCTAAGCTTATTTGTGTTAACAGGAGGTTGTAAACTAAAAGTCAGCAGCGTCAGCAGGCGCGACTTAAAATACGGTCAAAAGTTCGAGAAATCTCGAAATATTCGGCGGGCTGAACTCACCCAGCGGGCGGGTCATCGTGGTAGCATCCACGGTATCGTTTTTTCATCGTGTTTTTTCTGCCAAACCTAGCATCCATGCGGGTTGCGAGAGGTTTACGGCGTCTCCCGTCATCTCCGTTAATATCAGATCCAGCGCCACATCATGCGCTGAAGCAATAAATTCTGTCTTTGCCAGCGCGTAGGCAACACCTACCGTTTTGGGTCTTGGTGTTAGCGCCAAAGTCCGGTCATAAAACCCACCGCCATAACCAAGCCGAAAATGCTGACTATTAAATCCGACACAAGGGATGAGCAACACTTGCGGCTGCAAGAATTGCCAAGGTTTTTTTGGGATGGCGATGCCGTAGTCATCTTGCTCCATTGCATCTCCTGGCTGCCAGGTCGCAAATGATAGCGGCTTATCTTTGCCGACTACAACGGGCAAGGCAAGCTGAATACCTAAATTGTGCAATTGGGCATAACAAGCGCGTAAATCTGGCTCTGCCTGAATCGGCCAGTAAACACCCAGCCTAGCGGGTTGATATGTACTGCACCATGCCAAAACTTGCTGAGACAAATGTAAATCCCATTGCTGTCTGTCATCCAGACTGGCGGAGCGGCGTTGATCTAGCAAGCGTTTGCGCAAACCACTGCGCGACTCGCCATGGAATTGATCAACCATGATCAGTCAATCCCGTTTTAGAGTTTTGTAATCGAAGGCTTACGAGCTGAGTGGGCTGTGTCATACTATATTAAACGTCAAGATGGAAGCTGTAGAAAATGGATTTGCTCAAGAAAATTTTATATAACAAAACAGCAGGTAGCAACATTACTGCTAAAAACACTGGTACTAATATTCCTGCTATCGACTTCAAAATTGGCGTTAAAAATTGCCTGAAAATCTGTCTGTCGTTAGCAACGATGGTAGCAGTTTTATCTCCGTATACCAACGCAGAAGCCGCAAAACCGAGTAAAACCTTTGTCAATGATGACGATCGCTTTATGGCGCTACGTGACGCTGCAATGCATGATGATGCGGCCCAGGCAGATGAGTATGCAGCAGCACTGGCGCAATATAGTATTCCGTCGTATGTTGACTACTATCGCCTAAAAACTCGCTTGCGCACGGCCTCTGCCGACGAGTTTAAAAATTTCTTATCTAAATATGAAGGTAGTGCAATTGCCGACCGTCTGCGCAACGATTGGCTGCTAGTCCTCGGCCAACGTGGTGAATGGGATACGTTTGATGTGCAATATCCTCAATTTGTCGTGGCTGATGATACGCAAGTTAAATGCTATGCCCTGCTCTCTAAAGCCACTAAACAGCAGAAAGTAGCAACCGAAGCACGTGCATTATTAACTGCGCCGCGCGACTATGGCGCTGGTTGCTACTCGCTAGTCACGTATTTATCGGCAAGCGGTCAATTCAGTGACAATGATCTTTGGGCGCAAATGCGTATAGCGGCGGAAAATGGCGCGCAACCATTGGCACAACGCTTGGCACGACTATTAGAGATTGGCGACAAACGAATTACACAAGTATTTGAGAAGCCGGCTTTAGTGCTAAAAAAAGCCCCAGAATCTGACAAAGTAGCGCATGAGCTGTATATCCTTGCTTTAGGTAGACAAGCAAAAGCCGATCCTCAGGATGCGGCCGATACTTTATCCCGTTTTAGCACTAAGTTTTCTGAAAGCGAACGCGCTCAGGCTTGGGCGCAAATTGCCTTGCAAGCTGCGTTGAAGCTGCAACCGGAAGCACTGGGCTATTGGCAACGCACTGAAGGCGCAACACTATCGTTGGAAGGCTATCAATGGCGCGTCCGCACCGCACTCAGAGAAGGTGATTGGAAGCTAGTAAAAAGTGCGATTGCCGCCATGCCAGCGAGTCTAAAATCTGATCCAGCATGGGTATATTGGCAAGCACGCGCACTCATGACCGAGGGTAAGACTGAAGAGGCACAAGTAATGTTTGCCAGTATCGGTGATCAATTACATTTTTACGGTCAGTTGGCGCTGGAAGAGCGTGGGCAAAAAATTGGCGTGCCACTAACAATTAAACCAGTAACGGCAGAAGAACTCGCCCCGATACAAGCGAACCCAGGCTTACAAAGAGCGCTAAAATTTTATGCCATGAATTTGCGTTTTGAAGGCACCCGTGAATGGAATTGGGAGCTGCGCAAAATGAGTGAGCGCCAACACATTGCCGCAGCAGAATTTGCACGTCAAAACGAGTTGTTAGATCGCATGGTAAATACCTCTGACCGTACTAAAGGCGAGCTGGACTTTAGCCAGCGTTATCCGACGCCGTTTAATGACAGCATGTATAAAACGACGCAAGCTTTGGGCTTGGACATGGCATGGGTATATGGCTTAATACGACAAGAATCCCGTTTCGTAATGAAGGCAAAATCGAATGTAGGCGCATCAGGTTTGATGCAAATTATGCCGGCCACTGCCCGCTATGTTGCCAAAAAAATCGGCCTTGGTAATTTCTTGCCTGAGCAGGTTAATGATGTCGATACCAACATCGCACTTGGTACTAATTATTTGAATATGGTCTTGACAGATTTAGGCGGCTCGCAAGCGCTGGCATCGGCTGCCTATAATGCGGGGCCAGGTCGTCCGCGTGCTTGGCGTGCTAGTTTGACACGCCCGGTAGAAGGCGCTATTTTTGCAGAAACAATTCCGTTTTCTGAGACGCGTGGTTATGTTAAAAATGTCTTATCTAATGCTACTTACTATGCCGCGCTGTTCGAGAAAAAGCCACAATCGCTTAAAGCGCGTTTAGGTGTAGTCGTACCAAAAGGTATGTCTGCGACGGACTCTGATTTACCTTAAGTTATCCTGAGTTTTTTTAAAAATATCCGATATCCAAACTTTTCCACACATTATTCTTTGACCATATTATGCAAGATACAGAACTAGAGACCACACTCGCTGCCATCTTCTCTGGGGATAAAAAAATACCTCTGCAACTAGTCATCGGTAATAAAAATTATTCGTCCTGGTCGATGCGCCCCTGGGTCGCGATGAAAGCATTTGGCATTCCGTTTGAAGAGATTCGGATTTTGCTGGATATGCCGGACACGACTGCACAAATCGCAGAATACTCACTGGCAGGTCGCGTCCCTGTACTATTGGCCAAGGATATTACGGTATGGGACTCTCTGGCTATTTGTGAGTTTCTGGCCGAGCAGTTTCCACTTCTGAATTTGTGGCCTGAAGACGTCGCAGCACGAGCAATGGCTCGTAGCGTTTGTGCAGAAATGCACTCTGGCTTTAGTGCGTTGCGCAAAGAAATGCCGATGAATATTAAAGCGTTTGCGCCAGGCGCGGGGCGCACTGCGGGGTCGCAGGCAGATATTGGCCGCATCTCAGAAATTTGGGAAGACTGCCTTGCAAAATACGGCGCGCATGCGTATCTGTTTGGAGATTTTTCGATAGCAGATGCCTACTTTGTGCCAGTAGTGATGCGCTTTAAAACTTACGCAGTATCGCTGGCACCGGCTTTGCAAGCTTATGCCGAGCGGATAGAAGCACATCCCGCAGTAGCACAATGGATGCAAGAAGCGCTGACGGAAGCAGAAGAAATTCCTTCTGATGAACCCAAGCCCAACAAGCCTGCAGAGTAAGCAAGTTTAAATAAATTTGCTGAAGCCAGCCGGACAAGTATCAATTATCAAGTACCGGCTAATTTTTCTTAAATTGAATCTGCACTCCTTAAATCTACAATCATTGTATGAAATCCTATATCGTCGGCGGCGCAGTAAGAGATCGCTTACTCGGCTTGCCAGTGCAAGATCGCGACTATGTTGTGGTAGGTGCCACGCCAGCCGATATGCTGGCGCAAGGCTACACGCCGGTTGGAAAAGATTTTCCTGTTTTTTTACACCCTAAGACTCACGACGAATACGCCCTCGCGCGCACAGAGCGCAAGACTGCGCCTGGTTATAAAGGCTTTGTATTCCACACCGATGCCAACGTGACGCTGGACGAAGATTTAATCCGGCGCGACCTGACCATTAATGCCATGGCTCAGGACGAAGCAGGCAATATTATTGACCCCTTCAATGGACAAACCGATTTACAGCAACGTATCTTCCGGCATGTGTCCGCCGCATTTGCAGAAGACCCGGTACGCATCTTGCGCCTGGCACGTTTTGCGGCGAGGTTCTCGGTTGATCCGAATGCCTTTAGCGTCGCGCCAGAGACCATGTTGTTGATGCAGCAGATGGTAGCGGCTGGCGAAGTGGATGCCTTAGTGCCGGAACGGGTATGGCAAGAATTATCACGGGGTTTGATGGAGCAGCGTCCCTCACGCATGTTTGAAGTACTGCGGGAATGCGGCGCCTTGGCGCGGATTCTGCCTGAATTAAATGCTCTCTGGGGCGTGCCACAGCCACCCAAACATCATCCAGAAATCGATACCGGCGTGCATGTGATGATGGTAGTTGATTATGCTGCTAGCGAGTCGTACTCCTTACCGGTTCGCTTTGCCGCGCTGATGCATGATTTGGGTAAAGGCACCACGCCGCCAGATCAGTGGCCACGTCATTATGGACATGAACAACGCGGTATTGATCTGGTAGAAGCCGTTTGTCAGAGATTGAAAATACCGACTGATTGCCGCGATCTGGCCATCATGGCAGCACGGGATCACGGTAATATCGGGCGTGCTTTTGAATTACGCCCCGACACTATCATCAGCTTATTAGAGCGTAGCGACGCATTCCGCAAGCCACAACGTTTTCTGGATTTATTATGCGCGGCAAAATCTGACTGTTTTGGCCGGGCTGATTTGCCTGATATCCGCTTTCCGCAATCAGAATATCTGGCACAGGCACTGGCTGCAGCACAGCAAGTGCAGTCCGGCGCGATTGCGCAACAAGTCACGGCGAAAAATCTGCCCGGACAATCTCAGCAAATTGCGCTGGCAATACGACAAGCCAGGGTTGATGCTGTACGTCAGTTTAAAGAGCAATTTCAGGCCGAAAATCCTAACAATATCGCTCACTAATCCCTTTAATAGCAATACGTCCATCTGTTAAGCAGAGAACCCATTGCGCGATAACAGGCTCTGGCGATGCTGCGTAGCACAGTATAAATACTCTACTGCCTGCGATTTTCTGGAATAAACTTTAAACCTCACCTACAATTAATCAATTATTGTGCGCCGCACAAATTTGTTTGTAGAAGGACAACCATGAACGCCTCTGATATTTTCCCTGCAAACAAAAAAGGCAAGCCTCCGTCGCCTAAACCAGCAGCTAAATCTAGCGTTTTTGTAAAAGAGTTATCCGAAAAAGACAGGCGCCGCATATTGCGACACTTTCTTGCGTTAAAAGAGAGCGATCGTCTGCTGCGCTTTGGTACCTACTTGCCAGACGAAATGATTACAAAATATGTCCAGGGCATCGATTTTTCACGAGACAAGGTATTTGGCGTTGTCAGCGCACATTTTCGCTTAGTCGGCGTAGGTCATTTGGCTTTTGCACCCCGCGAGAAAGAGGACGAAGTAAGCGACAAAGATAAAGTCGCAGAATTTGGCGTCTCTGTATCTGAAAATGCTCGCGGCAAAGGCGTTGGTGTCAAATTATTTGAACGTGGCGCGATCCATTGCCGCAATGCCGATGTCGACACTTTGTATATGCATTGCCTGTCGTCCAACCAGACGATGATTCATATCGCAAAAAAAGCCGGTATGGAAATTCACAGAGAATACGGCGAGGCAGATGC
>JANXTO010000021.1 GCA_025352365.1 Undibacterium sp. | reverse complement strand
ATTGGTGGTCGAAGGCAGCATAGAAGAACGCATACTCGACTTACAAGTGCGTAAAGCAGCGCTGGCGGAAGGCATCTTAGGCAGTGATGCTGCTCTGGCACCGAAGTTTACTGTGAAAGATTTGCAGGCCTTATTGGCACCCTTGGGCAACTAAGTGTAGCGACATGCATACGGAGAAAAACCATATACTCCCCTATTTTTAAGTATAAATATGCCTTATTGTCCATATAATTATTGGACGATTAAAAATTACTGGGGTGGAGTATTTATTTAATTACCAACTCTTAAGTTACTTCACTGCCTGAGATTCAGACGGAGATTCAGGCTGACGTCCGGCGTCCGTCAATACAAATTGGCTGACGGTGTCCAAGGTCGGCGCCAGGCCTCGCAGTGGCCAGGACATGCTGCCGATCAGGCTCACATGGCTGGTTTTATCAAAATGAAATTCCTGCACTGGCACACCGGCAGCACGTAATTTGTTAGCGAGTCCGGTCGTGTTACGGATGGGATTCACCAATTTATCGTCCACTGGCGCGATCAATAAACTCGGTATCGAACTGCTGCTGACGTGGTTAATCGGCTGCGAATCGGCGGGTGTATTGGGATACAAAAATACCGGCTTCGCTTCTTCATTGGTGATGGGAATAAAGTCATACGGTCCGGCCAGACCGATCCAGCCACGCAAGGCCGAAGGCTGCATGCCGACCGCCGCCAACCAGCGCGGATCTAGCGCGATCATCGCCGCGTTGTAGGCACCGGCGCTGTGCCCCATCACGAATAGGCGCTTGGGATCACCGCCGTAACGCTGGATTTCTTTACTCACATACGCCATGGCTAATGCGCCGTCTTGCAAAAATGCCGGATACCGGACTTGCGGATACAAACGGTAATCTGCCAACACACAAAGAATGCCGCGTGAGGTCAACGCTTCTGCCACGAACAGATAGTCAGCACGCGAGCCAGAATTCCAGGTGCCTCCATAAAAAAACACCACGACCGGCCATGAAGCCTTGGGCGTGGTATTGGCATTGCTAGACGATGCAGGGGAAATGCCGGTAGGCGTGTAAATATCCATCTTTTGTCGCGGGTCGGTGCCGTAAGCAATATCGGCAACTTTGCTATACGACGAGCTTGGTGTCAGCGCATTGATAGTACGCACCGGTGAACAGGCAGCGATAACGCCGAACAGAATTAGTACCGTCGCTATAGAAATAATGAGTTTTAGCCAAGCTGCCACAGTAGCTCCTAGAAGATGGGTATGACTTTATTCGCAGTAAAACCACGTTTGGATTCAAATCAACGGCTTTGTTGAGTGTTGCTGTTACTCCGGCAACTCTTAAAATACGTCATTCCTGCCTTCGCAGGAGCGACGAAGTGAGTATCAAATTGAGCCCGCACATTGAATTGCCGAATCAATAAATTATGTTAGCGGGTACTTACCAGCACATCGTCCTGCAATCTGGCGACACCAGATTTAATTAAGTCAGCAAGCAAGGAGTTCATTAAGGGCTCTACAGCTTCATCAACGATCTGCGACGATGCTCGCATGATGCGGTTTTGCGTCAGCGATTGCCGGATGGCGCTGACAGGTAGCTGCTGCATCTCTAGTAACTGAAACGCTATCATCACCTTTAAGGCATTGCGGGCATTGCGTTTGGGATCAGCCGCCAGATAATCGAGCCGACTACGGGCACGTTCAAGCGCCGCAGCAACATCGGTAAATGGTGCGCCGTGGCCTGGAATAACGATGCGTACCTCCAGCTCACTGATCATCTGCAAGACTGCTGCTTGCTCAGCAAAACCAGACTCGCCCTCCAGTTCGGGAAAGATGACACCAAAACCGTTTTGCCATAAGGCGTCGGCAGAAATCAACATTGCCTCGCTGGCGCAATACAGCATCAGCGAATGCGGATCATGGCCGGGTGCCGCCAATACTTGCCATCGCAAACCGGCCAAAGTCATCTGCTGACCCGGCGACAAACTCGCATCAAAACTAAATTGCTGACAACGTTGCCCGGTCGCTTGGTACGTCAACACATCTTCATCCCACACTGCAACCGCCGGCGCATCAGCCACCGGGATCAGCGTGCGGCAAGCGTAAGTCTGTTGGAGGATGGCGTTACCACCACAATGATCTGAATGCAGGTGGGTATTGATCAGCAAATCCAACGGACGCCCTTGCAGCGCATGCTGCACTAGTGCCAGGGTTTGACCGGCATGCGTCAGATAACCGCTGTCAACCAAGGCGGTCGTGTGTTCGTCTACCAAAAGAATATTGTTGGACGAGAGCCAGCCGCGCTCAAAAACTTGTACCCCCGCTGGCAATTGCAAGCTAACCGCACTTCTCGACGGAATTGAGGTCGACATTGCTGTCTGAGTATTCATTATGGCTGGCATAAAGCTTCTGTCTGAACGCTGCGGAATTGAACTACTTTTTATTAGGACTTGTGCAAAATTGTTCCGGCGAATCGCTGCAACGTTGGCGAGGCGGTTTTACATAAGTTCTATGTCATTTCTAAACAAACATCCGTTCTTTCACCTGTATCCAGATTTGGCGCTTAATGTCGTTGCTGGCGGTGCTCCAGCCAGTCAGTTCCGGTATGGTCCGAAAACATCCGGCACACCAGCCGTTGACCTGATCCATTTTGCAAATACCAATACAAGGTGAGGGCACATCGCCGACACTGTTTTCAGGGTCGTAATCGTATAAAACGTTTTTGCTTGTGCCGCTGTTAAGATTATTTCCATTACTCATAAATTACTCATAAAGATGTTCTCAATGCGATGTCTGCCAATGGCGCTTGGGTCATGGCGATTAATTGCGTTGGGGTGAGTTTAAAGACGGCATGCGGATGTCCAGCCGCCGCCCACACTGCATCGTATTGCATCAAGTCCTGGTCGATCAAGACCAATGTTTTTTCCAGATGACCGATAGGACAAACGCCACCGATGGCATAACCGATTTTTTCTTTTACAAACCTCGCATCGGCTTTGCCCAGTGCGCCGACAATCGCGGCAACTTTGCTCTCATCAACGCGGTTGCTGCCACTGGCAACGACCATCACGGCAGCATCATCCGACAAACGGCGGAATACAATCGACTTAGCGATTTCAGCAACACTGCAACCCAAACCGGCGGCTGCTTCGGCCGAGGTTTTGCCGCTGGCTGGCAGCATGACAATGGTTTGGTCATGACCTAAATGTTGGAGTAAACCGGCAACGCGTTGTACGGTTTCGGGAAGAGCTTGATCTGTGGACATGAGCGTAAAGTTCAAACGGGACAGATCAATTTATAACATAGGCCGCACAAGGATGCTTGTGCGGGTGTGGCGATGTGATATTGCGGGGGTGCTTAAGAAGATGTTGATAGCAAGGAATCCAGCAAAAAAATACTTACTCCATCGTCACGGCGACTTTGCCACCCCAGCTATTGAGCAGAGCCTGATGTTGTGCGGGCACATCAAAATACTTCATACCGGCACGATATTCACTGCCGCTTAAAATGCTGTAAAGGCAGGTCGCTTTACAAATAACCTGAGTCCGTTGCGAGGCGTCACGTTGATCCGGCACTTCCATCATCATTTGATAAATTTGTCCGTCCTTCAACAAATGCGCACATTGCACCTGAATACCAGAACCAGAAAAATTAAGGATTTTGGAGGCAACAATATTACCGGGGGAAATCAGGATGGCAGAACGCCAGGACACATTAGAGCGACGACTAGTACGGGACTCATTCATGACAAAACACAGACTAGAAAAACAGAGCTGAAATTGATTAGAAGTTGAAAGAAAAAATTCAAATTGATATTTTGATTGTACCAAATTTTTCCATAGCGCAACTTAAATTTTATTGAGTACTTTTACAAAATTGTGTCTGCGGTTGATAGCAATAAAGACGGTACTTTGCGAGCAAGCGTTACGATGTCGTTGTACGGATTGGCGTAAGCTATGTTTTTATCTTTCGCCAAAGCTCAACTCGACTCAAGTAAATTTAGCTAAGCAATCAAGCACTCCCAAACCGGCCTGCCTGCCGCTGGCAAAACAGGCTGTTAGTAAATATCCTCCGGTCGGTGCCTCCCAATCCAGCATCTCGCCTGCACAAAATACACCGGGCAAATTCTGCAACATCAGCTTATCGTTAAGGGCATCAAACATCACGCCACCGGCACTGCTGATGGCTTCATCAATCGGCCTTGCTGCATGTAAGGTGAGTGGCAGCGCTTTGATCGCTGCTGCTAGCGCGGCAGGTTGTTGGAATTGTTCTGCAGTCAGGCACTCTCGCAGCAAGCCGATCTTTAAAGGATCAAGCCCGACTTTGCTTTGTAAATGGCTAGAGAGCGAGCGAGATCCTCGTGGATGCATTACCTCTTGCATGATGCGTTCTGCACTTTTGCCGGGCGCAAGGTCCAGATACATTACGGCCTTGCCTTGGCTAGCGATACGCTTACGTAGCAGTGCTGATAAAGCATAAATCAGGCTGCCTTCTACACCGCCTTCTGTCATGACAAATTGTCCTTGGCGTGCGAGTGGCGTGCCATCATCTTGTGCAAAATGCGCTACTACAGTGATGAGCGCTTGGCCTGCAAAACGCTGTCGAAAGTGTTCAGACCAGCCAACATCAAAACCACAATTGGCAGGCTGCAAAGGCGCAACGTCGATACCTCGCTGCTGTAAAGGCGCCACCCATGCACCGTCTGATCCGAGGCGTGCCCAACTACCGCCACCTAATGCCAATACGACGGCATCGGCTTGTATAGTTTGCTCGCCTTCTGGCGTACTAAAACGTAATGCATCACCATCCCAGCCCAACCAACGATGCCGCATATGAAAGCCAACGCCAGCAGTTCGTAAGCGATGCAACCATGCACGCAAAAGTGGTGCGGCTTTCATATCGGTGGGAAAGACGCGACCAGAACTACCGATAAACGTAGTGACACCCAGCGCCTCTGCCCAGACTCTTAATTCTGCTGCGCCAAAACTCGCTAACATGCCAGCTAAATATTGTTGGCGATCTCCATAACGAGCCAAAAAAGCATCGCTGGGTTCGGAGTGGGTGAGGTTCATCCCACCTTTACCGGCGAGTAAAAACTTGCGCCCGACTGAGGGCATAGCATCGTACACATCCACCTGCACATCCGTCTGAACAGTAAGCTGCATAGCATCGCTACTAATCGCTTGCGATACCGTTTCTGCCGCCATTAAACCTGCGGGACCACCGCCAATAATGACTACCTTACGCTTGGCAGTTTTTACGCTGGTTTTTACATTGGTTTTTATGCTTGTTTGCGCACCTGTCTGCATACTGCTTCCATCTTTTATGAATCAGCACATTGTAAAGGCTAAGAACCGCAAAACAAAAAACAAAGGGTGAATGGTTTCCCACTCACCCTTTGTTTTGTCATGAAGCTTACGATTATTTGCTGCTGATTTGCTGCTGATTTGCTGCTGATTTCTAGTGCAGCTGCTTTCTCAATATCTATAGCGTTTATTTAGCCCAAATTTTTAGGTACTGATTGCGATAATCATTTTCTGGGTCAAACATGTTTTTTGGGCCACCGTCATAGGCAATATTTTGATTCGTGACCAAATGTACTGGAGTGACGTAACCGCTAGGGGCGACCCCTGAAAAAGCACGGTTCATTTCATCGACCAACTGCCAGCCATGTAAAGATAACGGCTCTGGCACAGTGCCAATTTGTAAGGCATTCGCACGGATGCGCTTGAAGGCGCTATTAGAACCGTCGCCTGCCGACAGACCGATCACTTTATTACCGCCGAGCAGAGCCGCGATACTTGGTTTTTCCAACAAATCAAAATACACGTCATTTACACCAATTACATGCGTCCATTTAGCACCGAACTTTTTCTCTACGCTCTCAACAACTTTGGACATCTTGGTATAAGCCTCCGCTACCGGCACATCTTCTACGCTTAGCAAACGGCAATTTTCGCATTGCTTGATGACTTCAATAATCGCATTGGATTTGGCAGCCGTGTACGGACTGGACATATCTGAAAAAACGACAATCCCCGCCTTGCTGTTGGACTCAACTACGCCATACAAAGCCGCAATTTGTGCCGATTCTTTGGGATTAGAAGTGATGTTGGTGAACATGCCCTCGGAGGGACCGCTCTTGACCATAGAATGCCAGCCAACGACCGGTACTTTTGCTTTGGCTGCGGCAGCTAAACCTTTAGCCTGGCTAGTCGCGTCTACACCTGCCAAAATAATGCCGTTCGGTGACATGTCCAGCGCCTGACTTACAATCGCAGCGCCTTGGTTGCATCGACCCCTGCAATCGATATATAAAAGTTCCCAGTCAGCGCCTTTAACCGCCTCTTTAATACCATTAAAAACGCCAACGATACCCGGGTCGCTTAGATCGGCGGCGACAAAGACAATTTTCTTTTTCTTGAGTAATTTGGGACCGTCTACTGGACCTTCCCAGCGATTGTTTAATCCAGCTGCTTTTGCTACGGTGGCATTAGCACGGCTGAGGAACAGCATAGGATTTTCCTGGGCATTGGCGGCACCAATACCACTGATGGAGCAAAACGCAACAAGCAACAAGGTCAAGCACTTACTTTGAATAGCAGTCATGATTCTGGATCGGTCAAGTTGAGTAAAAAACCGGCATGCCTGAAGGTGATCTGCAGACAGTCCGCACCGCTGATGAAACTTATTTTACAAATGCGGAATGATTATTGCAGAAAATTGTCGTGCGTAAATAGAGTTTCACTACCAAGCGGCCACGGAAGAATATTAAACAGGATCATATCAACGAAACTGACTTTTATTCTTTGAAAATTATTTTTATCAGAATAAAATTTAATAATAAGTGGTTGCGGTGCGACAAAATCAGCGCTTTAGAGCAGACACAAAACTGCCCCCGGCGAAGCAACCAGGAGCGGCAACTTAGCTGGGGCAGTTTTATGTCAGTCTGGAGTGCACAACTCATTGCCAGTTAACTTCTCCCAAGCCAGAGCTCTGTACTGTACGTTTAGTAGGATTGCCGTAAATTCTAGCGTCGCCGCTACCGCTGAGACGCACTTTGACTTCTTGCGTTGCGGTGATCTTTGCGTCAGAAGAGCCACTGGCATTGAGTACCGCTAGATTTGCGCGTAAAGCCACGGCGTCGAGATTGCCCGACCCACTCATTTTTGCCGTCAATAGTTTAGTTTGACCTTTTAGATTGATGTTGCCAGACCCCATAGCGGTCAGTTCAATATTGTCGCTATTAGGTAAAACCAGATTGACATCGCCGCTGCCAACCGCATTGGCCAGTACTTGCTGATAATCGCCCTCAAACTGGAGGTTGCCCGAGCCACGCAAGATGGTTTCAAACTGTCTTCCATGAAAGCCTTTGATCATGGCATCACCACTGCCCTGCATTTGCAATTTTTCTAGCGCAGGTAGCGCCATCTCTATACGCAAGGGCTGACGGATCACGATGAACATGCCACGGGTGCCTATATACAAAGTATTGCCTTCGATTCTGGTCGTCACGCGAGACAACATATTAGGTTCGCCATGCACCATCAACTCAGGCACTGCCGATTGTTTCAGCACTAGATCAATCGGCCCGTTCATCACGATATTGACGATGGAAGCATCAACAGGTCGCACCTCGCTATTGGCGGCAGATGATGTAACTGATGCGGCTGACGAAGCTGATATCACTAGTGATACGGATGCTGCATGCGCCCGCATTACGACCGCGCTTAAGCCGATTAAAACGATGGCGAGCAACAACATGCCCAGACCTGTTTTGATGATATTTCTCATGATTTTCTCCTGCAAATAAATAAACAAATAACGTGGGCGCAAAAATTAAATTGATGTTTTAGGCTAGGTTCTTAGGCATTAGCGTGAGTAGGCAAGCGCAGCAGCGACATATTCCATTGCAAGTAATTTTTGAAGCCGATGAAGGTGTATTTCGTCATGAACAGACATAGCATGAATAAGGCAATGCCACCGAGCAGAAAGCCAATACCTTGCAAGACATGGTATCGATTCAAACCATTGTCAACATTGACTTGAATACCGCCTTGCTTAGCCTTGCTTTCTATTGCGATGGTGCTTGCACCGAGAGTGTTGCTGGCTACAGCACTAGATGCGCTATTCGCTACAACGCTGGAGGCGCTATTGACTGGATTATTGGTAGTTGTTTTAGAACTGGTGGAAGCCAACGGCTCTACAGAATCAGACGACTCAGTATCACCATCTTCAATATTAATTCCGACTGGTGTGATATCGACGGTGACATTGTTACGACCATGGAATTTGAGATCATGGTCATCTATGATCACCACATGATGGTTGTGCGACGGCATGTCAAATTTAAAATGCTCTACGCCGGACATACCACCTGCTGCAATCGCAATGCCAGCAACGTAGAAACTTAATGAAGTGACGTAGGCTGCCACGAGCATGCTGACATACACGATCGCCGGAATAATCATAAATAAGTTAAACACCATCACACCTAACAAAGCCACCAGCAAAGCCGCCAGATTAGCCGGGCTAGCGCGATGCTTAAACGCATCCAGGCGCGCTTTACTGCGTTGTTGTGCAGCGACCAATTGTGGCGAAGGCAAACTGGCAGCAACCTGTTCTTCGCTGCGACCCGCCATTAAAGCGTCAATAAATTTGCTCTCGTAAGCCCACATGGTTTCTTCCACTACTGCTGTAGGTAAGCCATCCATTGATTGCTTGAGGGCATTCATATATTCTGATTTGTTCATTTTGTTCTCCTCTGATGCTCTGTCGGTAGTCATAACGGATTGCGTAGAGTGACTGTAAGCAATCACGCTGCATGGCGCTACCGGGATGCGACAGTACGCAAGATAGTGGGATCAGATTGCGAGAGA
>JANXTO010000017.1 GCA_025352365.1 Undibacterium sp. | reverse complement strand
AAGCCTATGCATAAATACAGCAAGACGGTATGCGCCGCCACAGCCACCCAAAGGTTGAAGTGCGTACACCAGATGAGCAATACCTGCGTCAGGCCAACGATCGGCAAGACGACCAAACACCACGCTAGGCCACCGATTAGTCGATTGGCGTTGGGACGATTCAGGTAAGATTCAAACAGGTTTGCCAGGTTGCCAAACCCCACCAGTGGATGCCAGCGCCGCACCTCTCCCAACCAGGTATCCAACGCGAGGCCTAGCGCAACGCAAAGTAAAACCAAACTAGAGGTCAGCATTAACATGATGTTGGTCTTATAGGTGTATGGGTGCTATGGCTGATATCAGCTTCAAGAGTAGGATTTAATTGGCAGATTTTAAATGCAGCGGCAAACCTGCAGCAACCCAGGTCACTTCTTCGCACCGCGCGGCTACTGCTTGATTCAAGCGCCCTGCCTCATCAACAAACCAACGCGAAATGGCGCCTTGGGGAATGATGCCCATACCAACTTCGTTAGAGACCATGATCACATCTCCGGCGCAAGTTTCCAAGGTGTTTAAAAACAAGCTACGCTGCTCGGTAAAGATATCCGGCGGCGTAATTTTGCCGACATCAGGATAATCGATCTGCTCGGCAAATAATAAATTCGATAACCACAGGGTCAGGCAATCTACCAGAATGAGATTCTCTGCTGTGCTGTGCCGATTAATCGCAGCGGCTAGTAATAAAGCTTGTTCCACCGTCACCCATTCAGCCGGGCGCTGTACCTGATGGTGTGCGATCCTGCTCTGCATTTCGGCATCGCCCGCCTGTGCAGTGGCGAGATAAATTACCGATTTACCAGAAGCACTTGCCAGGCGTTCGGCATAAGCACTTTTACCCGAACGGGCACCGCCAAAAACCAGAGTGCGCGTCATATCAGCTCTCCTAAAAACAGATGGGCAACGGCGACCGGATTTGATGGGAAGTAAGCGTGAAAATAAGAAGCATATAAATGACCGTCACGATAAATTGCCTCACCCGCTTCTTGATTTGCATGCTTTATCGTGTGGTGAGCAGGCACTAAGCCAGTCTCAAAGCGTGAATAATGAAAAGTATGCCCACGTAATTCACCATACTTACTCACCCATGCTTGCGCGCCCAAGGCCGCTAAGCGTTTTTGCATAACAACCTGACCGCGGATGATGCCTGCCATGTTCCAAGTGTTTTTTTGTACGGTATTTTGCGGACTATTTGGCTGATCGTTCACTACTTGACTCGTCTGATAAATAAGCTTATCGGTCAGTGCCATCATGCCGCCGCATTCCGCGAGTATTGGCATTCCTTGCGCATGCGCGGCGCGTATCGACGTTTGCCATTGCTCAGCTTGACTCAAGGTTTCTGCATGCAGTTCAGGATAGCCGCCAGGCAGGTATACCGCATCTGCATCTGGCGGTACGGATTGATTTGCCAGAGGCGAGAAGAATTTAATCTCTGCCCCCAAGGCTTGCAGACACGCTAGATTGGCAGGGTAGATAAATGCAAAAGTAGCATCGCGAGCGATGGCGATGGTCTTGCCTTTTAAAAGCGATGGTGTATTTTCAGCCGATATGATTTGCTCAAATTGCGTCAGCGGCAAAGCATTCCATGCATCCAAATCCAATACCAGCTGATCGGCTTGCACCTCTAAAATTTGTTCGATTTGTGCGACTTCATCAGGTAAGACCAACCCTAAATGACGCTCGGGTAAAGCTTGCTCTTGGCGTGGCAGACTTGCCAGCATGGACATCGCAGGTGCCGGAATTTTTTGCATCGCGTCAGCCACCATCTGGGCATGCCATACTGATGCTACCCGATTAGCAATCACGCCGGCCATTGGCACCGGGCCAAAATCACGCAACCCCATCACCACTGCGCCGACGGTCTGTGCCATCGCAGAAGCATCCACTACCGCCAATACCGGCACGCCAAATGCGCGCGCCAAATCGGCTGAAGAGGGATTGCCATCATACAAACCCATCACGCCTTCAATCAAAATCACGTCCACCTCAGCCGCTGCTTTTGCCAGCATGGCTTGCGACGCATCCAAGCCGATCATCCATAAATCCAGCGACAAGACTGGTGCACCGCTGGCGCGTTGCAGCATCATGGGATCGATAAAATCAGGCCCGGTTTTAAACACCCTCACCCGCTGCCCCAGCTTCACCAACTTACGTGCCAATGCCGCTGTTACCGTGGTTTTGCCTTGACCAGAAGCGATAGCGGAGATGAGGACAACGCGAGCGGAAGTGGTGTGTTTAGTCATGGAATTTATGTAGATCAGAATGAAGGCAGATAAATATACTTATATCCAGTATATTTTATTGTCCATATAATTACTGGACATCTGGCCATTTATATCAAAATAGATGGGGAGTATATGATTTCTACCACTCAATCCCGGCTTGTGCGACGATGCCATCTTTAAAGGCATGCTTGACGACTTGCATCTCGGTCACGGTATCGGCGACTTCAATTAACTCCGGCAAAGCACCGCGCCCGGTGATGATCACGTGCTGCATTTCTGGACGAGCATCGAGGTCGGCAATCACTTGTTGTACGTCGAGATAATGGTATTTAAGCGCGATGTTCAGCTCATCTAACAAGACCATGCCAATTGCGGGATCACGCAAAAACTCTTGGGCTTTTTTCCAGGCAAGCTGGGCTTTTTTTATATCGCGCTCGCGGTTTTGGGTCTCCCAGGTATAGCCTTCGCCCATGGCATGGAAACTGACTTCTTCTGGAAAACGACGTAAGAAAATCTCTTCGCCAGTCGACATAGCACCTTTAATAAATTGCACCACGCCGACTTGCATGCCATGCCCCATCGCACGCATCACCATGCCAAAACCGCTAGAGCTTTTGCCCTTGCCATTCCCGGCATTAATCACTACGACGCCAGTCTTGCGCTGTGCGGTATCGATCTTTTGATCCATCAACTCTTTTTTACGCTGCATACGGCGTCGATGACGGGTGTTGATATTGTCTTCCAGCGTGTTATTTTCTTGAGTCATGATTTAGTGCCCCGGTAAAAAAATAGTTTGCTCACCATGCTGTACTAATTCCAGTGGATGACCGAGACAAAGACTGAGTTTGTCGGAGGTCATCACATCATCGACGGCACCAGCCAGCCAGCGTCCGTCACCCATCAACAACAAGGCGTGAGTGGCGACCCGATGTGCCAGATTAAGATCATGGCTGACCATCACGACCGCCTTATTTTGCTCCTGACATAAGCGAGAAAATAATTGCATCACGCTGACCTGATGTGCCAAATCCAGCGCATTGGCGGGTTCATCTAACAGCATTAAATTAGCATCTTGCGCCAGTAAAGCAGCGATCGCCACACGTTGCCGCTCACCACCGGACAAGCTGCGTACATCGCGTTCTGCCATGTCCGCAACATCGAGTGCCTGTAGAGCTTGATGCGCCCATGTCAGATCATCCGACGACTCCCAATAATGCGCATCATGATATGGATGGCGGGCGCTCAATACGGTTTCGATAGCGCTATAGCCAAAGGCATCTACCCTGCCCTGCGGCAGAAAAGAACGTTCTTTCGCTAAGTCTGTGAGTGACCATTGCTGGATTTTTTTATTTTTAATTACGACATTGCCCTGCTCGATGGCGCGCATGCCTGCCAAGGTACGCAACAAGCTACTCTTACCCGCGCCGTTACGTCCGATGATGCACCAGCATTCACCAGTATTGACTTGCCATTGCAACTCCGTTACCAGCGTGCGTTTGCCGACAGATAGATGCAAATTGGTTGTACTTAATAATGTTTGTACTGCTTGGAGAGCTGCATTCATCAGCGTACCTGCTTTCTTAACTGATGCAGTTGCAGCAAAAATAGCGGCACGCCAATAATGGCCGTGATCACGCCAACTGGTAATTGCTGGGGCGCGACCACTGTACGTGCCAAGGTATCAGCCAGGACTAAAAAACTACCGCCCGCCAGACTCGCAGCAGGAATCAATAAGCGATGATCTGCGCCCCACGCAAAACGGCAGGCATGCGGAATAATCAATCCGACAAATCCAATGCTACCGGCGCTGCTGACTGCGCTGGCGGTCAACAAAGCCGCACAAAAAAATAAGGCCTGGCGTAATTTTCCGATATTGATGCCCAAGGTCATGGCGTTATCTGCATGCATGGCGGCCACATTAATTGCCCTTGCCATACGCAAGGCAAATAACAAGACGACAATCCAGATCACCCATGGGAAAACGCGTGCGTCGGCATTGGACAAATCACCGATCATCCAAAACACCATACCGCGCAAACGGCTATCTGGCGCGATGGACAGCATCAAGGTAATCACGGCACCACAACCAGCCTGAACGATCACTCCCGTCAGTAATAACAATGGCGCACTACCGTCAGAACTACCACTGCCGCGCAGATCACGATACGCTAAAAGAAACAGCAAAGCCGCGACAGCAATCGCACCACTAAACGCGGCCAAATCGACTAACCAGCTCATACCGATCAACAACATAACAGTCAATGCGCCAACCGATGCGCCACCTGAAATACCCAGTACGTAAGGATCAGCCAGAGGGTTACGCAGCAAGGCTTGCATCAGTACACCGGCCAAAGCCAAGGTCGCGCCGGTAACAAACCCAAGCATCGCACGGCTTAAACGCAGCTCTAATAAAGTCGCTGCAAGGGTTGAAGGCTTGCCGTTCAATAGTTCTAGCAAGCCATGGAATAATTCTGAAAAAGACAGTGAGACTGAGCCAGTCACACAAGCTATAGCGATGCTGGTGAGCGACAAAAAAATTAAAATACCAATGATGCGTGAGGCGCGCCAGGAATTAGGCTGTTTATTGGTAATCGCTGAGGAAACAATGCCGGAGCCGGAAGAAGTAGCAAGAGTCACGGTCAGCCTTATGGAAGAAATCGACAGGAAAAATCTGTCACAATTTGCCGTGTTGGCATAAGTTGCATATCGAGCTGTACATCAAGCTGCACACCCTATTTAAACTCCTTGCCGATCTTCTGCTAGCAAAAAATGGGCAAGGGAAAATCAATTTATTCCACGCTTAAATTTAACTTAATTTGGGCTGAATGTAGATTTACTTAAAACCGTAATTCACGCCAACAAATACATTAGAACCTGCTGTTGCATAATTTTTAGCGAGTTCATAATCTTTGTTCAGCGCGTTGTTCCAGCGGCCAATCACAGACCAGTTGTTAGCGACATCATAAGTGGCGTACAGGTTTAGCAAGCTATAACCGGCTAACACTTTTTTGTTCGCCACATCATCAAAACGCTGGCCAGAGAATAGCGTTTCTACGCCCAATTTGGTTTTACCCAATGCGTATTCAGCTGCCAGACTACCGTGTTGCTTAGCACGGCGCGCCAGACGCAAACCAGTTGTATCATCTTTTGGATCTTGCAAATCCAATGATCCGCGCAATGTCAGATCACCCAGATGAGTAGAGCCGCCTAAAGTTAAACCAGACAAAGTTGCCTTGTTGACGTTATAAGCGCAACCATACTGATGTGTCGATTGTTGGACCGGACAAACATTGGCATACACCAGTAAATCTGTCACTTTATTGGAGTAATACACGGCGCTGAACTGCGTCATATCATCTTCGTAGAACATCCCGATCTCGGCATTTTTCGCCTGTTCTGGTTTGTTAGTCGCAATGCCATAACTTGGGTAATACAATTCATTAAAAGTCGGTGCACGGAAGCTGGTGCCGTAACTTGCGTTGAGTCGCAACGCATTGGTTAAGCGATAGCCATAAGCGATACTGCCTGTCGCTTTAGAGCCATATTGTGAACTGTCGTCGTAACGCACGCTAGCACTAGCAAGATGAGCATCTTGCTTAAACACATAAGAACCAGCTACCGAATTGGTCTTACGTTTGCCCTCGACTTCTACTGTAGTACCGTTCACTTTTTCTTCGCGGTGTTCATAA
>JANXTO010000280.1 GCA_025352365.1 Undibacterium sp. | reverse complement strand
ACTCCCCGGCCCAGCCAATTCCTTTGCACTCGCCTTAAACGTCATCGTCCCTGGCCCGTGCACCATGATGTTGCCGCCTTCTAGTTTGATGTACGCCCCTTGTGCTGTAAGGAGTACATGCTCAGGGGCGGCAATCGTGATGCTGCTGCTGATGCTGTTGACTTGGATCGCTTTGTCGGCCGTGAGCTTGGTTTCTGCGCTTTGACTTTGGCTGCTGACCTTGCCCGTGGCGGCGTGCAGACGGATGCCCGTTTCTTGATTAGGTTTGTCGGTGTTGGTTTTATTGATCTTGCCGTAGGTGAAGAGGCTGATGCCAGCTTTGACGGCGTGAATGTGCTGTCCCTGGACGGCGAAGTTGATGTCTTGGCTGGCGGTGAGGCTGCTGGTGTGGCCGCTGCTAAGGATGACATCGGCGGGGGTGACGGCGGCAATGCCCGCGGGACTGCTGAGTTGCAGGTGGGGTTCGCTGTAGGCGGTGACGTTGCCTTGACCGCCGTTGTCTGCGTTGCTGTCGCTACTGCCCTGCGTCGCTTGAAGAACTTTGAGGGTGTGGGCTTGTTGCTCAATGGCGGGGAGTTTGTCGGGTGCGGGTTCGTCTTGTTGTTGGTCGTCTTTTAACTTGGCGTTGTGTTGCTGTGCGGTGTGGGCGAGGCTTTGTTGCAGGGTGTGGCTGCTTTGGGCTTGGGCTTGGGCTTCTTTGCTGTCGAGTTGACTGCTGCTGGCGTTGACTCTGGCGTCGGTGCTGAGGAGGAGACCTTGCCCTGCTCTGAGGGCGGCGCTGTGCTGGGTTTTAAGTTCGGCGCCAAAACCGACGGTGCTGAGCCGTTGGTTGTCGGTCTGGTGGCGTAGGTGGCCTAGGTTGAGTTCGCTGCTGCCTTCATGAGGATTGGCGTGACTTTGGAGGCTGGTTCTGCTTTCATTGGGACTGTCGTCGAAGACGAGTTGGTTGTAGCTGCCGGTGCCTTGCTGGCTGGCGCTCATGGCTTGGGTTTTAATGCCGGAGAGGCTGGCTGGGTGGGCGTGGCCGTTATTGTTATTGTTGTTGTTGTTGTTGTGATGGTTGCCGTCGTCGGTTTGTCCGGGGAACCAGGCGGGGGCGTTGCCAGTGGCGCTGCCGGTGCCTTGGGCTTGTTGGTTGTATTGGGCGTCGGCTTGGCCTTGGCCGTTATACAGCGTGCCGATTACCAGCGGGCGGTCAATGTCGCCTTCAATAAAATCAATCAGGACTTCTTGTCCAATCCGGGGGATAGTGTGACTGCCCCAGTTGGCACCGGCGATGGGGGCGAGCGTGGCGGCGACTCTGACCCAGGTGCCTGCGTGGTCATTGGCGGGGGCGCCGGTGTGTCCGTCGGGATGGGGGTGCTGAAGCCGGCTGTGACTGTTGCTTCCATGACTACCGCCTCGCATCCAGTGAAACTGGACTTTGATGCGGTGGTCGCGATCAGTATGAATGACGTCGCCTTGGGGGCCTACGACAAGGGCGGTTTGCTGGCCTTGTACGGTGGGCTTGGGGTGCAGGCGTTTGCCGTGGGCGTCGGTGCCTAGGGGGCGATACGGTAGGTTGCTGCGAATGGCGTCGATGCGGTTGCGGTAGAGAACACGCTCGCCTTTTTGCTGATCTGCGTTGGTGAGATTATGGAAGAGCCTGAGGGCTTGGATATCGGTATTAGTATCAGTATTAGCATCGGCATCGACATCGGTGTCGATATCAACATCCTGATGTGGCAAGCCGAGACTTTGGGCGACGTGGGCTTGCAGGTCGGCGCTGAGGTTGTTGTGGGCTTGGTGGACGACTCTGAGGAGGACGAAGTTGCGGTCATCGTCGCTTTGGTCCCATTCAGCGGCGCTTTGTCCATTGAGGGTGAAGCGGGTTCCTGGCGATAAGGTGCGCACGGTGCCTGCGCCGATCAATAATTTGTTATGGGCTTCTAGGGCTTGTCGCTGGTTATTGGCGATACGTTGCCCTTGCTCTCTGCTTTCGTAGCTGTAACTACCAGGGGTGTCTTGGGATACCAGTGGCATGTTGCCATCGCTGCCGTCGTTATTGCCATTGGCGCTGTGCGATTGTATAGGACGGGTGTTGATTTGCCGGTAGTCCCAGCTTTGGAGTTCGATGCCGTTGGTCTGCCAGCGGCGTAGGCTGCGCCAGCGGTCGATGCTGTCGCGACGCATCATGGCGCCGGGTTGAGTGTAGTCAATCTGGGCCTGCACGTTGGGCTGAAAGGCGCCGTTGTGGTCGGCAATCACTAAGGTGTGGCTGCCTAGGGTGGGACTGGTGGCGTCACCTTGATGCTCTATCCAGGTGAAGAGACCTTCTTCAAGCAGCAGGCGCTGAATAAAAGCGAGATCACTTTCTTGATATTGGGTGGTGAGGGAGCGTTTGGGGTAGATCGTGGTGTCGGCAATCTCTAGCCGCCATTGCGGGCTGAGTGTGCCTTGGCCTTGGTAGTCTTGAAAGACGCTGTCGAGTATCTGGAACACCGTCATGTCTTGGTAGGTGGTGCTGTCTCGTCCCATCGCTAGCATGGCAGTCCAGGGTTCTACGATGAGGCGGTAACGTGCCAGACCGCCGTTGCTGCCTACCGTTTCTAAGCTAGTGATATGTCCGTGAAAGGGACGCAACTCAGTGCGACTGTTGGCCGTTAATAACTCTAGCAGGACGGGTTGGCCTAGTAAGGTTTTTAATTCGATATGGGCATCGGTGGAAAGTGCGGTGATCTCGAAGCGGAATCCGTCATTGAGGCTTTCTACCCCTTTGAAGGATTCTGCTAATAGTGGGGCGTTGGTGTTGCTGGTACCGTTGCTGGTCGTCGTTAAGCGCAGCAGCCGATCCTCTTGTCCCCAACCATTCTCCAGATGGGCCATCAGCTTGTCTAACATGTCGGCAGGTTTCATGATCTGAATCAACTTCAAGAGTAATACGTGCGGTGCACCATAAGCTTGCCGGATACTCTCTTGCAAGCCCATGGCGAGACGGTCAGTGTCATCTTGAGTATTGCACCTAGCAATACAAATTAGACACGAGATTGAATACCATCTTCAGCACCACACTAGCTTCACCTTACGGCAAAGATCATTGTTTAAAAAATGCGTTTGCTCAGTCTTAGTCATAGCATTGATCACGCCGAACTCAAACTAAACTCAAGCCGGGGACTAGTTTAAATCGATCAATAAATACACATCATCAACGTCAGATTTTTTTGTCGCAGATACATATAAATTAACTGGTTTGAATATACTCCCCATTATTTTTACCAAATATGTCTTATTGACCAAGGAATCTATGGACAACTAAAATATACATGCCACCAGTATTTATATCACCACTGGTAAATAGCTTGCTGTCTTGGTAAAGATTTTAACGGCTATTTCAGTGTCCTTATTTGATCACGTACTTAAACTGCCCTTGCTTGTTGGCGGTGACTTTAATCTTAGCGATGCTCGCTCCCTCGGCCATTTTTGCGAGCACACTTTCTGCGATTTCTGGTAGCAGCGTGCCGTTCAGGATATTGTCTACATTACGCGCACCGGAATCAACTTCCGTGCAACGTGCCAACACGGCATCGACCAAAGCATCGTCATGGGTAAATTCAGCCTTGTGATTAACACTGATTCGTTTTTGAATATGCTTGAGTTTTAGCTCGATAATTTGTACCAAAATATCGTCTGCAATCGGGTAAAACGGAATCACTTTTAATCGCCCCAGGAACGCAGGTTTGAATGCCTTCATCAACTGCGGACGAATCTGTTCTTCCAGCATGACGGGTGTCGGCAATTCATCGCCTTTTTTATTCAGGCAGGCTTGCATCATCTGGCTAGAGGCGACATTCGAGGTCAGAATAATAATGGTATTTTTGAAGTCGATCTCACGACCTTCCGCATCGTCCATCACGCCTTTGTCGAATACCTGAAAGAATAATTCCAGCACGTCTGGATGGGCTTTTTCTACTTCATCGAGCAATACAACGCTGTACGGGTTGCGTCGTACCGCCTCGGTCAAGACACCGCCCTCGCCGTAACCGACATAACCCGGCGGCGAACCTTTAAGACCCGAAACGCTATGCGCCTCTTGGTATTCACTCATGTTGATGGTGACCAGTTTGCGTTCGCCGCCGTAAAGTGTATCGGCTAACGCTAGCGCAGTTTCGGTCTTACCGATACCAGATGGGCCAACAAACAGGAACACGCCTTTTGGTTTATTCGGATCATCCAAATTGGCGCGGGAAGTACGCACCCTTTGCGCGACGGCCTCGATAGCATGTGTTTGTCCCAAGACACGCTCTTGCAATAAGGCTTTTAAGTTCAATACCGTTTTGATCTCGTCCTTGACCATTTTACCGAGCGGAATACCGGTCCAGGCAGCGACGATCTCGGCAACGATATGACCATCTACCTGAACCGGCACCATCGGTGTTTCGCCCTGCAACTGTTTTAGCTGATCTAACAGCGCTTGCAGCTCATCATGTTGCGCATTATTGGGCGCATTATTCTGTTTAGCGTCTTTTATTTTTTTTGCAGATTTTCCACTAGCGGCTTTATCGGATGCTTTGTCTGCGTCATTGATTAAAGCGGAACTATCAACTGGCTTGCCGGTATCTTCTAGTTTGGAGCGCAGTGCTTTGATTTTTTCAGTTAACGCTTTTTCTTGCTCCCAACGGGCACTCAATACCTGTTGTTCGGCGTTGAGTGACGTAGATAAATCACGCAATTCTTGCAGGCGAACCGTATGTTTGCTGCCTGTATTTTGCTCTCTGTCTAGTGAGCTGATTTCAGCATTGATTCTGTCTAATTGCTTATGAATATTCTCCAATAATACGGGTGTGGCATTTTGACCAAGCGCAACTTTAGCGCAAGCGGTATCTAAAATACTAATCGCCTTATCCGGCAATTGTCGTCCGCTGATATAGCGATGCGACAGCCGAACTGCTTCGGTAATGGCCTCATCGTAGACACGGACATTAAAATGTTTTTCCATCAGCGGTGCCATACCGCGTAGCATGGCACAAGCTAATTCTTCAGACGGCTCTTCTACTTTGATCACCTGGAAACGTCTTGCCAAAGCGGCGTCTTTTTCAAAATATTTTTTGTACTCGCTCCAGGTCGTCGCCGCAATAGTACGCAGTTCACCACGCGCCAACGCTGGCTTTAACAGATTGGCTGCATCATTTTGGCCAGCCTGTCCGCCAGCGCCAATCATGGTGTGCGCTTCATCAATGAATAGGATGATGGCATGAGGGCTTTTTTTAACTTCATCAATGACGTTTTTAAGGCGATTTTCGAACTCACCTTTGACACTGGCACCGGCTTGTAATAAGCCCATGTCTAGTGTGTGGATTTCAACACCATGCAAAATTTCTGGTACGTCTTTCTGTGCGATTCGTAAGGCCAAGCCTTCAACCACGGCCGTTTTACCTACGCCCGCTTCGCCTGTCAAAATAGGATTATTCTGACGACGACGCATCAAAATATCAATCGCCTGGCGAATCTCCATATCACGACCGATGACAGGATCAACCTTGCCTTCACGCGCACGTTGCGTGAGATTCGTTGTGAATTGATCTAAGGCCGGCGTCTTGGTTGCTGCTGGTTTGTTGATCATATCGTCAGCCGGATCGCCGCCCTCTTCATTGGCGGCATCAGCATTAGCGGAGGACGTACCATTACTCTCCTGTGATCCGGCAGTCAATTTATCCAGATCATGTTTTAAATCGTCCAATTTAAATTTGACGAATAATTTAGAACCACGATATGCCAATTGCGCCAGATCAGGTTCGGTCAGTAATGCTAACAATAAATGACTGCTACGAATCTGATGCTCTTTACCTGTCTGATTGTCTAAAGAAGCAATCAGCCAGGCATGTTCAAATAATTTTGGTAAATGCGGTGAAAATACAGGCGTGCGGGAATTACCCGTTTTGAACCGATTAATCTCATTACGCAAGTCAGCTTCAAGGCTAGTGACACTGATGCCGCAGCGGCGGGCAATCACGACAAAATCGCTTTGCGCTTGCTCTAGCAACGCTAAAAATAAGTGCTCAATATCAACCTCATATTGGCCTAGGCCAACGCAAATAGTTGCTGCCCGGGTTGCGGCAGTACGAGAAGTTTCGTTCAGTTTGCTAATCAATGTCTTGAGATTGATACTCATCACTGCATTTCCTTGTTTAAATTATTTATATCTACAATTTGTTGTCTGTTGCGCATATCTTTCGAGCTGCTGCATGTCTTTTTATGTCAGCTTTGATCTCAAATTTGATCTGATTTATCAAGTTAATCTATCAAGCGAATCTTTTATACTTTGGTGCTTATTTTGGCAGTTACCTCAGTACAGAATTTCGTGCTTACTCAGGTTTATGTAGATATCTCATTTAGTTAGTGCCTAAGCTATAAGGCGTGAATTGCGTACTGCACATCTTGCCTGTCTTCAGCAACCTCGCCAGTAGTCAGAAAACTATCCCAACCTAAACGACCACTGGATCGCTCTGCGGCTAAACTCGTTCCCTCTACATCCTCTTTACGCAAGATCAATTGGACTTCGTATTCAAGGCAAAGGTTACTAAACATCGTCAACATTTTCTCCAGTGATTTCGCAGCGCGGGCACCAGGCAAGAAGTTTTCAAACTCTTTTTTTGCCAGTGGCCCTATTACTATTCGCATACGTAAATCACGTTGCCAGACTCTGGCACCAACCATGGCCTCGGACCCAAGCGTGGCATTTGTCGCACCCAACATCGTTTGTTGATGTTGGGGTACCTCATACCAAAAACCGATAAATTGTTCGATCGCCACCCGGACGGCAAAATATTCGCCAAGTACCTGCTGCATATAGGCCGCAGAGATCGGGCGCTGCATTAACGCTGCTGCGTAATACCCCATGGTTTGATCGAGAACACCTTCATCCTCGTCATGATTCCGGTCGTGTAAACTAGGATGATTCAAACCAGCTAGCGACAATAGCAAAGGTAGAAATTTATCCTGCCCACCTAATTCATACTTCAGCTCTAAACGGTATTTACGCCATGCCTGATAGAACAGAGCAACTGCCCGATTAGAAAAAGTATCTAGGAAGGCCTTTGGTCCTTCGTCTTTTTCAAAAATCAATTGTTCAGAAATGCGCTCGGTATAATGCGCCGGTAACGTTCCATTCCCGCCCAAAAACCCCATAAACGACGGCGTCAATCCTATGTGCCCAAGCTCACCACTACGTAATGCAGAAAGTAGTTCGTCATCCGTTTTTTGTATGCTTGTAGGATAAAGCGTTAGCGTATCTATCTCGCTCGCCGGAAAGCTCAGTGACACTCTATTCTTAAAGCGCACATACTCTGCCACGGCATTGTCATGCGACACGCCATTTTGCTTGAGCCAAAGTTCAAAGACTCTGACAGCTTGAAAAAACTGAAACCGATAGGGCTCATCCAACAATTGCTGGATTACACTAGGCTCAAATCTCCGCTTCGTGGCAAGCATCGCAGCAGTTCCTCCCCAGTTTTATTTGACACAATAACCAATTGGGTAAAACTATTAGCGGTGACATACAGTCCTAAAAAACGATCAACGATATGTGCAAATACATGAATGCCGCTACCGACAAAACTTTCTTCATCAATCGTCAAACGCACTTCAATACCACGAACTAAACACGCAAATGGATTGCCGGGCAACCAGGCTTTTGCTGCTTTATGCTCAATTGCAATGACGCCGCCAATCTGACGTTGCGATGTCGCTGATCTGGGCAGATCGTAGAGATTAAGCATTTCCTGAAACGCCTCTAAACCACCTTTGGATAAAGATAAATGATTCAGTGATAAATGAGAGATTAGTCGCCAATGCGCACCCCGCCCTCTTTCAAAGCGATAAGATTCTGTCGGTTTACGCAGAAAACTAATGGAGCGCACCATAGAGCCACCCTCCAAAAACAGATCACCACCTGGCAACCCGTACGAAAGCGATGCTGGCAAATCGCGATTGCAGCAGGTCAGATCCAGACTAAGCGTC
>JANXTO010000276.1 GCA_025352365.1 Undibacterium sp. | reverse complement strand
GGACGATCACCACCGACCCAACTATAGGTTTTCATGCGGTCACGCACCAGACCACCTAATAACTCATACACAGGGACGCCAAGTACCTTACCTTTAATATCCCATAAAGCCTGATCGATTCCTGCCATGGCGCTCATCAGTATCGCACCGCCGCGATAAAAACCGCCACGGTACATCACCTGCCACAAATCGTTAATTCGGGAAGGGTCTTGCCCGATCAAATAGGGCGCAAACTCTTGTACTGCGGCTTCTACTGTCTTGGCACGCCCCTCAATCACTGGCTCGCCCCAGCCAACGATGCCCTCATCAGTCTCAATTTTCAGCAACATCCAACGCGGAGGCACTCGGTAGGTGGTCAGTTTGGTGATCTTCATGGCGCAATGAATTAGTAATTAGAGAAACGAGTGTAAGCCGCCAAGCTAGATCAGAAATATGAATTAAATCTCTAAAAATATACGTATTTGGCATAGCTCAGTCCCAACCGATATCAGCAGCAGAACTTTTGCGCCAAGCTAAATCCAAATGCGTGCACATAGCTGTAGAACGCGTTGGGTATCTTTTTGTGGCAGTCTCCCTTTCATATTGGGCTGCTGCAAGACAAAAAGGGGATGACTTAACAGAACGTTTTGAACAAATTAGCAGTTTGATCCACACATGTTTTTGTGTGAAGTATTTTTATGGGCAAGACTATGCCGTCGGAAGATAAACTAGAATTTGGGGAAGCAGATCTTAGCAAAGCAAGTTCAAAGACTTTTATAATTTTTAGTCACCACATCAGAAATATTTTTAAAACCAAACGTACTTCAAATATAAATCGAAAGATCAACATTCATGCGACTACCGATAACTTTACGCTTATGCGAAACCGGAGATGAGCACGCTTTATCCCTGATTGGACACGCAACTTTTTTAGAGACATATGCAGGCGTTCTCGGCGGCAATGACATCATTAAGCATTGCGCTAAAGCGCATTCAAAAGAACTCTATGCAAGTTGGTTATTAGATTCTAGCTACAAGATATGGCTTGCCGAAATAAGTCCCGGCCAAGCGCCTGTTGGCTATATGGTGCTTATGACTCCAGAGCCAGCATCAAATGATTTATCTACCGTTGACTCAGAGCTTAAACGTATTTATATCTTAGGAAAATTCCAAGGCGGAGGGGTAGGCAAACTTCTCCTTAATACGGCTACTGAACATGCACGTATCGTCAAGGCATCACGCTTAGTATTAGGCGTCTATGCTGGCAATGACAGCGCTATTAGCTTTTATCAAAAAGCTGGTTTTGAGCAAATTGGGCAACGTCAATTTAACGTCGGTGGACAAGACTATGACGATCATGTGATGGGACTGAATTTATAAATTTTTTCATGAACATGAACGACTCCAAACCTTGGATTGATACTTAATCAATCCAAGGTTTTTAAGTCGACGGCGACGCCTAGCGAAAGAATTAAGTCAGAAAACTAAGTTATTCGTTGCACCACCAATAGCAGCCATCAAAAATCCATAATAAAACCGCCACCTAAGGATTTTTGCGAATAGTTGTAATCGATCAGACTTTGACCGTAACCTGAGAATAATTGAACATATCCTTTAAGGTTGGTAGCGATAGGAATCGCCCAGCCAGCCTGGATTGCGCCACGACCTGTAGCAAAATTACGCCTCGCGGTAAGAGAAAATTCTTGTCCACTTTTCTCACGGTAAACTGCTCTGATATCGCCGTGACCCATGTAGTCGACAATATCAATATTGTCGTTATCCGATCTTGCATTATCAAGACGACGCCAGACGCGTGTGGTCAATCCAAAATTGCCCCGCTCTACGCCAAGTTCTGCATAGACCCTGTTCCAACTACGCGATAAGGTAGCGGCTTGACCATTCGATTGATGCATTAATCCAAAATTAACGTAGCGAATATCTAGTCCGGCGAAGTTTTTATTAACTGGTATCACCGCCATGATTTCTGGCTGATAATTGGTTTCACGGAACGGACTTGATGCACTACGATTATATGCCTGCCAAAAACTTTGCTGGGTATAGCCAAACCATAAATCAACCGGAGAGTTAGCGATATCTTCCGCTAGTTTCATCTTAAAACTCAATTGATATGTCAGTTCCACATGCTGGGGTCTAAGGCCGCCTGGCGTGAATTCTTTAAACGTCTGATCATTGGTTGCGTTGCTGTAATTCGCTAGCAATAAATAATTATCATGGTGCGGACGAAACACAAAACGTCCTCGCTTAGACGCTTCGTCCAGTTCCCAATTTTGGACCATATGGGATATTTCTGGTGCGGGTTCTACCACTTGCGCGGACTGCATGGGCTTATTACTCACGAGTGGTTGAACGGCTTCCGCCTTGACGACTGCGGTATCGGCTTGCTCTGGCGTGGTTGCTTTGGCTAGCGCATCAAAGCAACTAAGGCGTGCACTCGCATCACCAAGTACAGAGCAGCGCAGCATCTGTTGCTCTAATTCACCAGCATAAGCGAGCACAGGACTCATGGCCGGCGAGATGAATAACAAAGGGACTATTATTTTTTTTATTGAATTCGACATAGAGATTTTTGCTTGG
>JANXTO010000264.1 GCA_025352365.1 Undibacterium sp. | reverse complement strand
ACTGCTTCGACCTCGTTTTGCGCAAAGCCTTTGTCACGCAATTGGCCACGTAAGCGGTCATACATAAAGTTCAAAACATCAGCACTAGGATCTTTAAAGTTGGCGTTGCCAGTAAATTGTGTCAGCGCATCAGCAAGTAATTTGTTGAGTGAGAGTGGCAGACGTTTTTCTACCAACATGCGCAATACACCCAAAGCATGGCGACGCAGCGCAAACGGATCACGGTCTCCCGTTGGCTGCAAACCTATCCCCCAGATGCCGACCAGTGTTTCTAATTTGTCAGCGAGCGCCACGGCTGTGCCTGTCGCGGTCGCAGGTAGTGCATCGCCCGCAAACCGTGGTTGATAATGTTCGGATGCGGCAGCAGCAACCTCTGGATTTTCATGATCATGTAAGGCGTAATACGTACCCATAATGCCTTGCAGTTCTGGGAACTCGCCTACCATATCGGTCAATAAATCAGCCTTTGCCAACATCGCACCGCGCTCTGCCAACGCAACATCGTAGCCCAGACTTTGTGCGATTTTTCCAGCGAGTGATTTCACGCGCTGCATACGTTCAGCCTGGCTACCTAATTTGTTGTGGTACACCACATTTGCCAGCATAGGCAGACGCGCCTCCAGAGTTTTTTTCTTATCTTGCTCAAAGAAAAATTTGGCGTCAGACAGGCGAGGGCGTACCACACGTTCGTTACCTTGAATGATATGTTCTGGCGTCGTTGTTTCCAGATTAGATACGATCAAAAAGCGTGAACGCAATTTGCCTGCGGCATCGGTCAGTGCAAAATATTTTTGATTCGTCTGCATCGTCAGTATCAGACATTCTTGCGGTACTGCCAAGAATTCATCCTCAAACTTGCACTCATACACAACTGGCCACTCGACCAATGCTGTGACTTCATCTAGCAATGATTCTGGCATCAAAACCTGATCGTCCCCCGCTTTTGCGAGCAAGGCAGTGCGGATTTTTTCTTTGCGTTCAGTGACATTGGCAATGACTTTACCCTGGCTCAGCAGATCCGCAGCATAGTCATTTGCATGCGCTATATTGATTTGGCAGCTAGTCAAAAAGCGATGTCCCAAGGTGATACGGTCACTGGTGAGACCTAATAATGCCAGCGGAACGATATCGCCACCATGCAGAGCAATGATGCGATGTACTGGGCGCACAAAATGGACTGTCGCCCCATCTTGACGTTGATAGCTCATGACTTTAGGAATCGGCAATTTATTAATCGATTCTTCGACCGTTGCTTGCAAGCTATCGGCTAGCGCAGTACCTGCTGCCGTGTAGTTATAGAAAAAACTCTCAGCCTTGCCATCGACCGCACGTTCTAACTGGCTGATTTGCAAATCTGGGAATCCCAGTGCCGCTAACTTCTTCGCCAGAGGTGCGGTGGCATTGCCTGCCGCGTCCAGTGCCACAGAAACTGGCAAGATTTTTTCACGGAGTATTTTGTCCGGCGAGGTCGGACGCACATTGGTAATACTCACGGCCAGCCGGCGCGGTGACGCATAACTAGTTGGGACAGAATCACTCTCTAAAAAATCGCGTGACTTTAAGCCATTGACGATACCCGCAGCAAATGCTTCGCCCAGCTTGGCGAGTGCTTTGGGTGGTAATTCTTCCGTGAGCAGTTCTACTAATAATGTTTGGTTCATTTCTTTTATTCCAGAATGGAGATCGCTTGCCAGCAGATGTATTGTCGTTTTTGTGATCGCTAAGATGTCACTAAATTTAAGCGGCTTTCAGTTCCGCATTTGAGGCTATCTCTAAAGCGGCTTTTTTGTGCTGGCAATCTAGTGCGCAAATCGGGAAGCCCAATGCCGCGCGCGATGCTAAATAAGCTGCCGCGACCTTGCGTGATAAGGTGCGGATGCGACCAATATAGGCAGCACGTTCTGTCACCGAAATCGCACCACGTGCATCCAACAGATTAAACGTGTGGCCAGCCTTTAAGATCATTTCATACGCTGGTAATGCAAGCGATTTTTCTTTGACTGCCAGCAATGTTGCAGCCTCAGCCTCGTAGCTATTAAACAGCGAGAACAAGAAATCGGTATTCGAGTACTCAAAGTTGAATGTCGATTGCTCGACTTCGTTTTGGTGGAACACATCGCCATAGGACAAGCGCACTGTCTGGCCGTTTTCTTCGCGCTCGGTCCACACCAGGTCATAGACGTTTTCTACACCTTGCAAATACATCGCCAGCCGCTCAATACCGTAAGTGATTTCGCCCAGAATCGGTTTGCAATCAATCCCGCCAACTTGCTGAAAATAAGTAAATTGGGTGACTTCCATTCCGTTCAGCCAGACCTCCCAGCCCAAACCCCATGCACCCAAAGTCGGATTTTCCCAATCATCTTCCACAAAACGTACATCGTTTTGCTGCAAATCCAGACCGAGCGCTTTTAAAGAACCAAGATATAGATCCAAAATATTTTCTGGTGCTGGTTTTAGTACCACCTGATATTGGTAGTAATGCTGTAAGCGATTAGGATTTTCACCATAGCGACCATCCTTGGGGCGGCGTGACGGTTGCACATAGGCGGCGCGCCAAGGTTCTGGTCCAATCGCTCTTAAAAACGTGCCTGTGTGTGATGTGCCTGCACCGACTTCCATGTCATAAGGTTGCAACAAGGCGCAACCTTGCGCGGCCCAGTATTCTTGCAGTTTGAGGATGATTTGTTGAAATGTAAGCATTATGATGTTCCGCTTTGATGAATGGCGCAGACTGAAGTTTGCTAAACCTTAGATTTTAGCGGGTTTTGCCCTAGATAGGCGAATTTGCTTGCAGCATTGACAGCTCAGATAATTGCTGAAATCGGCGTCACGGGCGCAAAAAAACAAGAGGCAGTCACCGGTTGGCGCTGCCTCTTTTTATTTGCTACACAAGCGATTTTAAAGCCTTACATCTCTTTTGGACAAGCACCGAATTGATTTTCTGAGCGTTGGCTATCAGTTGCCCAAAACACGATCAGTACGATGACGCCAACTACCGGCACCAGTCCGATTAACAGCCACCATGCGCTACGGTCAGTATCGTGCAGCCTTCTTACCGAAACCGCCAGTCCGGGGATCAGAGTCGCCAATGAATATAAGCTGCCGAGCAGTCCAGAATCCGTCCCGAAGTATGATGTCCCGGTAACGCGATCAACGATCGATAATCCTATGCTGATTAGGATGGTGAACAGAGTAAAAAACCAAAATTCTTTACGACGTGAACGACCATCAAACTGGATATATTTTTTTAATACCAGTACATACCAGTCGAAGGCTTGTGAAATATCTTCCGACTCCACTGGCAGCGCTGATGATGTTGACGATACTGTCTGTGACGCGCCGCAATGCGGACAGGTTGGGGCGGTTTCGTGAATTTCTTTACCGCAGCCGCGACAAAATACCATGCTCATTTTGTACCCTTTATAAAGTTGTATCGCGTAGTCTTATGTCTTGTGTTTTTAAAAATCTTATTTTTTGAGAACGCATTTAGTAGTTGAAACCGCCAAGCGTTTTGTTCTCTAAAATTTATGTCCAGAGATTAATCCTATTACCTTGTTTATCCGTAAAACTGCCGACCACAATCATAATAAAATCAATCAGCGCCCAAATCCCCAGGCCACCGAGTGTGAGTAACTGCAAAATACCTGTTCCGATTTTTCCCACATAAAACCGATGTACGCCAAACACGCCTAAGAAGAAGCAAAACAGCGCAGCCGGAAGTATCCGTTTTTCTGATTGGGTTTGCTGTTGCAAAGTACCCTGTGGCGCACCGCAATGTGGACATGTGACAGCAGTTACATGGATTTCTTTTCCGCAGCCGCGGCAAAATACCATACTCATTTTTTCTCCTTGTCGTGTTGGTAGTGCGTGATGACAGTGAATATCGATTACCAGCACTTGTTTTAAATAAGGTGCTACCCGGTACCACTATGCAGAAAAAATTACCAATAAATCTATTAACACTGATAATTTCATGAGAGTACTTGTTTTATTGAAACGACAAAACAAAAATGTCAAAAACTTGTAGAAACTGTTGGATTGATACCCTAAGCTCGTGCATAGATATAGTTAACAAATCGCTTCCCGCATCCCGCTGGATAGGGCAATCAGACTGCAGATCGTTGGACGGAACTATTGTCGCTATTGCCACTCTGACATAAGTTATTTTTAGCATGTCGATTTTGTCGCATCTTATTCAACCCCAATTTTTATCCGAGGTAAAAATGTATTCCACTCGATCGACGATGTTGTCCCGTATCTATTCAGTTGCTTTGATCAGTGCCTTGTCAATCGGATCGCAATTTGCTTATGCCGACGGCTTAAGTGATTTAAAGACTGCTTTGCTCAGGTTGCAAGGCGCGACACCGGTGAAGGCAAATTTGGAAGCAAAGACATGGAGTCGTCAGGGGGATGGTAAAGACGCAGATGAACGCAGTGGTATCGCCAGTGTGCAGATAGAGGAAGGGCCGCGTGGCTTGCAGGTGTATTACAGCAGAGACTTGTTGAGTCGACTGGAAACCGAAGAGCGCGCCCGTGAAAAAGATCCAAAGGCTAAAACACCGACGCTTTCTGCGCTCAACGATATCAATTCTAGTGAGCTGCGTCCGTTGATTTATGCCGCCAATAGTTTGTCCCGTGCAGTAGAAAAAGCCATATTCAAAAATGAAAAAGCGGATACCTACAACGGTAAGCCAGCACGTCTGTTGAGTTTTGAAATGACCATCGACAAGATGACCGAAAAGGAGCGTAAGTATATTAAAAAGTATGAAGGTAATCTGGATATCTGGATCGCTGCCGACGGTACTCCGCTGGCCAGCCGTATCCATGAAACGGCATCGGGAAGGGCTTTTATCGTGATCAGTTTTGAGACCAGCAATGATAATGATCAAGTCTATGGCGTGGTGGGCGACCGTCTGGTGATGCTACGCAAAGAGACCAAAAGCAGCGGTGCAGGTGCAGAACCCGCCTCGAGAACGGCGAAGCGCTTGCTCCCTTTTTTTTTCGCCGCACCCGCAGCATGCTGGTGTGCCCGGATCACCGTACTGCCGATCGATACTTCTTCGACATCCGCATCCTCCCGCAATATTGCAAAAATGCTTTGCCACACATTTTTATCTGACCAACTTGCAGACCGGACATAGATACTGTTCCAATTTCCAAACTCAACCAGTAAGTCACGCCACGGACTGC
>JANXTO010000260.1 GCA_025352365.1 Undibacterium sp. | reverse complement strand
GCATCCACATCGGCGCGAAATAATTCGTCTGAGAGGGCGCGCTTGACGAGCTTGTCTTCACGGCGCAGGGTTTGATGCGCGAGCAGGCGGGCGATCAGGAATTGTGCATCTTCGGTCATTCTTGCGTACTCGATTGGGTTGAATCTGGGGTTGATGCTGGGGTGGATAGCACTACTTGAGCGGATGGATGTACCGAACTTAACACCGTCAGGCTGGCGACCGACATTGCAGAAATAAACGGATCAGATACCCGCTGCATTTTGTCTTTGGAATTAAATTCTAGTGGTAGTCGCGCCAGGGCTGCGGTTGCGCCTTGTAATGCGGATTCATTCACATCGCCCAGTAACGGTAACAGTGATGCGCGATACGAGGCGATAGCAAAGCTCGACGGCAGTAATAAATCCTGTAGCGGTATCGGCTTATCGCCTTGCTTGTGTTTGATATTGCTTACTCTGTCTAAGCGATCCAGCCAATGATCAAGTTCCAGCAGTGCATCGCTGGCTTCATTGGCGATCTCTGGCGCATTCTCACCAGTGGGCAAAATGTTAGCAACTGCGGACAGGCGATTGGTCAGTAATTCGCTCTCTGCGACGTCGATCATTTCTGATGGCGTAATAAACAGCGGCGTCATCGGATATGCCAAGGCATCATCCGCCAGCGAGGCCAGATCAGGGTATTGCAACAACCAGGTTTTAATATCGGTAGTGGATAAACCAGATTGTCCGAGGTGCACGCGCTGACGTTCGATCTGGTTGAGCGCACGCGAAAACATACCTTGCATATTCAGCAGCGCACTCTGGGCACGCCCGATCGCTTGCGCCGCTCTGTGCGTTGCCGAGTCGGCCCGGCTGTCATTGGTGATCGCATGAATGATTTGCGATCCTTTTTCTACCCAGTCACATGCGGTATGCCATTTTTGCTGTGCGGTACGAAGCTGGAATTCTGAGCCTGATGCAATCGCATCCGAAAATTCTTCCGTCAATTCGATCAGGCGACCCAGCAGATGATGCAACTGCTCAACCGACACGCCACCGACCGCTTGTGCGCCCGCAACCTGGGTCAGCATGTAGCTCATCTCAGCTTCGTCACCTTGTTGCTCAGCCTGATGCTCCGCTTGCAATAAGGACGACAAGGCCGCCAGTACATTACGGGCGGTTGGTGTGATTCTATATACCGACTGAGCTGCATCCCAGGCCAACAGTCCATGAGAGCGCAAACGCGTGAGGATAGTTTCTAAGCGGTCAGGGTCAATATAGCCCAGCTTGGCATTGATATCGGCACGCGACAGCGACGGCGTGTCGACATCGGCAGCGAGTTCGCGCAAGACCAGCAAACGCAACATGACATTGTTAAAGCCGCCATGGAATAAGGCGGTAAAAGCCTGTAGCAACGGCTGTGCACGTCGCAAAGGAAAAATAGGGGATACGTCATCGGGGCTGATGCCCGGCCGAAAAAACGACTGAAGCGCGTCGTCATCTTCGCTCATCTGTTCAGTTGCTTTATTTGTATCGTGGGTAAAATTTTGCATGCCGCATTTTACCTTCTCGCGTGACAATTTAGTATTGTTAAGAAGTTATGTATTGAATAGTATCGTTATCCGAAAGAGTCTGGCTCTTTGCCGGGATTCGAGAATTTTATGGAAATATCATGGATATATACTGGATAGTAGTATATTTTATTGTCCATGTATTAATTGGGGAGTCGGTGGTATTTGACTACATACTCCCGAAAAAAGTAGTTTTTACTTACATTTTAAAAAACCTCTTAATCATCGCAGATCAAATTTTCTCACCATCAGCCACTTGCTTATCAGACCAATCGGGCAATATAGATTGCAGCTTAGTGCCGTAAAAAACGCATTGTTCCACCGGAAAATCCGGCTTGAATGCGGCTTGCAATGAAATGTAAGAAAATAGCCCGTCGTCCGACCAATCATCAATATCGCAAGCTCATTGCAAATTCATCGCAAACCGACTGCAAACTCGACATCAAAAAGGAAAAATTATGACTTTATATTCATCGCCGGCAACCAGCGTCGCTACTTTGGGTGGCGGCTGTTTTTGGTGTACCGAGGCCGTATTCCAGCAAATCCGTGGCGTGTTAAAGGTGGAATCTGGCTATAGCGGCGGCGCCAATCCCAATCCGACTTATGAGCAAATTTGTACCGGACGCACCGGCCATGCAGAAGTTGTCAGGCTGAGTTTTGATCCTGCGGTCATTAGTTATCGCGAGTTGCTGGAGATTTTTTTCACTATCCATGATCCGACGACGTTAAACCGTCAGGGTAATGATGCTGGCACCCAGTATCGCTCAGTGATTTACTTCCATGATGATGAGCAAAAAGTAATTGCACAGGACGTTATTAAAGGGATGAAAGCAGTGTGGGACGATCCTATCGTCACTGAGTTGACTGCCGCGCCCATGTTTTATCTGGCGGAGGCTTATCACCAGAATTACTTTAAGCAGCACCCCGAGCAAGGCTATTGCTCGTTTGTGGTAGCGCCTAAAGTGGCAAAAGCGCGCAAGCTTTTTTCTGGCAAGCTTATTCGATAAACTGATTGGATAAGCTTATTGAATAAGCTATCCAGGCATGTTTTGGTGAGTGGTATTTACAAACGCATACCGGTAGTGTCCTTAGCCTCATGTTCTGCATGAGGTTTTTTTTCGCCGCTGAATTGGTGTAATTAGATGCTAGCGGGATTTTTCCTTTTTCTTTTGCTCATGCTGCTCGATATAGTCTTTTCTGACCAGAGACTTAAATTGTTTTGGCAGCCAAGGTCGTGCAGCCAGCATAAAACTGATGCGATGCTTTTCTTCAAACGGCAATTTGGCATCTTCCTGATGCTGCTCTGAGAATTCACGGGCGACTTGTTTCAAGCGATTGAGCAGTGCAGCGACGGATTGTTTAGAGAGCATGACATTCACCAAACGCATGATTTCATGTTCACCATCAAAATTGGATTCCAGATATTCCGCATAAGCTTGATCACGGAAATTACTTTGGATAGGGCCATTCGGTATCCAGCGGAAAGTACGTGCGACCAGTAACTTGACCCGGTTATTTGGCAGCAATTCTAAAAAGCCAATTTTATCCAGACGCAACAAATGTTTGACAACTTCAATTTCTGAAATGTCATAGATGCGTGTCATTTGCTCTACCGTCAGCAAATTCAGTGCCGATACCGCGACGATAAATTTTTTTGGATCGCTGATGATTTCTTTTTCCTGATCGAAGGTTAGTTCAGAGATTTAGGGTTCTTCATTTGATGCCAGGGCCAGATCGCGTAGGCTGATCTCGGTCGCTTGCAGGATTTCATCCAATCGTTGTAGCGTAAAGTTCTTTTGGGCAAACATCCGCTTGACGCTGGCTTCCGACATATCAATCCGGGCTGCCAGATCGGCGTAAGTGATACTTCTGGCCTTCAGTTCGCGTTTTAAGGCATCTATTAAGAGGCTGGCTTTGAGCATGGTGTTTTGTGAAATGTAAAAGAGTATTAAAAAATGATACACCAAGCGACCCTAGCCGCAACTCTTTGTTTATGTATTGATCACTTACTTTGTTGACTTGATAATCCATTCCGTCGCTTAAGTAGAGATTATTTATGGCGATCATCTCGTAAGAAACAGAGTCAGTCAGTATCTGTAGCGAGTGTAGAGAACTCAAGGGGAAACAACATGGGATTAGAAACGATCATTTTGGGCGGCGGCTGCTTTTGGTGTACCGAAGCCGTATTTCAGCAAATTCGTGGGATTAAGAATGTTGAGCCTGGTTATGCCGGCGGGCATGTTGATTTCCCGACATATGAAGATATTTGTGAGGGCGATACCGGACATGCGGAAGTAATACGACTGACTTTTGATACTAAGATCGTTAGCTACGATGCACTGCTAGAAATATTTTTTGCTACCCATGACCCTACCACCCTGAACCGCCAAGGCAGCGATGTTGGTTCGCAATATCGCTCGGTCATTTATTGTGAGTCAGCACAACAAATGAAGACGGCGCTTGCCGCTGTAAAAAAAGCAGAGGCTAACTGGGATGCACCCATTCTTACCGAAGTCGCCATAGCCCCCGCTTTTTATCCCGCTGAAGAGTATCATCAGAATTATTTCAAATTAAATAAACACCAGCGCTATTGCACCATGGTCGTCGCGCCGAAAGTTGATACAGCACGTAAGTTTTTCACAGGGAAATTAGCTGTCTGCGTTGCTTAATTTAACTTAAGGTAACTTAAGTTAACTTCAGCTAGCTGACGAGCGGTTTCATCGTTGGCTTTTAGGCTGGTGTCAAATTGGACTCAGCGAACACTCAAGGTTGCAGACGGCTGATCGCCCATGTTCCATCGGCATGTTTGGTGTACACAATCCGATCATGCATACGTGAGCTGCGACCTTGCCAGAATTCTAGCCGCTCCGGCTGCAAGCGATAACCACCCCAATGCTCGGGGCGCGCCGGATGTTCGCCAGCTTGCGCCACTACTTCTGCCATGCGGGTTTCTAACAGCTTACGGCTGTCTACTTCTGCGCTTTGTTGTGACGCAATCGCGCCGTGGCGACTTCCCAAAGGGCGGCTATGAAAATAGCGATCACTTTCTTCCGCTGACATTTTTTCTACTCTACCTTCGATTCTGACCTGTCGCTCCAAGACGACCCAATGGAAGAGTAAGGCTGCATAAGGATTCACATCCAGATCATGCCCTTTCTTGCTCGCATAATTGGTAAACCAGCAAAAGCCACGTTGATCAAATTCTTTAATCAAAACAATACGGGAGGAAGGACGACCCTGCGCATTGACGGTTGCCAGACTCATCGCGTTCGGTTCTGTCACATCGGCTTTTAATGCCTGATCAAACCAGACCGAAAATTGTTGAACCGGGTCGCTGGCGACTTCTGATTTGGACAAACTGGCGTGCTGATAATCTTTACGTAAATGAGCGATAGACATGTTAATTCCTTAAATAATATGGATGCTAAGCAGAACATCATCGGTAAAAAATTATCCTCTATTTAGCGCCAAGTCGCTTGCGCTGTATCAAACAAACCGGATTGTTCTAAAGCATCTTGTAAAATGGCGAGATATCTATTTTGAGTAAATTCCCATGCAAGAACAGTTAGAAGTTGATTTTGAACGTCGTTTTGGCGGTATCGCCCGTCTATATGGTAGCGCGGGACTAGAGCGCTTTAAACAAGCGCATATTTGTGTGATCGGTGTCGGTGGTGTGGGTTCCTGGGTGGTAGAAGCTCTAGCGCGTAGTGCGATCGGTCAGATCACGATGATCGATCTGGACAATGTGGCCGAGTCCAATATCAACCGGCAAATACAAGCCACCAGCGAGACCATTGGTAAGGCTAAAGTCACCGCGCTGGCGGAGCGGATTGCACAAATCAATCCATTTTGTACTGTCCATGAAATCGAAGATTTCATCGCGCCCGATAATCTGAGCCAGATGATAGGCGCCCATCAGTTTGACTATGTGATCGATGCGATTGATAACGTCAAAGCAAAAACTGCGCTGATTGCTTATTGCCGCGAGCATGCTGTACCGCTGATCACGATTGGTGCAGCGGGCGGGCAGACTGATCCTGGCAAAATTGAAATACGGGATTTGTCCCGCACCGAGCAAGAACCTTTGCTGGCATTGGTGCGCAAACGCTTGCGCCAAAATCACGGTTTTCCACGCGGAGCAAAAAGTAAATTTGGGATTGATGCGGTGTTCTCGATGGAGGCACTGACCATGCCCGAGACGGTGGACGTGTGTGAGGTCATAGATGTGTCAGTCGCTAATCCGGGCGCAAACAATGTCGCCGATGTTGCCGGAATTACCGGATTAAACTGCGCTGGCTTCGGCTCCTCCATCGTAGTCACGGCATCATTTGGATTGATGGCAGTGGCGCATGTGCTGCGCAAATTGGCTGGATTAGCTTAAGAAATTATCACATTGGATATGGGGTTTTTAGAATTTCTCCGGCGTGAATTTTTGTGGGTATATTTAATATACTCCCCTTATTTTTATTAAAAATTGACTAAGTGTCCAAAGAATATATGGACGCTTAAAATATACATGGTGGGAGTATTTATTTCTTCCTGCGCTGCGTGAGGAGATTTCTGGCATCGAATTCTGCATAATTCTCCGCATGATTTTCCACTTTGTCTCTCCCGCTATGCGCCCGACCATGTAGGGATTTCGATCATAAATTTGAGATCGGCGGAAGGCACAAACCAGTGTTTGTGCCCTTTGCAAACGAAAGCGACTATCCGTCTGCGCCATCTGCTCAATCTGCCATTTTGCAGAAATTGTGTTACGACTTACCAAACACCTCATTCAATTGCTGCGTCACACGGATAAAGGTGGTCCGTTTGGTCAGCTCCTTAAGCTTATGTGCGCCGACATAAGTGCATGCTGAACGCACACCGCCAAGAATATCCAACAAGCTGGCATCAACTGGACCACGATACGGGATCAGCACTTCTTTACCCTCCGACGCGCGGTATTTGGCAACGCCGCCGGCATATTTGTCCATCGCGGCTTTACTGCTCATACCGTAGAAACGTTTGTATTGCTGACCATCGCGCTCCACCAGATCGCCAGCGCATTCATCATGGCCTGCCAGCATGCCACCCAGCATAATAAAATCTGCCCCGGCACCAAACGCCTTCGCCAGATCACCCGGCACGACACAACCGCCATCAGCACAAATTTGCCCACCCAAACCATGCGCTGCATCTGCGCATTCAATCACAGCAGACAGTTGCGGGTAACCTACGCCCGTCATCTTGCGCGTGGTGCAAACCGAGCCTGGGCCGATGCCGACTTTGACGATATCCGCGCCAGCCAGTATTAGCTCTTCGGTGATGTCACCAGTCACGACGTTACCCGCCATGATGGTGATATGAGGATAGGCATCCCGTACTTTTTTAACGAAGTGGATAAAGCCTTCCGTGTAGCCATTAGCAACGTCGATGCAAACATATTCGATCGCATTCTTGGCACGCGTCATGACCGCCGTGAATTTTTCAAAATCAGATTGCGTAATTCCCATCGAATAAAACGCGGTCGATTTTTTCTCCAAACCCGTGAAATAGTTGACCAAGGTATCTTCATCGTAATGCTTGTGCAAAGCGACAGACAGTTGATGTTGCCCCAGCGCGTTCGCCATTTCTAAGGTGCCGGTGGAATCCATATTGGCAGCGATGATGGGGATGCCCTGGTATTTTTTTTGCGAATGGTGGAAGATAAATTCGCGCTGTAATTCGACTTGCGAGCGGGAGGTGAGGGTAGAGCGTTTAGGACGGATCAATACGTCTTTAAAATCAAGCTTGAGGGTTTCTTCAATATGCATTACGACTCCTGTGTCCGGTTGGCAGGCGCACGAAAACGGTTATTTCAACATTGAAATAACCGTAGAAAGTTTCGAGCCGTGCTTGAGTATAGTAAGTATTTGGCTGATTACCGATTTAATTTCTATATAGGCGGTATCAGCGATGGCATATACCGAGAACCGGATTGAGCAAGCACGTTGATACGTGATGTAAGTCAGTATTGCGTAAGTCTTAAGAGTGTATTAATAGCTATTTAATGACAAACACCAACACCTTTGTCGGTAAAGCCGCTGCCATCTACAGGGATAAATTCCCACTCATAGTTTTTGTCGTGGAGCGTTAGTTTGAGTACACCTGCGGTCGAATTGTCACGCACTTCTGTGATTACTTTTGGGAAGAACATCGGCGTCAATTTTGCTCCACCGGTGCCGACTACAAAACTACGTATGCCGTTTTTTTGATCGATTAATCCATCCGCATTCAACGGTGCAAAGCGCTCGTAGTCATGGTCATGGCCTGCCAGGACGATGTCTGCTTTTGCTTCTGCCAATAATTTCCATGCGGCCTGCATGACTGCATTATTGCCATGTCCACCAGAGCTGAATGCTGGGTGATGCCAAAAGGCGAGCGTGCAGCGAGGTTGATGTTTATTACTGAGTTCATCTTTTAGCCAATGCAATTGTGCTTGCATTTGTGCGCCTTCAATATTGCTGTTGAGCGAAATGATCTGCCATTGACCAACTTTGCTGCTGTAATAGCCGCGCTTTTCAGGGCCGGCAAGTTCACCAAAATAGTTGTAGTAGCCTTGTGCTGCTGGCATGTCGTAATCATGATTGCC
>JANXTO010000247.1 GCA_025352365.1 Undibacterium sp. | reverse complement strand
AAGCATACTTCAATATCTCGCAGCGACTCACGCCAGGTCAGCTGCGAAAACGCCATGATTCGAAACAAATCAGCACAGCTCAGAGTCTTCACCCCAGCGTCACCAGCATGCCGACTTATGATGCGACTAAAATTTTTCCATTGTACAAATTCCATAACCTGCGCAAACAGCGTTTTGCCCACGTTCATCAATATCCCCAAGCCTAATAAACCGGAGATTATCGCAAATGGCAAATTTCAAATTCAAATCGTGGACACCCACAAAACCGTCAAAATCCGCTCTGACATTGCCTTTGCTGGCTTTCCCCCTCAATTTAACCGGACACTAGTGATTAGAGATATATTCTTTTTCATACAAGGCAAATGTATCTAGCACTTTGGCATAGGTCACTTTCATGTTCTTCTCCAATGCCTCTCTTTGAGATGCATCACTCAGCGCCAAGTATTGCCAAACCTGTAATCACAATTGTGCTATGTTGTCGCTGGCAATACTCATGCTAGTGATACTTGGTATGGTATCTACATTGGCGTAATTGGTCGCGGTATAGACTTTATTCATTTGGAATATGCCAAAACCAGCCAGTCCCGCCAAAGCTAAGAACGCAGAAAAAATCAATAGATATAAGCGTTGCGCGATCGTCATTTTGTTTTTTCCTTTAGTTGTGAGCCATTAGGCAAATCAATTTAAGGTGCATTAGGAATTACTGAGGCCAAGCTTACTAAAGAAGTAATCTACCTGAAATTATGTTTATTTAAAACCAAGTGAGCGATATAAAAATTGAACTGGGCAAAATTTAAAAAAATCCATTTTTATTGTCGCTCAACTGGGTTGGCAAATAATGCGTATGCGTCAATATTGCAACAGCTTCCAAAACAATTCTATGGAGGCGTTTTAATTGAGAACTAAAGAAAATCGCCTTGGGCTAATGTTTTAAGCTAAATCAGAAGCCTCGTTGTACACTCCAATGCGATACCACTGAGTTCATTTTGGAGACAAAGATGCACCTTGCGCGTTACCTCACCCTGATTACTGTCAGCGTTGTATTTTTGTTGTCGATCTTGATGATCGATTTGTTCCATACGGGTTGGTGGTTGCTGGTATTGTCCGGCGCACTGACTGTGGTTGGAATTGCCGATCTGGTGCAAACCAAACGCTCGATCTTGCGCAACTATCCGATCATTGCGCACTTCCGTTTTATCTTCGAGGCGATCCGTCCGGAAATACGTCAGTATTTTTTGGAAGAAGATAGCGCTGCCAATCCGTTCTCACGCAACCAGCGCTCTATCGTTTATCAACGGGCAAAACAAGATTTGGATAAACGCCCTTTTGGTACGCAACTCGATCTGTATCAGGCGGGTTATGAATGGATCAATCACTCCATCGCACCAAGCAAAGTTGGTTCATACGATTTTCGTATCACTATCGGTGCTAATCGCTTGCAGCCGTATTCCGCTAGCGTATTTAATATCTCAGCCATGAGTTTTGGTGCCTTGTCTGCCAATGCAATCCGCGCTTTAAATCAAGGTGCGCAAAAAGGTGGATTTATGCATGACACAGGCGAGGGCAGTATCAGCCGCTATCATCGTCCAGCAGACAACAATGATCCGGGCGGCGATTTGGTGTGGGAAATTGGCTCGGGTTATTTTGGCTGTCGCAACGAGCATGGTAGTTTTTCGGAAGAACGCTTTGTGGCCAGTGCCACGCTGCCACAAGTCAAAATGATAGAGCTGAAATTGTCGCAAGGTGCCAAACCCGGGCATGGCGGCTTGCTCCCCGGCGCTAAAGTCACGATAGAAATTGCCGAGGCACGCGGTGTGCCTGCCGGTACGGATTGCGTATCGCCAGCCTCACATTCCGCTTTTTCTACACCGACTGAGATGCTGTATTTCATCGATAAGTTACGTAACTTATCTGGCGGAAAACCGACTGGTTTTAAATTTGCTGTCGGCCATCCTTGGGAATTTTTTGGGATTGTGAAGGCGATGCTGGCAACTGGCATCACGCCTGATTTTATTGTCGTAGATGGCGGTGAAGGCGGGACAGGCGCAGCGCCGATAGAGTTCACCGATCATGTTGGCGTACCTTTACAAGAGGCGCTGCTGTTGGTGCATAACACGCTGGTCGGCACTAATTTGCGCGACAAAATTAAAATCGGTGCCTCCGGCAAAATCATCACTGCATTTGATATTGCGCGGACTTTGGCGCTGGGCGCTGACTGGTGCAATTCTGCCCGCGGCTTTATGTTTGCGCTGGGTTGCATTCAGTCCCAAAGCTGTCATACCGACCGCTGCCCTACGGGTGTGGCAACCCAAGATCCACTGCGCCAACGTGCCTTGTTTGTGCCGGACAAGGCAGAACGCGTGATGCATTTCCATCAAAATACTCTAAAAGCCTTGGCAGAACTGATCGCGGCAACCGGATTAAATCATCCGTCCGAATTGCGACCTTATCATTTGGTACGCAGGGTGTCGTCCGATCAGGTCAAACTGGTATCAGCGCTACTGCCTTACTTAAACCCAGGCGATCTGTTGGATGAATCCCGCCTGAGCGAGCGTCCAGAAGTCTTTGCCACCTACTGGCCACTGGCGCAGGCGGAGTCCTTTCATCCTATTAAATAAATATACTCCCCTGTTTTTATAGAATATATGGCTCATTCTCCATATATTCTATGGACATCCTAAATATACATATGACAGTATATTTAGGATGGCTGATGAATGCGATGAAAACAAAGCTCGTCGATCAAGCAAATAATTAATATTATTTTTCATATAATCAAAATTTAAGAATAAAATTCTGCTAACTTTAGTTAGAATCGGTAGTGGCTAAATTTTATTTGCTTTAAATTTGATTAAGACCAAAATTTGGGCTTTGTTTGGTCTCTCAACCAGAGAAACACAAATTTGACCGAATCTATCTCTTTACAATTTAAATCGACGAAATTACATTGATCTTCCACTCCCTAAAAATATAACCGCCGACTATGAACCGTCCTGACACTCAAGCACTAGGTGGTACTGTTAATACCCGCATCGGCAAGGTGTATATGCATTTATCTAAATCGCATAGAAAAACCGCTGATTATGTATTGTCCAATGTGTTTCGCTCAGCGACGATGTCGATTGATGAACTGGCCAACGCGGTTGGGATTTCGGTAGCAACAGCCAACCGTTTTGCACGTGCCTTGGGGTTTGATGGTTATCCGCAATTTCGCTCGGAACTGGTATACGGTTTTGAAGCCATGCTGGCACCGATTGATAATCTGCGTAACGAAGTGCAGCGCGCAGCGACCAGCACCGAAGTCATCGCCAGATCGCTCAATGAAGACATCAGCAATCTGGAAACCACGCGCCGCGCCTTGGTGCCTGAAATGTGTAATCAGGCAGTCAAAATGATTACCAATGCCGAGCGTATTTACATCGTCGGTTACGGCGCCAGCGCCTTCCTCGGCGGCTTGATGGCACACGGACTAGAACCATTTTGTAAAACGATCCAATGCACGATTGGCTCTGGCGGCCCATCCCACGTAGCACGCCAACTATTTAAATACACTGAGCGCGATCTGGTGATCGGCATCACCTTCCCGCGCTATGCAGAAGACGTCATTACGCTGCTACAACAAGTGCGCGAAAAAGGTGTACCGATTTTAGGATTAACCGATGCACCGCGCTCGCCGCTGGCATCAATCGCTAACCTGACATTGTTTGCGCAAACGACTCGCCAGCTATCACCCAACTCCGAAGGTGCCGCCCTCTGCCTGATCGAGGCAATTTGCAGCGCCGTTGCACACCAATCAAAATCCCCAGTGCATGCCGCATCGGAGATGACTAAATTTATGCTGCCGTGGATGTATCAAGAACCACAAGCATCAGTACGCAAGCCTAGTATTAGTGCGGACGAGCCAGCCAAAGATGCGACTAAACACCTGGCTTAATTTAAGTAAATATAGTGGGTCTTTGCATCAACTGAAGGATATGACTACCGGATGTTTTTGGCTCGTCGCTTTTTAATCCAGATCAATACGCCGGTGACGCTAAGCATCGCTACGACCAGCCCCATAATCGAGATAAAGATGCGTCCACTCAGACCTAAGATGCGACTAGAATGTAATGGGAATTGCGCTTGCAGGAAGATATCTCCCGCACTGCCGCTACCGGGGATTCTCGCTCCGGCTGAATGACCATCGCTGCCATCAAAATACAGTCAGGCATTACCCAGCCCACCATCGCCATGATCATTCCCCGCGTCAAAAAAACCGACTCCGTAGACCCCAAAAGCTGGTGAATAAAAAATTCCTCCTACTGGCAAAGTCCAGCCTCGCTGTTTTGCTTCGGCTTGCGCCAATTGCATCACCTGTTCCCTACTCAACACGGGCAACAATGGCTGATCTGGCGTCTGCGGCACTCGGCTCGCAAACACATCGGAACTTAAAGGCGAGAACAGTTGCACGACCGGACGAACTACTTGGCTATTGAGATTCATCGACACCAACGTAATGGCGAGCACCAATTAGTACTACTACAAATAATAGAGTGGAATACGCCGAGCACAGTCGCGCAGCATGCTTGCAAATCAAGTATTCACAAGGATTAAATTGGTCATGTTAGTGTGGATTTAGGCGAGGAACAGAAGCGCTGAGGTTACATTTGCTCCCATTTACTTCTCTAGACGATTGAATTAATTGCAGCTTTTACCAAGCAGATGCGGCGCACTCTCGCAAGTATCGCAAAGATTACAAGGTCGGATTCTGGCTA
>JANXTO010000232.1 GCA_025352365.1 Undibacterium sp. | reverse complement strand
TCAGTCAATGGCGCTAATGACCAGTTAGAGGTAGATATCTTTTTCGACTTTTGTAGCTTCGTCCCGAAGAACAAGGCCACAGCCGACTTCGCGCCCATATCACTACCTTTTTTCTTGCGCATCGCACGCGACAGGTCAAGTACGTTTTGTGGCGCGATCCCCAGACGAGAACGCAAACGGCTCTGATCGTCACCCAGACCAAAACCTACTTTTAATATATGACTGGCCTCCAGCGCTTGTTTGGCCGGCTCTAAATACAGTGAATCCAACACCGGAAATAAAAAAGCCTGCGTATCAGTCGCCAGCTGTATCAAATGCGGCCCGCTAGAGTGTTGACCTTTAACAAAAGTCGGGCGCGACTCCGTGTCAAAACCCAGCACATCCGCTGCCATCAAAGCAATTCGCGCCTGCTCAGCCAGTGCGGCAGTAGTGATCACGAAAACGTTATTTAAGGATACGCCCTCGTAAAGCGGCAACATTGGTTCGGGTAAGTCATCCGGCTCTGTAGCCTCGGATAAAGTGTTATCTGCTGCTGAAGACGACACCGGGGAACCGCCAGTGAGAGACGCTGCATCACCCGAATTATTCGGATCGTCAGCGGAGTGAGTAGGTAAGTTCATGCCGGAATCATACACGCCATGTTGTTAGGGGTAAATTGTGGTGATCAACTGACTTTTACCTATAAGCGGAGATTATTTAATTTTTTAAAATTTCATTGATAGAATATAAATTAATCTCTAAAACTATTTTATCAATTTGCTTCTCTTTTTACGACATAAGCGATTTGATGTATGTTCCATCTGGCTTTTCAGACAAAAAGTGACCCTGACTTTTTATGTCGATTCACATTCGAAATGATCACCACAGTACTTTAGCCTTCAAACATCACACCCAATGAGAACATCACGTTTACTCTTACGGCGCCCAGTTGCGGACGATGCCGAAAATCTCTTTGCTATTTATGGCGATCCACGAACGAATGCTTACAACCCGCACGGACCATATCCAAATCTTGACCGGGCTAAAACCGTATTAGCCACATGGATCACACATTGGGAGCAACATGGGTTCGGCCAGTGGGCAATCTCAAGCGCTGATCAGCCTGAAAAAATTATTGGCTATGGTGGCTTGGCTTTCAAGATAGTTGGCGATAAAGATACCTTAAACCTTGGCTATAGATTTAGCGTTGATTCTTGGGGTAACGGGTATGCAACGGAGTTTGCTACTGAAATTTTGCGGTACGTATTTGCAGATTTAAATGTCCCAAATGTTTCTGCCTTAGTCCGGCCACTCAATACGCCGTCCATACGCGTGCTGGAGAAAATCGGCATGAACAAAATTGGTATTCTGGAGGACGAGCCAGGCGTACCAGGAGGTCGTTACTCCCTGCTGTACCGTGCTGAACGCAAGTAATGAACGCAAGTAATGATCGCTACTCAATGAATGAGATATTTAGTGAAATAGGCTCAATCCAATGGATTCATGGATGGCTGGAGATGTTGTGATCTTTACAGGCATCGATGGGATAGGCTTTTCATGGATTTGAGCAAGATTCCCCAATAGTCGCCCGTTAGCAATTTGAGTTTCCATCCCCTATCCCCTATACTTCCACCCGCGTGACACAATCACCGCCTTTTGTTGTCGGTAGCACCACACAGCCACCGATGGCATGTTTATTTTTTAATCCTGTTTTTTATTTCTTAATCACCCTTTTTGCGGCACGTCATCCCCATTCTTATCGGAATGAGCGAGACCTCACCGCGCGGAGCCATAAGCATGACCGCTTTTGTATTTAACGAACTCAATTTTGATGACCACGAACAAGTGGTTTTTGCCTCCGAACCCAAATCTGGCCTGCGCGCCATTATTGCGGTTCACAACACGAATTTAGGTCCAGCAATGGGCGGTTGCCGTATGTGGAATTACGACAACGAAGCCGCGGCGATTAATGACGTATTGCGTCTGTCGCGCGGCATGACATATAAAAATGCAGTCGCTGGCTTGCCTATCGGCGGCGGCAAAAGTGTCATCATCGGCAATCCAAAAGCAGACAAAACCCCTGCCCTGTTTGAAGCCTTGGGCGAAGCCCTTGAGCGCCTTGGCGGCCGCTATGTCACAGCAGAAGATGTGGGCACTAGCCCAGCCGATATGGCAAACGTCGCTAAAAAAACCAAGTTCGTTGCGGGCTTGGGCGACCGTGGCGATCCGTCACCATTTACTGCTCTGGGCTGTTTCGTCGGTGCGCAAGCTGCCGTCAAACATCAACTGAAACGCGATAGCATGGAAGGTCTGGTCGTCGCTTTGCAAGGTCTGGGTCATGTCGGTTACGACTACGCCCGCCGCCTGCATGAAGCTGGCGCTAAACTGATCGTGGCAGATATCGATCAGGCGGCATTGCATCGCGCTCAGGAAGAATTAGGCGCAGAAATCGTTGGCATCGACGCGATCTACGATGTGCAGGCCGATATCTACGCCCCTTGCGCATTGGGTGCGACTTTAAATCCAGACACGCTGTCACGCCTGAAAGCAACCATCGTTGCTGGCGCTGCCAACAACCAGTTAGCCACCGCCGACATGGGCGAAGCTTGCCGTCAAAAAGGGATTTTGTATGCACCGGATTTTGTCGTCAATGCCGGTGGCATCATCAAGGTCTGCTACGAATATCTGAATACACCAGAAGACGGTATGGATGCTCATGTACGTCGTATTGGCGATACATTGGCAGAAGTATTTGCCCGCGCCGATGCAGAAGGTTTGGCGACTAGCGTGGTAGCAGACCGGATTGCTGAAGCGAAATTTAAGAGATAGTTTTTTTAATTATTGAAATAATAAAAAGCCGTATCACGCATTGCCTGATACGGCTTTTTTACGCCTGAGCAGTCTGACAAATCTAACAATCGCATGTTATATCCATGCGCTCTTCCGGCGCAGCGATAATAAGCAATACTAATACCAACTTACAAACCCTGCGCCCTCAACGCCTCGATCTCTGTATCACCGTCATCGACCAGCCGCATCCAGCCATCAAACTTACCTAGCCCTAAAGACCGTGCCATTGACAATAACAAACTCTGACCGGGCGCCGGGCGATCTGGCATCAGCTGATACACCGGGTCTGCGAAAGCTTCTGCCGGCGTGACGATACTCCAACCCATTTCTTTAAATTGTGCAATCACATCAGAGAGCCACAATGCATTGATCAGATTGTGGTGCAACAGGATGACCTGCGGAATATCACGCCCTTGCAACTGTTGCGACAGCGCACGATAGGCGAGTGCGCGCTGACGTATGTGGCTTAGGTAGGCTTGCTTGATATCGCTAAGATCGGCTTGCGGATTTTTATCTACTACCTCGATGAGTTTTTCATCTAGCCGCCAATCGCTGGTATCAAGACTGACATACGCATTCCGGTATCCATGGAGTTTTAAAAAAGCCCGCATGCCATCGCGTTTTTCTGGTGTATTTCCTTCGCGCAAATACGTGTAACGAAACCATTTCTGGTAACCAGGCAGTGTGCTGATGATGCGATCACAGTCAAGAATCTCTTGCTCATATTCCAGCAGACTGAGTTTGTCGTTATGCAGATCAGGATGCGTCATCGTGTGATTGCCAATCGCATGTCCGGCATCACCCCAGGCTTTGGCCAGCGCATAGCCTGCGGGTTGATTTGCCCCATTTGCCGCTGTGACAAACAATGCTGCCTTCACCCCATGTTTAGCCAGCGCATTAAGTAATGCCTGATTGCGCTCGACAGCAGACAACATAGGCGTACCGGCAATCTTAGGACCATCGTCAAAAGTAAATGCAACGGACTGCGCGCGAGCCGGCTGTATCGACAAGGTCAGGCAGATACTCAGCATCAACAAAAAATAGAATAACCGATGAGCTGTCGGTGTGTGAACATTTTTTAAAAATTGCATGGCAAAAGGCATCTTGGGATCGTTTTAAAATGAGGGCATTCTCACCTTAACAAAGGATTTAGAAAAATACCAACCAGAGCTGAAAAGAAACTTACTTAAGCTGATAATGCACGAAGACTCATTTCAGGTTTTATCCAATAAAAAAATCCGGCCAGCGTTAAATAGTTTGTTGATTCACTTCAAGACAGAACATCACTGAATAATGAACAATGTTGCAGAAAAGCTGATTGGCTATTAAGTCGTCACCGTCATATTTGCACTATCTTGTCGGTCGGCGTAACCTTATTCTGGATCGATGCATCAACGAAGTAAAAACACATGCTTTCGACATGAAGAATCTTGTCAGCGAAAAATCTGCTGCCTCTTAGAATTTTCTCAATTGACGAAAGCCCTTTAACACTTATATCTTAGAAAGACGTCCAATGACGCATCAGTTATTTCGCAGGTTGCTAACTATTACATTTGCTCTGCTTGTGACATCGCCCTCGCTAGCGTTGGCCGATATGACTGAAAAAATTAGTTTTGATGCCGCTAGTAATGCAGATCTGAAGAAAATTGCGATTCTGCGCATTACGCCATCGCAGAAAATCACCGTAAAAAATGCCAACATGGCCATCGCAGTAGGGCAGCGAATCGGCGGTCTTCTACCGGCCTTGCTTGAAGGCGGCGCTGAAGGTGCAAAAAATGGAGTACAGCAAGCGCAATATCTTGAATTGATGAAAGCCAAAGGGATTACATTTGTACCCGAGATGCTGGCAGCGTTGGAGAAAGAACTCAGTCAGAGCGGTTATGAGACCGTTTATCTGGAGAAGCAGCGGCCTATATTGATGGAAGATAAAAAGACACTGGATTTCTCAAAAGTCCAAACAGATGCCGATGCAATTTTGTTTGTTAATTATGGACCGGACGGTTATTCAAGTCCGCTGCTCAAAAGCAGTTATGCCCCTTGGGTAGTCATGGCGGCGCGATTGGTAGACGCCCACACGTACGAGACGCTTTATTTCCAATCGTTTAATGTCACGCAGGTAGCGGACAAAAATACCAGCAATAATTTGGTTGCAATCCTCCCAGAAGAAAAATATCTGTTTGGTAGCTTCGATGAGTTAATCGGAAAATTTGATTTGTCGACAGAAGGTATCGTGAATTGCGAAACCAAAATTGCGGCATATTTAGGCAATCAACTTAAGCACCATTAAGCGGATGTGAGGTAGCATCAACCGTCCATACTTCTGCCTGCAGTATGGCTTGCTTACGTCAGATCAACTAGCGTTTACATCAACCTATTTTTACATCGAGAAAATAAATACTCCCATTATGTATATTTTAAATGTCCTTATAAAATATGGACATTTAGCCAAATCTATAAAAACATTAGGGGAGTATATTATTTTAGGCCAGCATTTGCAGACCAACGCTTCATGATTAAGCGGCGATTGTGATGCGATTACGGCCACCTTTCTTGGATTGAGCGCGGCTTGTTTGCAGATGTGGAAAAATCTGATAAAGCGATACGTGAATTGCATTAAGCAATTGGCAAGCTACTAACCGGCTTAATCTCTTCCATACAAATCATGGAACGCAGGGATGCAACGCCCGGTACTTGCATCAATCTGTCGGTTAAAAACTGCGACAGGCTTTTTAGATCCGGTGCGACGACTTTCAAAATGTAATCAAAATCGCCCGTAATCGTATGGCATTCAATAATGTCAGGGAAGGCCATGATATTGCGCTCGACCTCACGCACATTGCGAAACTGCTCCCTGTCCAGCGACAAACTCACAAACGCGATCACACCCAAACCGATTGCCTCGGCAGAAACCTGAGCGACATAACCGCGAATCACGCGTTTTTCCTCTAACGCCCGCACCCGTCGCAGGGTCTGCGGGGCAGATAAATGGATGTTCTCTGCCAACTGCAAATTGCTCATCCGTCCATCGTCCTGCAGATGTTTCAAAATACTGCGATCATAGTTATCCACGCCATCTCCTAAAATTTAAATATTTTATGCATTTAGTATATTGAGAAATATAAATGCTATTTTGAGACTAAATAGAAATTATATTTCATTAATAGCGTTTTATTCATCGTATTTAGAAATCTAATTTCCAGCCGAAACCGCTACAATTTATCGCAGAACAAAAGCAATATCGGCGCCATTGGCGGCAAACATTTCAGCAATATCCAACACCAATTAGCAAGACCCAAAAATCAACGGAGATCACCATGGTTACCTTCATCGGTACACAGGAAATGCAAACCCATTTGAAAAAAGTCAGTGTAGAAGACGCGATTGCGCGTTTAGCTGACATGATCAAGGAGGACTATTTACGCTGGAGCCAGTTTGACAAATGCGCCCGCGTCGCCAGCCACTCAGATGTGGGCGTGATTGAATTAATGCCGATTTCCGACGGCAAGCAATATTCATTTAAATACGTGAATGGTCATCCAAAAAATACTCAAGAAGGTTTGCTAACAGTTACCGCTTTTGGTTTGCTGGCCGATGTCGATACTGGTTATCCTAAGTTGTTGTCCGAATTAACGTTGACTACCGCGATCCGTACAGCGGCGACCTCGGTATTAGCCGCCAAATACATGGCGCGCCCAGTCAGCCGTAGCATGGCCTTGATCGGGAATGGCGCACAGAGCGAATTCCAGGCGATCGCTTTCCATTGCATCTTGGGCATACAGGAATTGCGTGTCTACGACGTAGACCCGGCTGCGACTGACAAACTCATCAACAATCTGCGCGCCTATCCTAATTTGCGTATCATTCGGGCTACATCGACGGCAGAAGCAGTCAAAGGCGCAGACATCATTACTACCGTGACCGCAGACAAAACCAATGCATTGATTTTATTGCCGGAAATGATCAGCGAAGGCACTCACATTAATGCCGTTGGCGGCGATTGCCCGGGCAAGACTGAATTGCATGGCGATATTTTGAAAAACGCCAACGTCGTCGTGGAGTACGAACCTCAATCCCGCATCGAAGGTGAACTGCAACAAATGCCAACTGATTTCGCGGTAACGGAGTTGTGGCAGATTCTGGAAGGCCAGATTGCTGGTCGCCATAATGAAAAACAAGTGACCGTATTTGACTCTGTCGGTTTTGCGTTAGAAGATTTTTCTGCCATGCGTTATCTGGAAAAATATGTGGTGCAAAAGGATACGCGGATTTTGGATTTAATCCCAGAACTGCTGAACCCAAAAGACTTATTCGGGATGGCTGTGACACCAGTTGCACAACAGCGCGCCATGGCAGAAAATGTCGTGTCGATCAGTGCTTAAGTCAGTGCCTGATTTCAGTCATTACCGCTGATCAGGTCTTGCTGAAGTACATGGCAGATGCACTAAATACGATTCACTAATTTATATTAAATCAAACCACTCAAACGAATGAAAACTATTTCCTTAATTGGTGCTCCGACAGATGTCGGAGCAAGCGTCAAAGGTGCTGGCATGGGGCCAGACGCGCTGCGCGTTGCAGGCTTGGTAGAAGCGTTGGAGGCGCGCCAATTAAAGGTAGTTGATCACGGCAATTTGCATGGGCCAGCCAATCCCTGGCAGGCACCAGTCAACGGATTACGTCATTTGAAAGAAGCGATTGACTGGAATCAGGCAGTCTATGACGCAGTCAGCCAGGCATTGACTGATGGTCAGATGCCCATGATGTTGGGCGGCGATCATTGCCTTGCCATCGGCTCCATCAGTGCGATTGCCAATCATTGCAAAAAGAATGGAAAAAAATTACGGGTATTGTGGTTTGATGCCCATGCAGACAGCAATCTCTCTACCATCAGCCCAACAGGAAATATCCACGGCATGCCAGTCGCATGCCTGATGGGACATGGCCCAGAATCGCTAACGCACTATGCAGATCACTCACCAGCAATGAGTCCTGACGAAATCCGTTTAATCGGTATCCGTAGCGTCGATGCAGGTGAGAAAAAGTTCATTCACGAGATGGGCATGCAAGTGTTTGACATGCGCTATATCGACGAGCATGGCATGCGCAGCGTTATGAAAAGTGCGCTGGAAGGATTGGATGACAACACGCATTTGCACGTCAGCTTCGACATGGATTGCTTAGATCCAGATATCGCTCCAGGCGTAGGAACAGCCGTATTAGGCGGCCCGACTTACCGCGAAGCCCAGCTCTGTATGGAAATGATCGCAGACAGCGGTCGCCTCGCCTCACTCGATTTGGTAGAACTCAATCCGGCACTTGATATCCGTAATCAGACTGCGGTTCTGGCGGTAGATTTGATTGAGAGTTTGTTTGGCAAATCGACTTTAGTGCGGATGTAATCTGTATGTAATTAGCTAAGCCTAAATACTTTGAGTATCAGCGATGAAGTCATAAAAGTCGTAGAAAAGCTATGTAAAGAAGCAACATACAGAAGCCACACAAAACATCGTGTGGCTTTTGTGTTTTATAAACGATAGCAAGCAGATTCGGACCTTAAGTAAGCTTATCGCGGCTAGTCATAGAGACGACGACAGCACTTTAGTACCAAGTTATTAAAGTACTTTTACTGCAAAGCAGCTGGAACGGTTTTGTGTAAGTCTTGAGATTATTATTTGCGCTACAGAAATACTGTATAAATCATCTAGCGCCTAGAAACAAAGATGTTTTGGCGTTATGCTTACTCATGACCGACGATACTCCTGCCCTCCCTCAACCTAATCCGATTCTTGTGACCGATGGGTCTATCGGTCGTTATGTCTATATAAATGAGATAGTACGAAGCTCGGTTGCAGTTACCTCGCTGTTCCGTGATCCGCTGATAGAGCGTCAAGTTGCGATCAAAATTCCTCATCCGTATTTGTCTGAGGATGAACGACAATTATTTGAAAAACAGTGGATTCAAGAAGCAGGTAAGTTAAATCACCCAAATATTGTTACAGTCTATGATGCTGACAAATCGAATGATGTCCTCTACGTCGTGATGGAATATTTAGAGGGCAATGCATTAAGCGATTTATTAAACAGCGATCATCAGTTTACCTATAAACAAATCGCGGAGCTAATCGCGCGCGTTGCAACTGCCTTGGATTATGCACATGAGCAGGGTGTTATACATCGAGGCATCAAGCCAGCGAGTATTTTTATCACTGAGAATTTAGTACCAAAATTAATTGATTTTGGAATGTCTCATGCATCAGATCAGTTATCACAAGCTGGTACCAGTGGAAACCAGAGTAAGCATCCTGGCAGTGACCTTAATAACGAGATCAGTGACAACAGTAGCGATATTAATATCAATACTGGCAACACTAACAATAGTGTGAATAATGCCATCAATGTCAGCGGCGATCTAAGTGACAATACCGTTGAACAGTTGATTAATGACGTGGTAAGCGTCGAGGCTCGTTCATCAGTTCAGCAATTTGCCGCAATCAATTATCATTCGCCAGAACAAATTAAAGGCAAGACGCTTGATGCGCGTACCGATATTTTTTCATTAGGTGTGGTGCTATACCAGTTACTTTGCGGCGAGCTACCATTTAAAGGTGAGGATGATAAGCAATTGCGAAAAGCCATTGCGCGTTCCTCGGCTATTCCACCCCAAGAAATTCACTCGGATGTACCGCTCCGGCTGGCTCGTATTGCTGCCAGAGCACTAGCTAAAAAACCTGCTGATCGTTATGCGCGGGCATCGGAGTTGGCAGGTGATTTAAATCGGTATTTATATAAAGAAAAAGCCAAGCGCGTAATCGCAGAACTACACAACACAACTCTCGGTACAACATTTACCGTGGTCAATAATGCAGATCAAGAAAAACAAAAAAATAATAAAAAAACCAATACTGTTCAACTACTCGTCGTTACTGCTGTTGTCTTAGTAGCTGGCATTACTAGCCTCGTGTTGATCGTGCCTGTACCGTCTAGATCGGTAGCGCTGGAAAAAAATGATGGAAATAATTCAAGACTTGCTCCTCAAGCGGCACCGTCAAGGCCGGTAGCGCTAATTGAATCGGTAAATCGTGATACCGAGGAAATAATTAATATGCCTTCAATGACGCAAAAGATAAAGTTTTTACCAGACAATAAAAAATCAGACTCTGCAGCAAATAGAGTACCGCCAAAAATCAAAATATTAAGCAAGACGGCAAGTGCCGCCGCTGTTCCCTCTCCTATCCCTGCTACTGTTCCTGATGTTGTTCCTACAGTCTTGCCGCCAACAGAAAAGCGTTAGTTTGTACTAAAAAATACCTTCATCTCCATTTTGAAAACAATTCAAATTGATGCGATGATTTTAATAGATGCAAACAAAAAACCACATGAATCATCAAGTGGTTTTTTGTATTACCGATTGTATCAATTCACTCTAAATTATTCGATTGCCTTGACCATATCTTCAATCACTTTCTTCGCATCGCCAAACACCATCATTGTCTTATCCATGTAGAACAACTCATTGTCCAGACCGGCATAACCCGATGCCATTGAACGCTTATTCACGATGACTGTTTTAGCTTTATACGCTTCCAGAATTGGCATACCGGCGATCGCTGATTTAGGGTCTTTGGCCGCTGGATTAACGACGTCATTTGCCCCTAACACCAAGACCACATCAGCCTGACTGAATTCGTTATTGATGTCCTCCATCTCAAATACCTGATCGTAAGGCACTTCGGCTTCTGCCAATAATACGTTCATGTGTCCTGGCATACGACCAGCGACAGGATGAATCGCATATTTAACGGAAATACCTTTATGCGTTAGTTTCTCT
>JANXTO010000217.1 GCA_025352365.1 Undibacterium sp. | reverse complement strand
GCAGTCGATATCGCTGTGCGTTCAGGCAGGGCGTCTGGAAGGGTGTTTTGCATAGTCTCGTCCTTAGGATACTTTTTTGTTTGCAGTCTTTGCCGCAAACTATTTTATTGCCAGATTTTTAAGCGGAATTCTGGCACAAATTACGCCAGTCAAAATTTATGAAATCCTTTTCAAGAAAGCAGAATAGCATGATCTTTGACTTCGTTTGAGGATTTTTTCCTCACTAAGTGACGTATTAAAGCTCCTGTTGTTGGCAGAGGGAAGACCCTTACCTCTAATCATGGAGAAGCGTGTACCGGTGTGTTGACATTCCATCCCGTCACCAGCGGCACCAGCAAATCTAAAATCATTAAGATGAAATCTAATACTGAAATAGCCCAATGTCTGTTCAGAAAGCTTATTTTTTGTGTTTTTACTATTTTTGAAAGTGTCTGATTATGATGATTCGTCTGATTTATGCGAGCCGCGCAGTTAACCTCGGCCCCGCAGATGTAAAAGATATTTTGGCAAGTTCCCGCCGCAACAATCAGAGACTCGCGGTGACCGGAGCACTGAGTTTATCCAACGGCATCTTTTTACAATGCCTGGAAGGTGAGCGCTCCGCAGTCAACGCTGTTTACCATCACATTTTGCGAGACAAACGTCACACCAAGCCAGAGGTCCTGTCCCTGGAGGAAATTACTCAACGCCAGTTTACAAGCTGGAACATGGGCTTGATTGCATCGACCACAGAAAACACAGCCTTGTTCCTAAAGTATTCCCCGATTGCCGAATTTGATCCCTACGGCATGTCCGCACCTGCACTCAAGGAATTTTTTGCAGAGGTAATGAGCAGCGCGCGTTGGCTTAGTTAGTGCTGAGTTAGTGCTGAGTATGGCTGCGTTTAACAAGCACACAAACGCAGGTACGGGTCTGCAGTGATCACTCCTGAGGAAATATCGTTGGAGGAGTGGTAACTTGAAGACGCGCTGAGTATGTCACTCACCGAACTATTGCAGTATGAGACTGCGCTTGAAGAGTTCTTCTCCAATGGTGGCACTATGAATTACTTTATTAGTCTTTATGGAGTACGCAACTTGGGACTTAACTTTGCTCCTAAACTCATGAGCAGGCTTGTTAAAGCCAGAATCGAATTGCAGCTCGACATTTATCCGTCGTAATGCTTGGTTGGTAGGATTTGCGCGGCAAGATCGCACATTTGTTAGGATGCAAGGATTTTTTTCAGTGCTTTCATGCCTGACGTAGCTACGCTCGTGCAACAGCCTCAACAGGAATCTACTTTCAATGCCCCGACCAGCATCGACATGCGTGCGATTACGCTGCGCTAATCGCACCTACGATCTTTGGTAGATAGCGCTTTCACACCAGCTAAATCAACCTACTTGCTTCACCGCCGCTTTCGACGCAGTCATATAATCCTTTGCACATAAATGTCCTATCAGTGTGCGATGTGGTGGCAGGTTTGCCAGTGCGCGTTGTGACATCTGGGCGATCATCTGGAACTCTTTTTTTGCTTCTTCAAAGCGTGGGTAAGAGACTGCGTTGGCGTTGAGTTTGGTCTGAAATTCCATTCCGTACAGCACGTATTGCCAGCTGGATGGCGGGTACATTTCGAGGTCGATGATAAAGTCCAGGCGGTGGGGCGGGCGGCAGCGCCACATTGCGAGTTTTTCTTTCAGAGTGCCGGGAATTGATGCTGGATTGGTGTTATCCGTCCAGAATGTGCTGTCGGCGCGCTGGCTCAGGCAGTAGTGCATTTTGACAAAATCGACCACGCGTTCGTAGCGTTCTTTCATTTGGTGATTGAATAATTTAGCGACGGGCTCCAGGTCGCCGTTGAACGGGAACAGGTAACTGACCAGATAGGCGGCGGTTTCGATCAGGCCAATGCCAGAGGCTTCTAGTGGCTCTAAAAATCCGCCTGACAAGCCGACTGCGACACAGTTTTTTACCCACTGTGCTTCGCGGTAACCGACGTTGAGTTTGAGTGATCTTGGTGTCAAATTCTCGTTCCCTGCGCCGATGTAGTTACGCAATACTTGTTCTGCTCTGGCATCGTCGGTGTGGCGGCTGGAGTACACATAGCCAACACCGCGGCGCTGTTGTAAGCCGATGTCCCAGATCCAGCCCGCCTCTTTGGCGGTAGAAATTGTATAGGAGGGGATTGCTGTATCGGCTTGTGGATAAGGCACTTGCACTGCCAGCGCGCGATCGGCAAACAGGACATCATCTACCTTATGAAATGGTGAGCCTAAAGCCTCGCCGATCAGCCTGGCTCTGAAGCCTGTGCAGTCGATATACAGGTCGGCTGTTAGCTTGCCAGCCTCTTGTGTGACAATAGCGCTGATGGCGCCGTCATCATTGAGTTCGACCTGCTCAACATTAGCCAGGATATGTTTTACTCCCAGCGATTTTCCGTGCTCGCACAGCAGAGTGGCGAAGCGTCCTGCGTCGAAGTGATAGGCATAATTCATCGGACCTAAAAAGTCGCCGTCGTCCATGCGTTTAGGTGCATGCGAGGCATCAGCGACACGCTTTTGCATGGTCGCCGCTTCGGCAAAAGGTACACCCGCACCTGCAGCACCTTGCAACCAGTAGGGCAATAATTCGGGACCGCCCGCACGCTGGCTCGGTAAGCTGAATGGATGAAAATAATGATCGATGCCTGCTGCACCTTGTGGCCGTACCCAATCTACAAATTTAATACCTTGTTTAAAGGTCGCGTTGCATTCCCGTACAAACCGCGCTTCATCAATACCAATCGCTGCCAGCGTGCCGCGGATTGAAGGGAAGGTGCCTTCGCCGACGCCGATAATGCCAATTTCTTTGGATTCCACCAGTGTGATTTGTACGCTCTCACCCGAGGTAGCACCAACAGTTTTCGCGAGAAATGCCGCAGTTAACCAGCCAGCGGTACCGCCGCCTACGATTAAAACTTGTTTGATCGGGTTCATGACGTAGCCTAAGAGTTGGAAGGTGGAGGTAATTATCAAGTCTTGTAATTGTTTAGCAGCAACATCACAAAAGGCAACAATCGCACATTGAAAACAAATGATTTGGTTTTTTTAATTGACTTTGATATTAAATAATCGCTATTATGAAATCGGTTTCAAAATATGAAATCGGTTTCAAAACATAATTCTAACATCATCGCATTCATGCAGATGAAATGAACCTAGCACAGGAGACATATGAAAATCCGTACCCCCACGTCCCGAAAAATCTCGGGCTCACCTATCCATTTAGCTGTTCTCACCTTGCTAGCGGGCATTAACTCTGCTCACGCGCAAGTTGCGCAGCCCGTTACCCCTGTTGCTCCGGCAGCTGATTCTGCTGCGATTGCAGAGGTTATTGTCACAGGTACCAAGCGCGCTACGTCCTTGCAGCGCACGCCGGTAGCGATTACGGCGATCAACGCTGCTGCACTCGATGATGCGCATGTACAAACGATACAAGATGTCGTCAATCTGGTACCCGGCTTCCAGGCGACTACGCAGGGCGATCACGGTGTCATCACCATGACCTTGCGCGGTGTTGGTAACGATAGTGCCAAGACAGAATACGCCGATCCAGAAGTCGCTACTTTTGTGAACGGTATTTACTCACCGCGCCCGGAAGGTGCTACTTCGTTGCTGTTTGATCTGGATGCGATTGAAGTATTGCGCGGTCCACAAGGTACTTTATGGGGGCGTAATTCCTCCGTTGGTGCGGTGAATATGCAGACGGTCAAGCCAGTGCTGGGCGACCACTCAGGCAATTTTGAAACTGGTGTTGGCAGCTACAATCGTTTCGGCGTGCGCGGTGCTTTTAATATTCCACTCAATGACACGATGGCCTTGCGGGTAGCAGTAGTGCATGAGCAGCATGATGGTTATGTTGATTATCAGAATGCGCCGAATCCTTCTTTGGCCAGCCAACAAGCAGCTTATATTGCTGGCGGCGGAACGTTGAGCACGTTCCAGCCGATCAATTCCAATTTGTTTATTCAAAATGGTTCTGCAAAAAAATACGGTGCACAAGATCAGACTGCTGCGCGCTTAAGTTTGTTGTGGAAGCTGACGCCTAATCTGAAGTGGGATGTCTCTTACGAAAAATACATGGATCGCGGTACGCCAAACATGAATCTGATGCAAACTCCGCGTCCGGGTCAGGATTTTTGGTCTGCATTGATTGATACGGCGCCATCCGTCCACCGCGATACAGATTCGTTCCGCAGTCGTCTGGATTATGCGATTGGCGACAGCATGTCCTTGGCCTATATTGCAGGGTACTCACGCTTCAGCGGATCATCGACCTTTGATCAGGATGGCGGTGCCAGTGTGCCGACTAGCTTCAACACTGGTGCGACCTATCAGGCCGACAATACCGTGTCGTCGCACTATGTGAATTACAGCCACGAAGTCGAATTGCAATCCGTCGGTAAAAAAGACGTCGACTGGTTATTAGGTTTGTACTACGCCGCAGAAACCAACGATATCCGCTTTGATATTCCTATCTTTAACGGTACGCAACAAGGAACGGTTGGCTGGCAGGGTTCGTTTATTCAGCCAAAAGAAACGGTTGAATCGAAAGCTGCATTTGGTCAGGCGACCTGGAATGTGAACGACAGTTTGCACCTGACTGGCGGTATCCGTTATACCGCAGACTACCGCACTAACGTTGGTGGTCGCGGTTATGGCTGGGCATATGATGGCGCACCGCAAATTCCGGTTAACCCAAGTGTGAATCCAGCTGCGCCTGGTTCTGGTTTTGGTGTCCCTAGTCAAAACGATGGTACTTTTAGCGGTAATAAAACCACTGCCCTAGCACGAGTTGGTTATGACATTGATCGTAACAACATGGTCTATGCCAGCATTTCTACTGGCTATAAATCAGGTGGACTGCAAGACGGTGGAAAACCATACGGCGCTGAGACTTTGACCAATTATGAGCTGGGTTCCAAGAGCACTTTCTTAGGCGGCACGGTCAAGATGAATAATGCGCTGTTCTATGAAAACTTTAAAGGTTTCCAATTCAGCGCACCAGTAACCAACCCAGATGGCAGCCATTCTCTAGTGACATCCAACGCCGATGGCGCCAAGATTTATGGCTTTGAATCTGAAATCGCTGCTAGGTTGACCCCCGCCGATAAAGTCCAGTTATCTCTTGCAATCACCCGTACTGAGCTGGGACACTTAATCGGCGGCAGTAACGATTACGTCTTGCCTGTCTGCGCTGTCCCGGGTATTAGCAACTGTTTAGATGTGACCGGTAATGAGATGCCGCATGCGCCTAAGTTCTCTGCGCAAGCTCAGTATCAACATACGTTTAACATGGTAAATGGTGCTACCTTGACGCCGCGCATCAGCATGCATTACGAGACCGCAAGCTGGCTCAGTGTATTTAATCTCGGTGATGGCGATAAACAAAAATCCTACACAAGAACTGATTTGGGTTTGCGTTACGCCTCAGGCAAGGCTTGGTACTTTGATGCCTTCGTTCGTAACGTAAAAAATTCCAACATCAAAACCAGTGCGCAAAATAGCTTTGGTGGTGTGTGGCAATCGCAATATCTGCCACCACGTACTTTTGGTATCAATGCTGGCGTAGAGTTTTAAATTTTTAGTTCGTCTTGCTACCTCTGGTAGTTCAATGCCCTCGTTCTTCACCAAGAATGAGGGTTTTTTTATGTAAACTTAGGTTAAAACTAATACTACTCATCATAGAGGTCTTGAGCTGTTAGATTCAGCCATCTGGATTGCCAGTGTTATCAGTAGTAATGAATATACTCACGGTATGTATATATTAATTGTCAATATATTCATTGGACGATAGGGTATATTTATAAAAAATAAAGGGGAGTATATGTAATTCCTCTGCTAGGAATTCATTAGCTGACTCCAACTTTAACCGCAATTTTGACGCTGTTTTTGATCCCATATCGGGTCCTGTCGTCGATTCAATTTTCGCTGCTCTTACCCCACTATGATGAGAATAAAATCATGAGCGTGACTGAAATTTTTTTGATCGCAATGGCGATTATTTTTACCGTACCTTACCTGATCTGGCGTGTGGGCAGAACTGATTATTGGGCACCCTTAGTCGTAGTGCAGATCATCACCGGTATCATCTTGGGGCCAGGCGTATTGGGTGCAGCCTTCCCCGACTATTATCAATTTGTATTTAACCCGCAAGTGACCTCTGCGCTGAACGGGATTGCCTGGTGGGCGGTGATGGTATTTGTGATGATTGCTGGCGTTGAGTTAGATCTTAAAAAAATGTGGCGTTACAAACGAGAGAGCGCGATAACTTCCGGGCTTGCACTTGGTATGCCGCTATTGTTCGGCTGTGTCGCTGCAGTCTGTTTACTCAATCTGAGCCAAGGCTGGATGGGAACTAAAGCCACTACTTGGCAATTTGTCCTTGGCATAGGCATGGCTTGCGCAGTGACGGCATTACCCATTTTGATTTTGCTGATGGAAAAACTGGCGATCTTGCGACAGCCCATCGGGCAACGTATTTTGCGTTATGCCAGCCTGGATGATGTCGCGATCTGGGGCGTGCTGGCATTGATTTTGTTGGACTGGACGAGAGTCGGGCGGCAAGCTTTATTTTTAGCTGGATTTGCGTTGGCGAGCTATCTATTCCGCCGTTTGATGCGCAAGCTGCCAGAGAGTGATCGCTGGTATGTTGCCTTTATCTGGCTGGCGGTGTGTGCTTATTTTGCCGACTGGTCTGGTTTGCATTTTATGGTCGGCGCGTTTTTGGCGGGCATGGTGATGGATAGTGACTGGTTTGATCAGGCAGACATGGATAAGCTGCGTCATTTTGTATTAATGATTATGATGCCGGTATTTTTCTTGAGCACCGGCTTACGGACTAACTGGCAGCTCGGCGGAACGACCGTATTTATCGCGGCAGGCTTATTGCTGCTGGCATCGGTAACGGGCAAGCTGGCAGGTATTCATATCGCCGGAAAAATCCTTCAATGGGAAAAAGGTGAGGCATCGATCATAGGCTGGTTATTGCAAACCAAAGCGCTGATTATGATTATTTTTGCGAATGTATTACTGGATAAACAAATCATTACCAGCGAAACGTTCACCGCGCTGTTGATGATGGCTGTTGCCAGTACTATGCTGACTGTGCCGATGGTAGCGCCTCAATTACAAAAAATGAAGGCATTGATTTTTCGGACAACCTGATGAGATTGATAGCGTCAATATCTGTATGACTTTATCCAAATACGGTTGAACATATTCATCATAAAAATAGGCAAAGAAATTAGTTTTTCTTTGCCTATTTAATTTTTTAAAACTAAGCGTTTAGCGATGATTTTTTCATCGGAAGCTAGACTTTATTCAGCCCGGGATAAACGCTGAGTCCCTACAAAATCGCGATACCAAAGTGCGCTGTCTTTGAGCGTTCGCTCTTGTGTATCGTAGTCCACATACACCAAGCCAAAACGCTTGGCGTAGCCGGAGTTCCACTCAAAGTTATCCAGCAAACTCCAGTAAAAATACCCTTGGACATTGACACCTTGTGCTATCGCTTTTTGTAAGGCGTTTAGATGCAAGCGAACGTAGTCTATGCGTGCTTGGTCATGGATTTTCCCATTAGCTATTTGATCTGCAACGGCCATCCCGTTTTCAGTAATATAAATTGGTGGCAAGTCTTTATATTCTTCGTTCAATTGTAATAGCAAGTCAGTCAGACCATCAGGATAAATTTCCCATCCCATGTCGGTAAAACCTAATTTTCCTTCCGGTTTTTTAGGCGGATTGTCCGTACTGATAAAAGAACGGAAATAATAATTGACACCTAAAAAATCGATGGGTTGCTGAATGTCAGTCATGTCATTAGCGTGTACGTCAAACTTGCTCATGTCCATGCGATCAAGCGCTTTTTGCGGATACCGACCTTTAAAAATCGGGTCCATAAACCATTGTACCGAGCGTGCGTATTCCCATTCTGCCTCTGCTATATCGGCGGCTGAGTCGGTTGCTGGCATGGCCGTCCATTGGTTTAAAACGATGCCTAATTTTGCGGAACTACCGATCTTTTGCAGAGCTTGACGCATCGCTTTCATCGCCCATCCATGCGATAACAATAGGTGATGAGAAACCTGAATTGATGCCGCGGTGTCTGCAATGCCGGGCGCAAACTGCCCGTTACCAAAACCCAGATTAGCAGTACACCAAGGTTCATTATGAGTAGCGATGGTGGCTACCCGGTTGCCAAAGCGACGCGCTACTTCTGCCGCATAGTCAGCAAAACGGGCAGGGGTGTCACGATGGAGCCAGCCGCCCTGATCTTGCAAACCTTGCGGTAAATCCCAGTGATACAAAGTCACATGCGCCAGAATATTTTTCTCGGCCAGTCTGGCGATCAGATTGGAATAAAACTCAAAGCCTTTTTCATTCCATGCGCCATAGCCCAGAGGCTGCACACGTGACCAAGAGATAGAGAAGCGATATGCGCTGACATTGAGCAAGGCGATGATGTCGATGTCTTCGGCGTAGCGATGATAATGGTCACAAGCGACGTCGCCGGTACTGCCATCGATGATCTTGCCGGGTGTATGGGTAAAGGTGTCCCAGATAGAGGGCCCGCGTCCGTCAACGGCGGCAGCACCTTCAATTTGGTAGGCGCTGGTTGCCACACCCCAGGTAAATGCGGGAGAAAATTCTGTTGCTGAGTCGTGATTTTGCATGTGTGGGTCTCATCTATTTCTTTTATTTGAAATCGTTTTCACGAGTGCTTAGAATTTAACATTGGGGATATCGCCTGTCAATCAACAATCTTTATTTTCATTGCGTTTTTTGGAGGGCGCTGAACTGCAGTGAAAGCTTTCATCTTGAGGCGGTGGTCAGAGGAGAACGGATGGGGAAGATGGTTTTATTTGTGATGAGTTGATCAATTCATAAAACCTTGAATAATCCATGTTATTCTCGCTACGAAAAGCTTTTCACAGGCTTACCTAGATATTCATCATCAATTCATCATCAATTCATCATCAATTCATCGTTAATTCGCATAGTTGAGAAGGCACACGTGGTCGAGAAACAAATCAATACCGATTCGGATAACAATGCTTCAAGCAATAATCCCGTGACTTTGATGGATGTGGCGCGTCAGGCGGGCGTTTCGCCCAGCACGGTGTCACGGATTCTTAATGGCACTGCCAAAGTCTCTGCAGATAAACGTAAAGCAGTAGAAACCGCCATTGAGCAGATGCACTTTGAGCCTAACCAGCTGGCACAAAGCCTTAAAAGCGGTCGCTCGATGACGATCGGTATCGTCGTGCAAGATATTTCCAGTCCGTTTTTTGATGAGACCTTACGCGGTGTTGATGATGGTTTAAAAGGAACTGGTTATGCCTCCGTGATCGTCAGTGGGCATTGGGATGCGCAAGAAGAGGCGGCCCGGATTAAGTTATTGCTGGCGCGCAAAGTGGATGGGATTATTTTGCTGTCAGGGCATATTGCGGATAAAGATGTACTGCATTTTTCACATCAAAAGCCCATCGTCGCGACGGGGCGTGCATTGCAAAGCGAGACGGCGATTGGATTTAAGCTAGACAATGAAAACGGTGCCTACCTTGCTGTGCGCCATTTAATTGAGTTAGGACATCGCCGCATTGCCTTCGTCACTGGCCCTGCCGATAACTCTGATGCCGCCGAACGTTTGCTCGGATACCAGCGCGCACTCAAAAGCGCCAATCTGGAATTTGATGCGAACTTGGTGGTTGAAGGCGATTTCCATGAGGCCAGCGGTTTAGTGGCAGTCAATCGTCTGTTCGATACTCAGCAGCAGTTTAGCGCTGTGTTTGCTGCGAATGACCAGATTGCCTATGGTGTACGGCTGAGCTTGTACCGCAAAGGGATACGGGTACCGGATGATATCTCCCTGATCGGTTTCGATGATTTGCCCGGCTCGCTTTACACTACACCGCCGTTGACGACGATACATCAGCCTTTGTATGACATGGGATTACTGGCAACGACCACTTTACTCGGGCTGATCAGTGGTAAAAAAGTGGATGTAGAGCTGCCCAAGTTGGAATTGATTGTCAGAGAAACTACACGTCGCTTCAGATGATGTCGCTACTTTATGACATTCTTGATACAAAAAAGAGCTAAAAATCAGGCTTAAATTTGGTCTGAACTGGCATCGAAGTTTGGGACTGATCTATATTTGCTGTATCCTATAGTATTGAAACAACGGCTTTAAGCCCACTATGCAAGAGCACTCTAGTAGCGTCAGACCATCTGACGTTAAACCCCACAGGTCATTATTTGAACGTTTGACCGCACTGATTTCCCCCGAACCTGAGAACCGCGCTGAATTGCTGGAAGTTCTGCATGACGCGCAAGAACGTAATCTGATTGATGCCGATGCACTGGCAATGATCGAAGGCGTGTTCCAGGTGTCTGATCTAGCTGCACGCGACATCATGGTGCCGCGTTCCCAGATGGACGTGATTGATATTTCTAAACCGATAGCAGAATGGATGCCCGAAGTCTTATCGACCGCGCATTCCCGCTTCCCTGCGGTGGAAGGCGATAGAGATAAAGTGGTTGGCGTGCTATTGGCAAAAGATTTGTTACGGTATTACGCAGAAGAGTCTTTTGATGTCCGAGTGATGTTGCGTCCTGTGGTGTATATCCCGGAATCCAAGCGCCTGAATATTTTGCTGCGGGATTTTCGCGCTAATCGCAATCACATGGCAATGGTGGTGGATGAATACGGTGGCGTTGCAGGTCTGATTACGATTGAGGATGTGCTGGAGCAAATTGTCGGCGATATTGAAGACGAGTATGACTTCAATGAAGAAGAAGACAATATCATCGTCCTCGATAATAACGGCGACGGCGTGCGCTGGCGTGTGAAAGGTTTGACCGAGATTGAACAGTTTAATACCGCGTTGGGTACCGATTTCTCAGACAAAGTAGTCGATACCATCGGCGGCTTGGTGACCAATCATCTGGAGCGCGTGCCGCATAAGGGCGAAGAATTTAATATTGGCAATCTGCATTTTGAAGTCTTGCGCGCCGATGCCCGTCAGGTGCAGATGTTGTTAGTCGAAAAACGGTCTTTGGTGCAGACTGATGATGATTGAATCCATCGTTGATCGTTGGATCCATAGAATTGTTTTCTGTCGCCCAGCTCGTACTCATTTGCAGATTCTCTGATCTTGTTTTCATTTCATTCCCCTTCATTTCGTTCATCCATCTTGCTGGCTTTGCTGGCGGGTGGTTTGAACGTATTCTCTTTTGCTCCCTATCATTTGTGGCCACTTCAGATCATCAGTCTCGCACTGGTTTTTTGCTTGAGCTATTCCGCCAGTACATGGACTTTGCGACGTCAGTGGATGCTGGGTTGGGCATATAGTTTTTCCTGGATGTTTTGGGGTGTGCGCTGGTTGATGGTGGCGATGACTGATGCCGGCGATATGCCGTGGTTGCTGGCATTGGCCGCAGTCGCTTTGTTTGCCGCTTATCTGGCTTTGTACGCCGGTCTGGCCTTGTCGCTAGCTCATTACTTACGCAAGCGTTGGCAGCTATCATTGGTCGCATCCTTGCTACTCGTGCTGCCATCGCTTTGGAGTTTGTCGGAGTTGCTAAGGGGCTGGATATTTACTGGCTTCCCGTGGCTGGTGTCGGGCTATGCACATACCGCGAGCCCCTTGGCTAGCTATGCTGCCGTCTTGGGCGTGTATGGATTGGGATGGTTGAATGCTTTAATCGCAGGCGCCGTGGTTTTATTGGTGCTTAAAAAATCTTGGTGGCCTGTATTGCTTGCTGGCGTTGCCTGTCTATTTTTAGTCGGCATCGGTTTGCGAGTCGTGGCATGGACGCAGCCATCTGGTAACCAGATCAGCGTCAGTTTATTACAAGGTAATGTAGCGCAAGATATCAAATTTGATCCGGAGCATGTGAATGACTCGCTGCGCTTGTATCACGACATGATATTGACTGCGCCAGCCGATTTGGTAGCGACACCAGAGACCGCCTTACCGGTATTGTCCAGCCACTTACCACCGGATTATTTGCCGATGTTAAATGCCTTTACACAAAACACTGACAGTCATCTGGTGATTGGTTTGGGGGTCTATGACGGCGGCGATAAATATACCAATAGTGTGCTAGGTTTGTCGCGCCAGCATGCGGTACGCGGCTATCGTTATGACAAACATCATCTGGTGCCGTTTGGTGAATTTGTTCCGTTTGGTTTTAAATGGTTTGTGAATCTGATGCAGATTCCGCTGGGTGATTTTTTTGCTGGCAATGTTTTGCAAGAAGCCATGCAGGTAAAAGATCAATGGGTGTTGCCTAATATTTGTTATGAAGATTTGTTTGGTGAAGAAATCGCGCACCAATTGTCAGCAGCGTCGTACAGCCCATCCATATTATTAAATGTATCTAATATTGCCTGGTACGGTGATTCGATTTCTATCCCGCAGCATTTGCAGATATCGCAAATGCGGGTGCTAGAAACCGGGCGGCCCATGCTGCGTTCTACCAACACCGGTGCGACGGCGGTGATCGATGCGCAGGGGATTGTGACCGCGCAGCTAAAGCCTTTAACCAAGGACATCTTGCGTGCCAAAGTACAAGGTACCAGCGGCCTGACGCCGTATGTGCGCTGGGGTAATGTAGGTATTCTTACGCTCATCATATTGAACCTGCTGGCGGCGTATTTTGTGTCACGGAAAAAAGCGCAATCCTGATTTGAGTTTGAGTTTGAGTTTGAATTTGAATTTGAATCTGAATTCATTTCCTTATTCCATAGCCGCGATCTTTAAAATAGTGTCACTGCGTTTTGTGACAGCGCATCGGCTTCTGCATTTTTTTTGCGGGGAATCCAGATCAAACGAATATCAGTGAATTTCGCTACCAGTTGCTTGGCTTGTTCGCACTGCTCTTGCAGTGTCGAACATGCGGGCAAGCTCACGGTGTTTTTCTTGCTGTGAGTGCGGTCGGCGTTGACGCTGTCTATCACCGTGCGGCTGTCACCAAACACAATAAGTTTTGCAGGGCGCTGCTCTAACGCGCAGGCTAATACCGCGTTTAGCGCATAGAATTCTGCCTCATTACTATCACCGTAGTCCATCGCCCTGCTGATTTCTATCTTTATTCCTGATGGGCTGATTACGACGCCACCGATGCCAATTTTGCCTGGATTGGGATGTGCTGAACCATCAAAATAAGCATGCCAGGTGTCAGCATCCAGCCCGTTGGCAGCGCAGTTACTTTGCGTATTACTTTGCGCATTACTTTTCTTGTGTTGGGCTAATTTTTCAAGCTGTAGTTGTTGACGTGCGATGAGGCGAGCACGAATTTTTTCCTGCTCTAATAATCGTGCAGCGATGAGATTTTCTAAGCCTTTTTCACCTGCAATGTTGGATAGGATTTTTTCTAAAGCGTGCTCTTGCGCCTGTTCCAGACTTTTTGATTCAGCGAAGTTGGCTTTTGCTAAGCGCTGGCTTTTTGTCAGTTCTGCTTTAAACGCAATAGCAAGAAATTGATCATGTGTAGGCATATTGCGAGATTTATTTATTTTGAAAATTGGCTTAGTTCGGCACCATGAATATAGTAGTCACTATACTTAGCAAGTGTGCCATCATTTACAAGATGCGTACTTAAAAAAGAATTTTGGAGCACATAATGACCTACAAAGAAAACACCAACGATAGCGCCGCTTTTCTACCCGTCGGCATGATTGCCAATGCAGGCACTTATGGACAAGCGATAGAAATGGCAGCAGTGCGAAAACATAGCGCTGATGCTAATGCTGATACTGGCTCTGATAGTGCAGGCTGGGCACCGTTTCATTACGAGAAAATTTCTGAGACAGAGTATGTCTGTACTGGTGGATACGCGATTGGTAGTGGCGGCTACAAAAAATGGCCAGAGCCGCATACGACTGTGGTCGTTTCTATCTCAGAGATTGAACATGCTCTGAGCTTGTTATTAGAAGATGTGCAATATAAAGAGGACGTCATTGCAGAGATGACGGTGCCAGGCAGTTTTGCATCAAGCCAATCTGCCAAGGTCAGCTCGCCTCAATTATCCAGTCCATCGGAACCCACAACTCAGCCAAAATACTTAACCGTCGTGCTGCAATTACCCAATGATAAAGAAGGACAGCAGCGGATTAAAGAGGCTTTCAAAATTGATGAATTATTTTTTGGCGCGCTGGTGACATCCATCTCTACCCGCGCACCAAACTGAATTATTCCTTAGGTTTTTATTTGGCCCAGCCAGCCGGGCGTGCCAGCGTAAAATTTTCTGTCGCGTTCGTCCTGCCGTACCAGTCCGCACCCATGCGCGACACTAGGTCTAATTTGACCGGATCAATTTGGCCATCTGCGGTGACAATACTGTCATCCACATGTGCTGCGACGACTTCACCAAAGACGACATAGCAAGTAGGCGCATGTTCTGGATAGGGCATCAGCTTTGCCAGTCTGCATTCAAAACTGACCGGCGCGCCGTCCACTCTGGGTACGCCAATAAATTGTGACGGCAATGACTTCACATTGCATTGTTCAAACTCACTGGTTTCTGCGTCGTAACCAAATGAGGTTTCGTTCATCAATTGCACCATGGGGAATGACACCAGGTTGACGACAAATTCGCCAGTCTCCTGAATATTGCGCACGGTGTCTTTCATACTGCCGTCGCTATTGACCAAAGGTGAAATCATCAAGGTCGGCGGCGATGCCGTAATCATCTGAAAAAAACTAAACGGCGCGAGATTCGTCAGGCCATTTTTCCCTTTAGAGGAAACCCATGCAACCGGACGCGGCGTAATGGTAGAGCCCATCCAAAAATAAGCCAGTCTTGGTGCGATAGATGAAAAGTCGATCAGCATGGAATTCCTTTAATTTGCTATTCAATTTGTACGGCGAGAATGCGGTAAGTCGTTTGATGATTGCCTGCTTTGTAAGAGGCGTGATTAGATATACTCCCCTACTTTTGTGATAAAAAACCGTAGATGTCCAATTTTTCTATGGACAATCAAAATATACTGCATAGGGTATATCTTTATTCAATTCATCCTAATACTATTTTCTGCTTATGTTGATTGAAGCTGACTACGAATAATCAAGCCAGCCAATTCACTTTTGGGAATTTCTCCCTTACATACTCCGGCATGCTGGTGACTTCTGCTTTTGCATAGTCATAAAAAATAAATCCTGATTTTGCCATCGCAATCAGGCGCTGGTCGCTGGGGCGGGTGATGCGGAAAGTGATGTCGCCGCCATATTTATTGAAATCCATGACGCCAACTTCAAACAACAACTGATCGCGTGCATGTGCTTCCGACTTATAGGTGGTTGCCAAGTCGGTAATGATGGTGCCCGGACTGACGCCTTTGGTTTCGCCAATCCCAAATTCAAACATAAACCTTGCTCTTGCCTCAGAGATCATGGAAATCATCGAATCGTTGCCAAGATGGTTTGCGCTATTGATGTCGGTTACGCGTACTGTAAGCAGGGTGGAGTAGTAGTACTGGTCTTCCGGGAAATAGAGTGTTAGGCGAGCCATGGCTTTTAAGATTTATATAAACGCCTGATTCTACCCGTTTGTGATTCGCAGGAATTATTGTGATTTCTTTAAAATCCATTGCGGGCAAGAAATAAATATCCAATGCGCTTTGGATTTTTTGTTGTTAATATTCAATGCGCTTTGATAAAAAACAGAAATTTTTAATTATTTATGTAGTATGACTACATAAAGTGACTGAGCTTGTGGGTGATTAGCAACGGTTAAGAGAGATATTTTCATTCTTAGCGCAATATATTCGACGAAATATCAATTATTTGATTTGACATGTAATTTAGTATTAGTACAGAATCTCGTTCGGGGCATCAAATTCCAGATTTTAATTAGAGCGTTTGAGCTGCCAAGATTTTGCTGTTGGAATCGTAGTTTTATAATAAAAAACCAAGGAGACGAGTAATGACTAGCTTTCAAAAAAAGCGAGGCGGGAATGTTGCCTTCAATCGCTTCGTATTTAACGTAACCCCTATCGCTGCAGCTTGTGCATTGCTGCTATCCACATCCACTGCGGTCTATGCGCAACAAGCTGGCACCCCAGCAGCTACCGCTGCTACCAAAGCAGACGACGCTAATGTGGTTGTTGTCACCGGTATCCGTAAGGGTATTGAGGATGCGATTTCAGTAAAGAAAAATTCTAATTCCATCGTTGAGGCCATTTCTGCTGAAGACATTGGTAAATTACCAGATACCAGTATTGCCGAATCCATTGCCCGTTTGCCAGGTTTAGCCGCGCAACGTGTTGGTGGTCGCGCTCAGGTCATTAGCGTCCGCGGTTTATCGCCCGATTTTGCTACTACCTTGTTGAATGGCCGCGAGCAAGTCAGCACTGGTGACAATCGCAGTGTTGAGTTTGATCAATATCCTTCTGAATTGCTGAGCGGCGTGACGGTGTACAAAACCCCAGACGCTGGTTTAGTAGGGCAGGGTTTGTCTGGCACAATCGATTTGCAAACGGTACGTCCACTAGATTTTTCTACGCGCACAATTTCTTTAAATGCTCGTGGCGAGAAAAATTCCATGGGATCGATTGCTAATATTAAAGATACTGGCCATCGCATCAGCGCAAGTTACATCGATCAATTTGCCGATCGTACGATTGGTATTGCCATCGGTATTGCAGATTTGGAGTCACCGGTGTTGGATAACGAAACCGGGACTTATGAGCCGTTTAGTCAAAGTTCTGTCTCTGGTGTTCCTCCCGGCACATTCGTTACTGCTGGTGTCAAATCACTGGCGAAGAGCGGTACCTTAAAGCGCACTGGCATTATCGGTGTATTGGAATATCGTCCGTCAAAAATGTGGAGAAGTACGCTGGATATATTCAGTTCTACTTTTAAACAAGTTGATACCAATAATCAATTTGAAGCCAACTTAGGCGGCTATAACGGTAGCAACAATCCACAAGGGTTTAATTACAGTTCGGTCAATGTGGTTAACAATACTTTGCTCGGTGGCGTTGCAACCGGAGCATACCCACTGGTGCGCGGACAATACAATAACCGAGAAGATTCTATCCACACTGCAGGCTGGGGTAATAAATTTACTTTCGATAAATGGTCATTATTAGCAGACGTTAATTACTCTGAAGCTAAGCGTGATGAGCTATATCTTGAAAATAATTTACAACTGAGAAATCCATCTGGCGGACCGCTCAATGACCCAGCCCTGACAGTTGGCTGGGTACCAGGCAGTTTTGCTACCTTGTCGGGTAAGTTAAATTATAGTGATCCGACTCAGCTGTATACCGGTAACTCGATTTATGGCTACGGCAGCACTTATGCACCGCATCTTAAAGACGTTTTAAAGAGCTTTAAAATGGTTGCAACAATGCCGGTGCCAGCGATGCTCGACAATGTTTTTGACAATGTAGATGTAGGTGTCAATCGTAGTGATCGTACTAAAACTAAACGTCAACCAAGTGGTGCGCTGACCGCTAGCGGTAGTCCAACTATTTCTAGCGATTTGTTGTATGCCCCGGTCAATCTTGGTTTTGCTGGTAGCGGCATTGTTCCCTCCTGGAATGTACCTGGTGTCATCGCGAAATACTTTGACCCAATTACCTACAGCTTGACCAATAACGGCAATACCATTTCACGTGCATGGGATGTCACTGAGAAAATCACGACCTCTTTTGTTAAGGGTAATATTGACTCTCAACTCGGTGGTGTTTCGCTCCGTGGCAATATCGGCGTACAAGTGATCAATACTGACCAGTCATCGGCATCGCTGTATTCCGATCCTAGTGGGGCTGCTCATCCATATACCGACGGAAAAACTTATACCGACGTTCTGCCAAGTATGAATCTGGTATTTGGTTTGCCTAACCAGCAAACTTTGCGTTTTGCATTGGCAAAGCAGGTTGCACGCCCGCGTCTGGATCAGTTAAATTCCGGCTTTGATTTTAAAGTGGATGCCTCTACCCGATTGCCTAGCGGTAGCGGTGGTAATGCCAAACTAGAACCATGGCGCGCTACTGCATTAGATATTTCATATGAAAAGTATTTCGGTACTAAAGCTTACTTCGCCGCAGCCTTTTTCTATAAAGACTTGAAGAGCTATATTTATGATTACTCGCAAACTCGCGATTTCTCCCAGTTCACCCCGGGAACCATAGCGATATCTAATTTTGGTCAATACAATTCTCCTTACAACGGCCAAGGTGGTTCGCTCAAAGGTCTGGAATTGTCAGCATCAGCACCGTTGAATCTGATCTCCTCAGCGCTTGATGGCTTTGGCGTTACTGCTAGTACAACAATCACTGATAGCTCGATTAATATTCCTCAAGTGAACGATACTATTGGCAAAATTCAATTGCCTGGTCTGTCTAAGAATGTCACCAATCTCACGCTTTACTATGAGAAAAAAGGCTTCTCCGCCCGTATCGGTCAACGTCGTCGCTCTGACTACGTTGGTGAGATCGGTAACTTTGCCGGTGATCGTCAATTGCGTTATGTTGTTGGTGATAATGTCACTGACTTCCAGATTGGTTACGCGTTTGAAGATGGTCCATACAAAGGTCTGGGCATCATGTTGCAAGTCAATAACCTGACCAATGCAGCCTATGAAACCTATGCAAATAGCAAAGATCGTCAATTAGAGTATGCAAAATACGGACGTATCATGTTGTTAGGTGCCAGCTACAAGTTTTAAGTAATACTAAAACAGTCCTCGCAGACTCTAAGCTGCGGGGACTTGTTTTTAGGACTTAGGCTAAATTATTTCAGCAGCAATTTAATACCAACTGCGCGAATAATTTTGCATCAGTCTTAATCTCGTTATTCTGTTGGACGTTACTTAAAAAAACCAGGAACAAGCAAGCATGCAATCATCGACAAACAAGCCTAGACTTTCGTTCTGGCAGTTGTGGAATATGAGTTTTGGTTTCTTCGGCATTCAATTCGGCTTTGCCTTACAAAACACCAACACCAGCCGGATTTTTTCTACCTTAGGTGCTAACGCAGATGATCTCGCCTTGTTCTGGCTTGCAGCACCGATCACGGGTTTGCTAGTACAACCGGTGATAGGCTATCTCAGTGACAATACCTGGCATCCATTCTGGGGACGGCGTCGTCCATTTTTCTTTGTCGGTGCTTTACTAGCATCCATCGCAATGTTCCTGATGCCTAACTCCAGCATGTTGTGGATGGCAATTGCCGTTTTGTGGATGATGGATTCAGCGATCAATATTTCGATGGAACCCTTCCGCGCTTTTGTCGGCGACAAACTCAATCCTTCGCAACAGACTGCTGGTTTTGCGATGCAGACTTTTTTGATCGGATGCGGCGGTGTGATTGCCTCCCTGTTGCCAAGCTTGCTGACCAATTATCTCGGCGTCAGCAATGTTCCGGTTGATGGGGCAATACCGGATACGGTGCGTTATTCCTTCTATGCTGGCGGCGCTATCTTTGCGTTGTCGGTGATGTGGACTGTATTTACGACGAAAGAAATACCGCCAACTGATTTAGAAAAATTTCGCCAGGAACGTAAAAATAACCAAGGTTTTGCAAGAGCTGTTGCAGAAATTTTGGGCGGCTTTCTCAAGATGCCAAAAACCATGGTGCAGCTGGCATGGGTGCAGTTTTTTACTTGGGTCGCTTTGTTTTCTATGTGGGTCTACACCACACCATCGATTGCCGAAATCGTATTCCATAGTACCGATGCTCAATCTGCTGCTTATCAAGAGGGTGGTAACTGGGTTGGCATTATGTTTGGTGTATATGGCGGCGTATCCGCGATAGCTGCTTTTATCTTACCGATCCTGTCGCGTATGACCAGCCGTAAATTCGTCCATATGATCTGCCTGATGATAGGTGGCGTCAGTCTGGTCAGCATCTTTCTTATTAGTTCCAAACAAATGTTGTTGTTGCCTATGGTCGGCGTAGGGATTGCGTGGGCAAGCGTATTGACGATGCCTTATGCCATTCTGGCTGGCGCTTTGCCTGCTAATCGAATGGGTTATTACATGGGGCTGTTTAACTTTTTTGTCGTCATCCCACAAATTGTAGCTGGCTTTGTATTGGGCGCGATGTTGAAGCATTTGTTCAATTACCAATCGGTCAAGGTACTGATGTTGGGTGGTTTTTGCATGATCCTCGCAGGCATATTGACCATGTTTGTTAAAGACGTTGCAGAACAGCAGTAATGACATTCTTTTTGAAAAGAATCGGCATGAAATTTTTTGCAATCACTTTTTCTCTGACGCTCATTTTTGTCAATGCAATTAGTCATCTTGCCTGTGCGGCAGACTTGTCGGCAACCACAACAAGCCAGTCGCCGCTGGCATCGAAAAAATCGGCATTTGTATGGAATAACGCTACTGTTTATTTTTTGCTGACGGATCGGTTTTATAACGCCAATCTTGCCAATGATCACGCGTATGGGCGCAAGGATGATGCTGCAAATTTACGCGGATTTGCAGGTGGTGATCTTGCCGGCATTACAGAAAAAATCAAGCAAGGCTATTTTAAAAACTTAGGCGTCAACGTCATCTGGATCACACCTCCTGTCGAGCAAATTCA
>JANXTO010000141.1 GCA_025352365.1 Undibacterium sp. | reverse complement strand
TCGTTCGTCTTGGGTTCGGTGTGTGTTCGGTGTGTGTCGTGCGTATTCGGTAACTTTCGACTGACTGGTCAAAAGGCAGAATGCGATCGCATCTGACCCTTTGGCTTTTTATTCAACGTTGCTCTTCGTACTTGAATCTGCGTATGTTTTAAATAAAAAATATTGAGTATATGTTTTTGTGCTGCACAGACTTAGCGCAACGTAGCTCGATTCACCGATTTACATCATCCACCTTAAGCGATGCAATTGATGGCTACTTCTTTACCAAAAATACCTTCCAATATTCATATCAACCCCGGTGTTGCCGATGCCAGTTCAACGACACCAGTATTTACTTTCCGTGATGCCGTGCTGGCGGATGCGGATGTGATTGCTGATATGGTTAATAGCGCTTATCGTGGGGATAGCAGTCGACAGGGTTGGACGACTGAGGCGGATTTGTTACAAGGCGTGCGCACTAATGCGGGCGAAATCCGTGGTCAGATTGTGGCCGCTGGCTCATTTATTTTATTGTGTTTGCAGGATCAAGAAATCGTTGGTTGTGTGCATCTGGAGCAGCAGCAAAATGCGGCATATTTTGGGATGTTTGTTGTCCGTCCGCATTTGCAGGGTAAGGGCATCGGCAAACAATTTATGCAGCAGGCAGAAAACGCTGTGCAGCAGCGTTGGGGCGTGACTAAAGTCTGGATGACCGTGATCAATGTGCGACATGAATTGCTGGCCTATTATGAGCGGCGTGGCTATGTCCGTACTGGACGTTTAAGTCCTTTTCCGGTTGAGGACCGGCAAGAAATTTTGCTCGCTGGCGCGTTGCAGTTTGAGGACTTAGAAAAAATCTTAAGCTAAGGTATTGAAAGGCGAATTCGACGAAGCAACGGCTTTGTCTGCTCCGTCAAAGCAGTTGAGACATTCATCATTAGATATTCATCGTTAAAAATTCACTGCATGCAACTGATCATGCAACTAATGGATGGGCTTCTTAAAGACGTGCTGACAGCGGATGGCAGCGACTTCATCATATCAATACACAGCGGCTGGCATTAGTTCATTGTCACCCTCGGTGCAGACATCGAATGTATTCGCATATATTTCGGCCGTTGCACCCGTCTGATGACGTTTTTTTAAATGATGCCATGTCGTTTACAAGCATCGATTAGTGAGAGACGTTCATTCATGGGAAAAATTTTTACAGGTTCGCAATCCCCTATTGAACAGCGAATTGGCCTAAAGATTAACTACTGCCACAGCTACTACCGCAACTGCTACCACTGTCGCATGAGCTGCTGGCATCACCAGAACTGCCGGCATCGCAAGAACTCCCCATATCAAATGAGCTTCCGCCATCAGAAGACGACGTCACCGCGTTCGCTCTGGCGGCGGCTTCTGCTTGACGTCGATACACCTCGTACATTGCTGCGCTGATAAACCCTGCCGTCATCAATTCCATGACATCAAGGCCAGGAGGAAAAATCATTTTTCCTTCAGCCGCCCCATCGCTATTCAAATTGCGATAACCAAACTTGCCTGCGGCTGCCTGGTAAGCGTAACCACCTGGCATTTTTAATTTTCTATCCAGCGCAAACAAGCTTGGCACACTGTTGCTGGCCAATGTCATTCGTTCGGATTGCCGCGCCTGTACCAGTGTGGCGGCCAACGCGGTATCCATCGTCTCGGCCATTTCGCTAGCCTCGATATGTGGAATGTCTCTGCCAAAGTGCTTGCGACAGAACATCCCCAACCCTGCTTGTGACAACGCGCTCCAGGCATGCCAGACCGAATCCGCCGCTTTTGATGGCAAGGCGCAAGCTTGCTCGCTGTGTTTAACGTAGTCGAAAAACAGCATCAAACCTTCTGCAGCTTGCGTAAAAAAAACGGCATCACGAGGGATGCCAGGAAATTCTCTACTTGCTTTAGTTTGCCAAAAGCCGAATAAATTATCGGGTATATCGCTTAAGGCTTTTTGATATACCGACCGTCGAATAATGTGTTGCGATCGTAAGGTGTTGATCTGATCTCTGAGATTTTCTAACATTATTATTCTTCTTCCTTGGTTAATTTTTTTTATGACTTTATCATAGGAGATCAATATGACGCTTGTGTGACGCAACTATGACGCAACCCGAAGAAGTCTTACGTGGTTATTTTTGTTGTGGCGCCTGCAGCAATCCCTCCGACGCATCCTCAATATAATCAAGAACCACATCAAAACCGCGTGCACCACCCCAGTACGGGTTCGGTACTTCGACGGCTTTAGTCTGCGTGGCATATTCCATCAACAGGCCTAACTTATGACGATAAGCTGTTGGGCAAGCTGCTTCCAGCAAGGCCAGATTCGCCTTATCCATCGCCAGGATTAAATCAAATCGGGATAAGTAATCAGGCGCGACTTTACGCGCTCGTTGCCGCGATAAATCTATGCCTCGTTTAGCAGCACATTCTTGCGACCGCAGATCTGGCGGTTCGCCTACATGGTAGGTATGCGTATCAGCAGAATCAATGATAAATTCATCCACCAAACCTGCTACTTCTACTTTGCGGCGGAACACACCTTCCGCCGTCGGTGAGCGACAAATATTGCCCTTGCAGACAAACAGAATCGCCGTATTTTTTATTGTGCTCATGATGAAATTTTGAATGAGTTAGTCGCTTCATCCAGTACACACAAAGCAGAAAAGAAGCATCAGACTATCGCATTTCCAGCACATAGTTACGCCATGAAAAAAATGCCAACACAAGTGGCTATTCCGCCAGTCCAGATCAAGGTGCGCAGGGCAGAAAAATTCATCAGGTAGGCTCCGATATACAGCACTCGTAAGATAATAAAAAGCACAGCCAGACTATCAACATGCCCTTGATCCGCATGCGCCTGCTGTGCCAATACAACCGCTGCAATAAATAAGGGCAGGGCTTCAAAGCCATTATTTTGCGCGGCATTCGCACGCTGCTGCCAGCCAGTTAACGTTGTTGCCCACTCACGTGGATTGTGGTTGTTGTACTTGCCAGCATGCCGCGCTAACCTGGCAGAGCTACTTTTTGCTAACCCCACTGTGATCACTGGCAAAGCGCAGGCGACCAACACGCACCAATTTGCAATTATCATTTTATTTTCTCCTGTCTATTTATATTTAATTATTCCATTTCATCGTCATCACTTGCCCGGACAATCGGTTTCATTGCCATAGTAAAGTAAATCAAACTAATTTACGCAGAACAGATACCTGGATGAGGCACTTGCTGACCTTAGTCGATCTACAGACAGTCTTCAGCAAAAAAGATCTGAACATATCCGCTGTAACATTTAGCAACACATTCCCTGTCAACACAAACCGTCGCCATCGCGTTCTGGACATACGTAGATTCACTACGGAACAGCAAACCAACCACACTAAAGAACAGGATCTATCATGAACAAGCTAATCGCCGCTCTCGTTGCTACTACCTTCGCCATGGGTACAGCGTTCGCACAAACATCAGCACCTGCAGCTAAACCAGTAGCGCCAGTAGCTGCCGCACCAGCAGCAAGTGCCGCTCCAGCTGCATCCACACCAGCAGCACCAGCAGAGAAAAAAGTGAAAAAGCATCACCATAAAAAAGCAGCGTCTGCAACAGAAACACCAGCAGCGTCAGCACCTGCAGCACCAGCGAAATAATTCGTCATAAGCAAGCCTGCCAGTCGTATTACTGGCAGACCAAAAAGATCGGCGTGATGAGCGCCGATTTTTATTTGTGCGCTTTCTTTGCAAATACCAAGTCAGCGCTCAGACTTTGTTGCCCGCTTAACACACTTCAATCGCTATCAGTAAATTGTCCTCTCCACTCTCTCATTCGTGAGCAATAATCAAGAGTTGCTGTGTGGATGTGATTCATGACGAAGCATTTTTATGATCACCGGCAGATGACTTAATCACTTGCGTCACTCATGTTGTATACCTTGGGGGCATCATGAATCTGAAACATGTTTTCGCATGCATCATTCTCGTTTTTAGCTTACCCATTGTCGTCTCTGCACAATCGCAAAGCAATGTCATTGTGTATGGACGTCTGGTTGTCGGTGTTGTCAATTACTCGGGTTATAGCGACGGACATGGTTCCGTGACAAAAGAGAGTAGCTTCAGCAGCCGCATCGGTATTAAAGGTAGCGAGGCGCTGGGTGACGAGCTTAATGCCGTGTTTGTAATGGAGGGTGGTTTAAATCCCGACACCGGTAGCGGCGGACTCATTTCACGCGAGGCAAGCGTGGGTCTACGCTCACCGTATGGCAAACTCCGGCTGGGTTGTATGCTGACGCCCTTAGATGATTTGCACGGGATTGTCGGTCTAGGCTACGTCAGCAATGTCAGTAACGACAACCTCAACGGATTTTGGGCGAATGGCTATAACAACAGCTTCACTGGTTCCAACGCAGATGGCAGTTCACCTTGTACCCAAACGTCTGCAACAGCAGGCAACAGCAATACCTTTGCGTTTGATAATCGCTACGGCAATTCTATTCGCTATGATTCGCCCAATATGCAGGGTTTTAGCGTTGCTACCCATCTGGCGCTGGGTGAAATGGCGCAGAATGTCGCCTGCCATAGCACGGCATGGTCCAGCAAACTGCAATTTAATTCCGATAAGCTGGTTGCGGCACTTGCCTATAACTTGCACCACAATGTCAGAGGAATCAATCTGGATGATCACATTGTGCTGCTGGCGCTGGGGATCAATGTGACCTCACAGATCAACCTCAGCACTTATTTTCAACGCATCAAATACGACAATATCGGCAGCCAGCCGCTGCAGCAAAACGGTATTGGTGTACGGGGACGATTTTTTCAAAATAGCCATACCTTTGAACTGGCCTGGTATCGCGGCGGCGAAGGAAAAGGCGATCAAACGCCCGTTTTCTCAGGCATCTTTATGGGCGCTGGAACACAGTCTGATTTGATGATTATTGGTTATCGTTATGACTTATCCAAACGCTCGCAATTGTGGTCTCAATATGCGGTTTTGCAGAATGGATCACATGCGGGATATGATCTTGGCGGCGCCTCGGCGGTCAGCGCATCGGCCAACTTAGGGCAGCATCCTCAGGCGATTACATTTGACATCAAACATGATTTTTAATACCGTTACAAGGATTTTATATTGAGAGGAATTTAATATACCTAGATGAGTATATATAGGTTATCCTTTTTATGATTGGACATTAAGGCAAATTTATCTAAATTTATAGGGAGTATTTTAAAAAATGACTTTTTAATTTGCCTGATACACGACAAACTATTTTGCATCTCGGTTAGCATCAATCGGTTTGTACAAGGTCAATTAAAGTCAAATCCGTTTGAATCATGTCGGACTAGGGATGAATTGCTTAGTATGATTCATTGGACAAAGTCGTTTTCAGTAATTAACAATGAGATTGACTAAAGCTCACTAATAACTTCCGCTATAAGAAACCTGGGTCTCTGATTGGAATGATAGCGCTTCACCAATTTTTGTCGACAAGCTTGCTGCTTTGCGCATCTCTGATGGCAACACCCACTTTGGCTGCTGTGACCAAGGTAATCTATCCTTTGGGTGAAATTCAAAACGATACGCGCTACAAAGATGTCATTGAAATGTTATGCACCTCGCTGGAAAAAACTAAAGCGCAATTTGGAGATTATGAATGCAAACCCAGTGCGGCGGTCATGCCAAAAAAGCGCTTTTTACAAGAGTTGGAACTGACATCCCACGATATTAATGTCATCTGGAATCCTACTTCTGAAGAATTAGAACAACGTTTTTCCGCTATTCATTTCTCTTTGCGTAAAGATTTGCTTGGCTATCGGATTGCACTGATTCATAAAGACAATCAACATAAAATTGATCAGATAAAAACCGTAGACGATCTGAAAAAAATTAGTTTTGGTCAGGGGGTAGGTTGGATCGATAACGCCATATATGAGTTCCATGGCATTCAAGTTGTGCAGGCTCAATATAGCCAACTCTTTAAAATGCTGGACGCCAATCGCTTTGTTTTTTTCCCTCGAGGAGTGGGGGAGATTCTTTTAGAATATGACAACAACATAAAAGATAATCCCAACCTTGCCATTGAAAAAAATCTACTGATTTACTACCCGTTCCCCTATTATTTTTTCTTTAATCATGCTGATAAGGCGATAAAAGAACGAGTCGAAATTGGTTTACGCTTGATGCAAAAAGACGGCAGTTTTGATGCTATTTTTAATAAATATCATCAAGCGGCGATTGAAAAACTGAATCTCAAAACCCGTAGAGTTATTCGATTAGAAAATCCTTTCTTACCTAAAAACACGCCATTGGATTCGTCCAGCGTATGGCCGTCGTCAATCAAACAATAAGTCTTAAATAAATTTTATGTACTATCACGCCGGACATTCGTTAAAGCTTGACAATATCTTTGGACGACCCTCACAGAGTCACCGATGCTCGCTCATATAAATCACTCGCGGACAAGACGATGTTGCCGAGATTTGAGGGCACAAAAACGACACGGTAATAGACCAACGCTGACAGGAAATTTCGATCAGATCAGAGGTGTCACCCATTCCGACAGTGCAGGTAGATTGTAATGCGGCATCCAGTGACTTTCCCTGGAAATAACCGTAGGTACTGATTTTTTGTATCGCCTCATAAGCGACTTTGGGTGCTACCGTCCCTGGGCGAATAATTAGCTCACGTGTTTGCTCACTAATCGGCTCGCGATTTTTGAGCGTAACGATTGTTTCTAGCTCGGCGCGACCACAACTCCATAGCGTATTTTCTCGTGCACATTGCGCCACGTAGTACATGGGTTTGCCATATAACTGCGTATGCGGGCGACATTTCACATCCGCAAAATTCGCCTGACGGGCATTGGCTTCAAAAGCCTGCCCATCAATTTCTGCCACAGCGACACCCAACTTTTGTCCACAGACTATGTGCTCTAACAAAAGACGGTCATGATGATTGAGTTTGACGGGGAAAGTTTGAGCCGTGGTTTGAGCAATAGTTTGGGATGCAGTTTGTGATCTGCTCACCGCCCTCGCAGAAGACCATATCGATAACAGCGCTAGTAATAACAGTAATGACAGCAAAAATAATGAGGCCGGACAAGGGTGCTTGGGCTGATACCTGAATAGTCGTTTCATTCTTAATTCCAACGGATCAGTTGTGTAGAAAAGTTTGTAAAAAATATCGCTAAAGCTTTATGCATCTTAAATTGCTACGCAAAGTCTATTTTAACAATCGCGTAGTTTTTGATCAGTCTAATAAACCTGCTATAGATTGACGATCGATTTAATTAAAACGAGCGTACAGAAAATCGTAGATTACTATGCTGACTGAACTCTCGTTCCGTCAACTGCTACTGGCGGGTTTTCTTTTTATCGCAATCTTGCTTAGCGGTACATCTGTACATGCGTTGTTGACGCTAGAGCGACTGACTCTGACGTAGTTGCTTCGCAGGGTGATTGATGATCAGCGCTTGCAATGGCAGCCGCGCGGTCTAACTGTTGAACTGAAAACACAATTAGCTGCTGAACGGCAAACGGACTTGTGCCAGTTGCTTAGTAATACGCTAGGTCACGCGCTGACCATCAACGCAGAAGCAGAAAAACTTGGTGTAGTGCTCGCCAATCTGCTTTCGAATGCCGTGCGCTTGAGTCCTGATGGTTGCGTGATTGACTTCATCTTTACCCAAGCCGATGGCTATGTCAGTATCGACTGTATAGATCAGGGATCTGGCGTGGCGGCGGGCGATGCGGCACGTATCTTAGAACCGTTTTACCAAGGCGCTCGGCAACCCGCTGGTGCTTTCAGTGGTAATTGTATCGGTCTCTCTATCATGAGCGAATATGTCGCTGCCCACGGTGGAAAAATACAACTGCTAACTACAGATTCAGGTGCACATTTCCGGATTGAATTGCCTTATGAACGCTAGAGCTAAGTTAAATTTTTTAGGTGGTACCAGGTTACGTAGTGTGCTTCTTTGCACGCTGCTAAGCGCACTATTAGGTACATTACTCAGTGCTTGAAAAATTGCACCGCAACAGCCCGACGCGGCTCCAGCGATGTCTGTCAACATCACCATACCAACACAGCCTGTGATGTCCAGTGATACCGAGGATCTTTTAGTCTAATATCAGCGAGTACGTTTATTGCCATCGGCTGAATTGCCTAAAATGCTGGCAGAAGCCAAGCTAGTCGCCAGCACGGATGCCAGCATACTGATCCAAGGGAAGAGCGGTACTGGAAAGAATTGCTAGTCCGTGCCGTCCACCGCGCCAGTAACCGTGCCAAATTGCCGTTTATTGCAGTCAATTGCGGCGCTATTTCAGAACAATTGCGAGAGTCAAAATTATTCTGTCATACAAAAGGTTCTTTCACCGGCGCAGTCGCCAATCGCAATGACTTATTTCAGGTAGCGCATGGCGGTACGTTATTTTTAGATGAAATCGGCGGCATGCCGCTGTTGTTGCAAGTCAAACTGCTGCGCGTGCTGCAAGAGTGTACCGTTCGTCAGGTCAGTTCTGATCAGGCTATTCACGTCGATGTTCGGGTGCTGTCTGCCCCCCATCGCGATCTTAATGTCACAATGAAAGAAGGCCAATTCCGCGAAGATTTGTACTAACGTCGTCACGCTGACGTTACCGATGCTGGCAGAACGACGCGAAGACATCACTTTGCTAGCCAACCACTTGAGTGATGTTGCTCGGACTGATTTTCTCTGTTGAGGTCGCTTGTGATTCTCCCTTAGCGTTGCCTGTTTTTATTTCTGCGGCTACCCCAAACAAAGGCCGTAACACGGCAACCCGACGTACTATTTCAAAGATCCCAAAGCTGATCGTCAAGGTGAGTAAAATCAGTATCGGACCTTCGATTGCAGGCGTGAGCTTGGCTGGTTTGAAATAGTGAGCCATCACGATGATCAGTGTTTGGTGCACGATATATACAGGGAACACCGCTTGTGTCAGATAACGTCGCTGGCTGCTGTCAAACTGCAGATGTCGATGGGCGAAACCACAGACGGCAAGGATGGCGCTCCATTGGCACAAGGCATACACCACACGCTGCAAGTGACGCCAGAATTCGACCTGCGGCGCTGGTATCACTGTCTCGCCCATTGCGTAATACACAATCAGCGAGCCCCAGCATGTAATGGCGATACCCAGATTGAGCCAGCGTTGCGGATTAAGACGTGCCCAGAAGTTCACTTGCGTTGCTAACAGCGCTCCCATTAAAAACAGGACGAAATAGTTGGCGTGGTTATACCAGTCATCCACCAGTGCATGGGTTTGCGGAAAACGGCTGAACAGGTAGATACGTTCGATCGCAAAAATAGCCACAGGCAAAGCGATGATCTTCCAGCCCGTCAGCAAATTCGCCAGCCAGTCAGAGATCGCGTTAAAGCGTTTGCCCAAGGCGAGTATCAGACAACCGAGTACGATGCTGTACACCCAGAGATAACTGACAAACCAAAGGTGATTCCAGGTCGGCAAACGCAGGCAGCCGTCTTTGTCACAAAAGCCGTGGTAGGCCTTCAAATACAGCTGCATAAAGTCGAGATAGCTACCTTGGTAAGCAACTTTTTCGACCACTTCAAAATATGATTGTGGCGGCACGATCACCAGCATGCCAAATAGCAGCGGTATCAGCAGACGACTGCTGCGCTGGCGCATGAATTGCGTCGCACTGAGTTTTTTCAACATAAATGCCGAGGCGACACCAGAAATCATGAACAGCAAACTCAACCGCCATGGCGATGACAGCATCATCAGCGGTTCAATCGCGTCACTGGCAAAGGGACTTTTAATATGAAAACCCCAGGTCACGTAATACATGCCAGTGTGATACACGATCAATAGCATGAAGGCAAAAATACGTACCCAATCCAAAAAATACAGGCGGGAGCTAACATTAGCATTGGCAGCGTGTGGGTTCATGGCAGCGATCTCAGAAGTTGTTTAGATTGAACAATTTCAGGTTAAATCGATGTACGAGCAGAGGCCAGCGGAATGTGGCGAGATGGGATTTAGCGGGGGCGA
>JANXTO010000123.1 GCA_025352365.1 Undibacterium sp. | reverse complement strand
CGCACCGGATTTGTACCCGCAAGAAGAGTTAAAAAATATGGCGATTCGTTTGTTACGCCACCGTCCCCAATTATTGACCAAGGCGATCTCACCTGGTGGCAACAAAGAACTGAAAGCGGCTTTGGCGAAACGCGCTCTGGGCATAGGCATGAGTATCAAGCCGGATGATGTAGTGGTAACGCTGGGTTGTATCGAGGCCTTAAATCTAGCGCTACGAGCGGTGGCGCAGGCGGGTGACATCATTGCGGTGGAGTCGCCCACGTTTTACGGACTGCTGCAAGTGCTGGAGAGTCTGGGTATGAAGGCGTTGGAAATTCCAACCAGTCCGCAGACCGGTATCTCGATTGAAGCGCTAGAACTGGCTATGCAAACTTACGACAATATTAAGGCCGTGGTGGTGGTGCCGCATTTGCAAAATCCCTTAGGTAGCATCATGCCAGACAGCCACAAACAGCGGTTAGTCGCCTTATGCGAAGAGCAGCAAATCCCGCTGATTGAAGATGATTCTTACAGTGCCTTGGTTAATGCTGACGCTGCACCGACCAGCGCCAAGCATTGGGATAAAACCGGCAACGTGATTTATTGTGCGTCCTTACATAAAATTCTGGCACCGGGTTTGCGGGTGGGCTGGATGGTGGCAGGACGCTGGCATGCGCGGGTCAGCATGCTGAAATATGCTCATACCCGTTACAACGAAGAATGGTCGCAAATTGTATTGGCTGAATTTATTAACTCCAGCGCCTATGACCGCCACTTACGCCGTCTGCGTCAAATTCTGAGCCAGCAACGCGAGCGCACCGCAGAAGCCATTGCCGCGTATTTTCCTGAAGGCACGCGCCTGACGGTACCAGATGGCGGTATCTCTGTTTGGGTAGAAATGCCGCATCAGCTGTCGTCACAGGCGGTATTTGAGGCGGCATTGGAACAAGGGATACTGGTTTCGCCTGGTTTGTTGTATTCCAACTCAAATCGTTTCAACCATTTTTTACGCTTAAATTGCGGTATGCATTTCACGCAGGAATTAGATAATGCGCTGCGCCAGCTCGGGCAAATCATCACCACGCTAGCACAGGGACAGCAGAGTAAAAATTACAAGCAGCAACACGCTGCCGCTTAGCGGCGATTTGTCGCTAAGTAATCAACCTCAAAGATGTAAATACTTGTTCAGCGCGCAATCTTGTGGAAACCCACAATTGCCACGCCGTCTGCGATTTTTGATAATGTTGTGAGTAAGGATAAAAATCCTCATCATTGTCATGGCAAAATCATTCACGCCATCGACTTACTATAACAATTATTGGAGACAGCAGATGAAGAAGCCACCGCTCTACCGGTCACTCTATTTTCAGGTGATCACCGCGATTATTCTCGGTGTTTTACTAGGTCATTACTACCCGGAATCCGGCGCAGCCATGAAGCCACTTGGCGATGGTTTTATTAAACTCATCAAGATGATGATCGCACCGATTATTTTCTGCACGGTGGTCGTTGGTATCGCTGGCATGGAAGACATGAAAAAAGTCGGCAAGACCGGCGGCATGGCTTTGTTGTATTTTGAAGTTGTCAGTACTCTCGCATTGATCATCGGCTTAGTCGTCGTCAACGTCTTGCAGCCGGGCGCAGGTATGAACGTCGATCTGAGCAAGCTCAACGCCAAAGAAGCACTGGCATACGCAGGTCCAGGTAAGTTACAAGGCATCGTTGAATACCTGATGGCGATGATCCCGAGCACGATTTTCGATGCCTTCGCCAAGGGCGACATTCTGCAAATTTTAGTCGTTGCGGTACTGTTTGGTTTTGCTTTGCATCGCTTTGGCGGTCGCGGTACTTTGGTGTTTGATATGGTCGAAAAGACTTCCCATGTCTTGTTCGTGATTGTTGGTTATATCATGAAGGCAGCACCGGTCGGCGCTTTCGGTGCGATGGCATTCACCATCGGTAAATACGGTGTCGGCTCATTGCTGTCGCTGGGTTATCTGATGGCATCGTTCTATATCACTTGCCTGATCTTTATCTTTGGCGTGTTAGGTACCGTCGCTTATTTCCACGGATTTAGTATCTGGAAATTTGTGAAGTACATCAAAGAAGAATTGCTGATCGTACTCGGCACTTCTTCATCAGAATCCGCTTTGCCTGGCATGATTGCTAAGTTAGAAAAACTCGGCGTTAAAAAATCCGTAGTCGGCTTGGTGATCCCTACCGGTTACTCATTTAATCTGGACGGTACGGCGATTTATCTGACAATGGCCGCGGTGTTTATTGCGCAGGCAACCAACACGCCGCTGACTATTGGTCACCAAATTTCTCTGCTGATATTTTTGTTAGTCGCCTCTAAAGGTGCTGCGGGCATCACTGGCAGTGGGTTTATCGTCCTGGCGGCAACGCTGTCATCGACAGGCACGATTCCGGTCGAAGGTCTGGCGCTGATTTTGGGTATTGATCGCTTTATGTCAGAAGCCCGCGCATTGACTAATCTGGTCGGCAACGGCGTGGCAACGATCGTAGTTGCAAAATGGGGTAATGATGTTGACAACGTCAAAATGCAAAAGCGTTTAAACAATGATATGAGCGATGATGTTGATGCTTATAACGATGTTGAAGAACATAACAGCAAGCCTGTGAATTTGCATATGACGACCGGTCGCTAAAAACCTGATTCTCATGTTTGCCAGCTTGCTGGCGACGATCAGCGTATCAAGATAAAAAGGGATGAGCGACTTGTTTGCTCATCCCTTTTTTATTCACGGTATCTATGTCTGTTTTACATCGCGGCGGTCTTGAAAGTCGACGCAATATTTAATGCCGATAGAGCCACAGCAGTTTGATTACGCCCCTGTTGTTTAGCCTGATACAGCGCCGCGTCAGAGCGCGCAATTGCCAGATCGATATTCGATTCTCCCGGGTACCAGATGCTGACACCGGCACTAAACCGCAACACGGCGTTATACGGTTCCAGCGGTGTGGATTCCAGTTCATCACGGACTCGTTGCAGGATTTTTAGCGTGCTGTCTTCGCTACCGGCTGGCAAGATCAGGCAAAATTCCTCGCCGCCATAGCGCGCAAGCACGTCGGTTTTGCGGATCTGACTCTGGACTACTTGAGCAAATAATTTCAATGCCTGATCGCCTTGCTGATGACCAAGTGTGTCATTCAATTTTTTAAAATAATCGATATCTAACATAGCGACAAAGAGCGGCGATTTCTGACGCCGGGCGCGGTCAACTTCCCGCTCAGCGGCTAGTTCAAGTGCGCGCCGGTTTAGTAAGCCCGTGAGAGGATCAGACATTGCCAGACGGCGATGTTTGTGCCAGGCACGATCCTGATGTAACAGTAAGAGACCAATATTAATCAATATGCCGGTGACAAAAGCCGACATCAGACTCAGCATGAGCGACGCTTGTCTGAGGCTATCGCCAGCGGCACCATCAGGTATCCAGATGCGGCCGGCACGCCCGATAGCCGTCAACGAAAATATCGCAAAGCCCAGCATCAACAGGTAGCAAGAGCGGTGTATACCTTCCTGCGGGTTGCTCAAGATAATGAGCACGCAGCGTGCTGATTGCACCGCCAGCATGAGGTTTAGTAATAGCGATGCCAGATCAGCTTCGACATAACCTAGCGCGGCAGCCGCCAGCGCGATTGCTACCGGGGCGTAAGTCAGAGTGGGATTATCAGGCGCGGAAAAAAATTTACACAAGCTAAGCAAAAGGCAGCTGATGCCAATGACGAAACCACAAAGTGCGATATGTCCGACCAGCGCCGGACTGAGCTTGCCGAGGGCAATAATAATGACCCACATCGCAACCTCAATCGTGCCAGCTACGGTCCATTGTGCGATGCCGTCACGGAAGCGACCGAAAAAGACAACCACCCGCATGACCAGCAGCAAGGTTTGCAGGATTAGAATACATAACACCAGAGTTTCAGTTTGGATCATGGAATATCGCCTGCGTGGATCTAGATTGCGTTTACATCGAGTCTATATTTAACTTGGTTTGTCTACATCAATTTATTTTAAAGTATTCATCAAGCAATACATTATTACAATAGAACTTAGCCGAAGTTACTCAAACTTACGCAAAACCAATTGCGATACCATACCTGCAGGAGCAGTAAACGCTAACGTTTCAGCAAAGTGGTATTTAATATACTCCCATTATGTATATTAAATTGTCCATAGAGTCATTGGACAATCAGCCATTATTGATAAAAATGAGGGGGAGTATATTAAGTCTTAAGTCTTAAGCTTAATTCAATATTAAGGTGAAACTACGTTGGATTTAGATAAATACCGTGTTGCTAAAACCAGCGCAATTGCCTGTACCGCTGCCGCCATAAAAAACGGCGCTCCCAGCAACATGCTGCCTTTAGCTTGATGGCTCACCTGACCCAGCAATGAGGTACCGGCCAGCGTTGCGCAGACACTCATGATGCTGGCCAGTGCGGTCAGCGAGCCCATCGCCGTGCCTTGCGAACGCGCATCAACCGCACGTGAGAACATGGCCTGCAATGCGGGGCCAGTCGCAAACGCCAGCACGTTACACAAAATCAGCACATACATCATCCAACCCTGCGTCACTAACCCATACAAACTCAGCGACAAGCAAGAAGATGTCAGTCCAAACATTACCGCCTTAGCATCACCAACCCGTTTGATATAGCGTCCCAAAAATACGCCTTGCATAACCACGCTGGAAATCCCGACGCAAAATAAAGAAAAGCCGTTTTGCATCGGCGACCAGCCAAACCGCAATTCGGTCGACAGCACCCAGGTAGTTTGCAAGGTGAACTGAGCAAACATGGTTAGCGCATACACCCAGACCAAAGGACCCACGCCGCGTAAATGCGCCAGACCCGACAAGCCAGAAAACGGATTAGCAGATTTCAAAGAAAAAGGTTTGCGATTAGCCTGCGACAAGGATTCTGGCAAAGAGAAGTAGCCATACACCACGTTCGCCAGCGAGACAGTTGCCGCCAGATAAAACGGATAGTGAATGCTAGCCTCTCCTAATACGCCGCCTAGAACTGGCCCGCAAATAAATCCCAGTCCAAACATGGCACCGATTTTCCCCAAGGCTTTACTACGTTCCGAGGGTGCAGAAGAATCTGCAATATAAGCGCTGGCAACCGACAGATTGCCCGCCGTGACACCACCCAAAGCGCGCACAAACAGCAACCAGAAAATAGACGTCGCCAGCGTCATCATGAGAAAATTCAAGCCGAGGCCAAAGACGCAGATCAGCAACACCGGACGACGACCAAAACGGTCACTTAGTGCGCCAATAATCGGGGCACAGAAAAACTGCATCACACCATAAATTGCCACGATCAAGCCATACCAATACGCTTGCATGTCGGGCTGTGTTGTAAAACTGGCGACCAGTCGCGGCAACACCGGAATGATCAGGCCGATACCTAAAATATCCAGAAATACCGTAATCAGGACAAAGCGGATATTCGTCGGCAAAAAGGACGGCGCAGCAGAAGTTGGCGGCTGCGCTGGCTGTGGTGATGTAGATTGGGTGGAGGAAGTGGATTCGGTACTCATGCAGTCGGGCTTTCTAGCGATTTTACAGAGGAACAATAGTATATGATTGTTACAGGAAATTTCAGTATCGAACCAGTTTTGGAGTAAATATGGCTTTGTTTGACCACTTTTTGATCATTGTCTTGTTGGTCGCTATCAGTGCTTTTTTTTCTATGTCAGAAATTTCTCTCGCGGCGGCGCGCAGAGTCAAGTTGCAGATATTAGAAAGCGAGGGCGAATTACGTGCCGGACGTGTGCTTGAATTACAACGGCATCCGGGACATTTTTTTACGGTTGTACAAATTGGTCTGAACGCGGTCGCTATCTTGGGCGGTATTTTGGGTGAACAAGCCTTGACGCCGTATTTTGCCAGCGTGTTTCATTCAGTATTTGGATTAAATAGCTGGGTCGACACCGCGAGTTTTTTGACATCCTTTATTTTTGTGACCTCCTTGTTTATTTTGTTCGCTGATTTAATGCCTAAACGACTAGCGATGACCGCGCCAGAAACTGTCGCCATGGCCGTCGTTGTCCCGATGTTATGGTGCGTGCGCTTATTCAAACCGCTGGTCTGGTTATTTAATGGCTTGTCGATTTTATTTTTTAATCTGTTTAATGTCTCCACCATACGTGACGATCAAATTACCTCCGATGAGATTTATGCCATGGTGGATGCCGGTGCCGAGGCTGGCGTGCTGCAAGCGCGTGAGCATCATATGATCGGCAATGTATTTGAGCTAGAAAGTCGCACCGTACCGTCCGCCATGACCCAGCGCGACAGTATTGTGTATTTCAGTTTGCAAGACAGTGATGTAGTGATACGCCAGAAAATTGCAGAACATCCGCACACCAAGTTTTTGGTCTGTGACGGCCAGATTGATCATGTCGTCGGCTATGTGGAATCGAAAGATATCCTGAAACGCGTGCTGACCAATCAAGCGTTTTCTAAAGTGCAGGAACTGTCGTTACGGACTGCATTGGTGGTACCGGATTCACTCACCTTATCGGACATGCTGGAACAATTTAAAGGCACGCGAGAAGATTTCGCCGTGATCCTGAATGAATACGCGCTGGTAGTTGGCGTGATTACTTTAAACGATGTCTTGAGCACCTTGATGGGCAATCTGGTACATCCGTTTATGGAAGATCAGATCGTCCAGCGCGATGCCAACTCTTGGTTGATTGATGGTGCGACGACCATAGAGGACGTCTGCCGAGCCTTGCAAATCGACACTTTACCGGAGCAGGGTAGCTATGAGACTATTGCAGGCTTCATGATGACGATGCTCAAAAAAATCCCCAAACGTACCGATAGCGTGATGGTCGGTGGATACAAATTTGAGGTGGTCGATATTGATCATTATCGTATCGACCAGTTATTAGTGGTGCGCATTAAGGAAGACGGCAGCACGTCTTATCAGGTGTAATTTGCATAAGTCCTGATAACGCTCGCCTCAGTTCTGCGAGGTCCGGAGCACAGCAATTCACTGCGTTGATTCACCTTAATTTATTCTTCGTTTTTTATTCAGGATTTACATGTTGCATGCTTGTGGAGTCGATTTCGGCACATCCAATTCAACCGTAGGTTGGCACCGCGCCGGTCAGACTCAACACGCTGGTCGGCCGAGTTCATCCGCAAATTTACCTTCGTTGCTGTCGCTAGAAGACGATAAAGTGACCTTGCCCTCCGTCGTGTTTTTTAATGCGGATGAAGACGAAGTCAGCTATGGTCGCGCCGCACTTTCTACCTATTTGTCTGGTTACGAAGGTCGCCTGATGCGATCAATGAAAAGCTTGTTGGGCACCAGCCTGATGGACGGTCAGACCGAAGTGCAGGGACGGGCTTTGCCGTTCCGCCAACTGCTGGCGCAATTTATCGGTGAACTAAAACGACGTGCTGAGAAATCCGCCGGGCAGTCTTTTAGTCAGGTCGTCATGGGACGTCCAGTCCATTTTATTGATGATGATAAAGCCGCTGACCGGATCGCACAAAATACGCTGGAAGATATCGCCAGGGCTGCCGGGTTTAAGGAAATTCAATTCCAGTACGAGCCGATCGCAGCGGCGTTTGATTATGAGTCGCGTATTGATAAAGAAGAGTTAGTTTTAATCGCCGACATTGGTGGCGGTACCTCAGATTTTTCTTTGGTACGTTTGTCACCGGAACGCAGCAGCCGGATTGACCGGCTAGACGATATTTTAGGTAACGGCGGTGTGCATATTGGTGGTACCGATTTTGATAAATACCTGAGTCTGGCTTATGTAATGCCTTTACTCGGTTTGGGTGGTCGTTTGGGGAATAGTGATATTCCGTCGGGCTACTATTTTAATCTAGCGACCTGGCACACGATTAATTTGGTCTATACCCAAAAAGTCAGTCGTGAACTGCAAGACGTGTACCGCGAGATCAGTGATGCAGACTTGCGGATGCGCTTCGAGCGCTTGCTCAATCTGGTGGAAGAGCGTGATGGTCACTGGCTGGCGATCAAGTCAGAAGAAGCTAAAATCCTGCTGTCCGATAACGATAAAATTGAATTAGCGCTTGAACGCTTACGCACAAAATTACCTTCGTCTGCACCCTGCATATTAACGCTGGAGCAGCATGGGTTTCAACAAGCGATTTCTCATTTGATGACGCAAATTGGTGCGACGGTCAGTCAGGTATTAGCCGATGCGGGTGTGGCTGCGGCGGATGTGGACACGGTATTTTTTACCGGTGGTTCCAGCGGTGTGCGCGGTCTGCGTGACCGGATCGCAGCGATAGTGCCGGGCGCTAAAAAAGTAGAGGGAGATTTGTTTGGCAGTATTGGCTCTGGCCTGGCGTTGGATGCATCACGCCGTTTTGCATAAATTTTAGATTCATGAACAAAGATTGAGGATGAAGGCTGCAAATTAACAAGGTAAAACATCCCAGAATGTGAATAAAAAAAGGCTACGCAGATATGCATCCGCGTAGCCTTTTTTATGTGCTAACTAATTTTATTCTCCACAAAAATAGTGAGCAAAAACCGTCCGATATAAAGCTTACTTTGCTGGCATCGGTGGATGATCAGGCATCGCGCCGTCTGGCATAGGCGGACGCCCCATACCACCTCGTCCTCCCATATCACCCATACCGTGCTGCATGCCATGACCGTCTTTGCTCCAGCGATGCATCATTTGGCGATGGCTGTCATCAAAGACTTTTTGCTGTTCTGGTGTCAGGACGGCGTAAAAAGTTTTGAGTGATGTCAGACGCGTTTGCATCATCGCCTCATGTTCTTTGAGTTTCTCCAGCATTTTTTCCATGCGGGCAGGAGTGCTTAATTTATCCATTTCTTTATGATCTGGTCGCATCGCTTGCGCACCCGGCGGCATGCTCGGTTTAGTTGATTCGATGAAGGTTTTCCAGGCAGGTTCTTGGGCTGTGGTGATCTTAAGCTTGTCATGCAATTCTGCGATATGTTTTGCCATCCGCTCTTGCATTTTTTCAGCCCATTTGGCGCGATCCATACCTGCTTTTTGATGCTGTGGCGGTGGTACAGCAGCCGATGTTGGTGCTGGTGGTGCTGTTTGGGCAGATACGCCGATGGCAATACACATGCTGATAGCGGCAAGCGCGATGGCGATCGGATTTTTTATTGGTGCCATGATGTTCCTCTTTAAATTACTACCGAGTAGTTGAATACGTTTTTGATAAGTCGTTCGTTGTGAGTTCCACATGTGACTTATGCATTTGACTTGCCTATGTGACTTGCACATGCGACTTATGTTGGCGCAGTGATGTAACTGGCAAGTGTCGGCGGCAATCTGCTTTGTATCGCTGTGTAACAATCAGTGGCGAGAATGCGATCCGGTGTGTCGCATTGTGTCGTTCTCGGTTTATCATAACAAGACGATACAAAATCACATGCCTTCTTTGCAGTCAGGACTTCATAATACGAACCATGGATACTCCAAGCAAAATATTGATCGTTGATGACGATCGCGACATTCGTAGCCTGTTGGCCGACTATCTGGATGGTCATGGTTACTCCACTTTAATGGCTGCTGATGGCAATGCAATGTGGGCGGCCTTGGATAGCAATCAGGTTGATTTGGTGGTACTGGATTTAAATCTGCCTGGCGATGATGGCTTGACCTTGTGCCGTAACTTACGTGCTAAATCTATGATGCCCGTCATTATGCTAACGGCCAGAAGTGAGCCGCTGGATCGTATACTCGGCCTGGAGATGGGAGCAGATGATTATTTGCCAAAACCGTTTGAGCCACGCGAGCTGTTAGCACGCATACGCAGCGTGCTGCGCCGCACTCAGTCGATGATATTGGGTAGCAATGGCGAGCAAGTGCAGCGCTTAAAATTTTCTGACTGGACACTTGATCTGACGGCGCGCCATCTGGTCAGCCCGGAAGGCATGGTGATCGCTTTGTCCGGTGCAGAATTCCGCATGTTGAATATATTTTTAGATCATCCTAACCGCATCCTTAATCGTGACCAGTTATTAAACATGACACATGGCCGCGATGCCGATCCGTTTGATCGGTCTATCGACATTCAGATTAGCCGTTTAAGGCAAAAACTGCGGGAAGACGCACGCTCTCCGCAAATTATTAAAACCGTACGCAACGGCGGCTACGTGCTATCGGTCAACGTCACGATGGAGCATGGAGCATGACCATTATCAAGTCGATGTCTGGCAGGATTTTTGGCATCCTGTTGTTGGGTGTAGTGAGTTCTACGGCGCTGACCTGGTGGCTGGCGTTTGGCGAACGTCAAAAAACCATAGAGCAATTCCGTTATTCACGTGCGGTAGAGCGCGCCGAGCAATTGCTGCTAGCGATGGATGCGCTGCCAGCAGCCAGTCGCGATGCGTTTTTAGCGACTGCGCCACGCTTGGGTTTGCGGGTAACGACACTACCAGCAGAAGTCTCTAATGAAGGTCCGCGCTCTGCGTATGCCGCGGCCTTGAGCGAACGTCTAGGTAAGACATTTCAGGTTTTTTCTTTACCGCCAGAGTCGGAGGGGTGTCTGAGTCTTCCGGCAGAAACAACTGCGTTAAAGGGTACATGTGAAGAGTTGATTATCAAGCTGCACGACAGTACAACACTGCGTTTGACGGTATTACCTCCGCGTGGACCACTGCCACCTTTGCGTCCTGATTTCATCTTTTATTTATTTTTATTCTTGAGCAGTATCGCGGTACTGGCGTTTTTGGTATCGCGCATGACAGTAAAACCATTGCGCCAATTGGCGCAAGCCGCGACCGATCTTGGTAAAGATATTAATCGCCCGGCTTTGCCTGAAGTCGGCACGACAGAAATCCTGCAAGCGACCAAAGCGTTTAACTCTATGCAAGGTCGCATACGCCAACACATCCAGCAACGCACTCACATGCTGGCAGCAATTACCCATGATCTGCAAACACCGCTAACACGTTTGCGTTTGCGTTTGGAAAAAGTGAGTGATACCGAGTTGCGCGACAAGCTGGTGGGCGATTTGTCGGCAATGCAAACCATGGTCAAAGAAGGGCTAGATCTGGCGCGCAGTATGGATAGTAATGAATCGCTGCGCCCTTTGGATCTGGATTCACTGCTTGATAGTGTCTGTGCCGATGCCGCAGATGCCGGGCAAGAAGTCAGCTTCAACGGCAAATCCGGCATTACTGTCATGGCCAGACCGCAGGCATTGCGCCGTTGTCTGACCAACCTGATTGATAACGCAGTCAAATATGGGCACCACGCCAAAGTCACCTTAGAAACCAGCAGCGATACTGGCATCAAACTGATGCACGTCCTCATCCGCGATGGCGGTGCTGGCATTCCGGCAGATCAATTGCAAAAAGTGTTCGAGCCGTTTTACCGCACCGAGACATCACGTTCGCGCGATACCGGCGGTACCGGATTAGGTTTAACCATCGCCCAAAACATCGCCCAGCAACATGGCGGCAGCGTGCAATTAGCTAATTTAAGCGAAGGTGGATTAGAAGTGAAACTGACGCTGCCGGCTAAACCAGCTTAAGTAGCGGCTTGAGTATTTAGCTTAAGTAGCCATCTAGTACGTCATTCCAGCGTGGGTTTAGCTGGAATCTAGTGACGTTTTTTGCGCGACCACTTGGCCTCCAAGTTGCGATCTCATTCTCAGAATAACGACACGGTATTCCAGCTAAACCTACGCTGGAATGACATTCGAAAGAATTAAGCTTTCAGAAAACATCATCAAAATTTAATCCGAACACAAGCACGAATTAAGATTACTCCCACTGGGTATATTTTAATTGTCCATATAATTTATGGGCAATCAGCTATATTGATTAAAAATAATGGGGAGTATATGGATTTCCTCGTTAAATCAAGCCACTACCACCGACATCATACTAATCGCGCCCAGCTCGATTCCCTCGGTCGTAATTTCCAATTGATCTTCTTCAGTTTTCGCACCCAGCACATACAACAAGGGCAAAAAGTGTTCTGAGGTTGGTACCGACAAACTGGCGCCTTGTCCCAAGGCGGTGTAGTTCACCACCGTATCAAAATCACCGTCCAGCATGGCTTGCCTCATCGCTTGATTAAAGCGCACGGCCCAGTCGTAACCGGGCGACTGCGGATCCATGCGGCGCAGATTGTGTACCACATTGCCGCTACCGATCACCATCACGCCTTGGTCACGCAAGGCGGCTAACTTACGCCCCATTTCAAAATGGAAGGCCGCTGGCTGTGTCACGTCCAAACTCAATTGCAGCACTGGAATATCGGCAGCGGGATAAGCTTTGATCAGCACAGACCAGGTGCCATGATCGAGCTCCCATTGCTGATCTAAAAACACTGGCAGCGGCGCCAACAAAGCCGTAACCCGCGCAGCCAGTGCCGGATCACCAGGCGCGGGGTAACGCACATCAAACAAGGCTTGCGGAAATCCGCCAAAGTCATGAATCGTCGGCGGCGCTGCCATCGCTGTCACGGCTGTGCCGCGGGTAGTCCAGTGTGCAGACACCGCTAAAATTGCCTTAGGACGCGGAAAGCGCTGGGCAAGCGCATGCCACTCCTTGGTATAACGATTATCTTCCAATGCATTCATCGGACTGCCATGGCCGAAAAAAATTGCTGGCATACGAGTGCTTGCGGACATCCTTATTCTCCTGAGTGTTGACCGATTTTCAGGAGTATGTCGGATTTTGAACAAGTCTGTGTGGGAAGAGGCGGATGGCAGCATGCCTCAATACCGTCGCGATAAAAGCAATAAGGGTGCGCATGGCTCACCCTTATTGCTTTTTTGAGCGGTTGGCTGGCATTAAATACCGGCGATTACTACAGATTACGCTTCGCTAATTACGCTTACCCATATCTGCCATCCTGCTATTTTTAGGTAATGAAAAGCGCAACTATGCACCTAAACGTAACTGCAAACCCGTGTCGGTATAAATCGGTGTGGCGCTAAAACCATCTACGACGATGCTGGTAAATTTACCTTTAAAGCTTGCCGCGGTGATGATGTTCAGCGTGTCGCCGACGGCTGGTTTATAGCCGTTTTGAAATTTAATGCGCAAGGTGCCGCCAGCAATAGTGATAACGCCAGTGGCGGTAAACCGGCCTTGCTGGCCGCTGCCCAAATCTAGCTCTAGAGTGGTGTTAGCCAACTGCGTATATTTTCCAGAGACGGTAGTTGCACCTGTGGCGTTGCTCACCAATGTGCCGCCGCTGACATACACGTCGCCTTTGCCCAAGGCAGATACGGAGTCCGCTTCTAATATGCCTGCGTTCACTTCTGTGCCGCCAGTCCAGCTATTGTTGCCTGTCAGTTTTAAGGTGCCGCTGCCTTGCTTGAGTAATTTACCCGCGCCGGAGATATCGTTGCGCCAGCTATCCATTGCGCTGAAACCACCCTGGCTGGCGTCCATCACAACCACCACATTGCCGGTAAATACACCATAACCATCTGCTGCCGCGAACAAATTCAAGCGTCCCCAACCTTCTGCATCGTCCATCACCGGGTAGCCGGATGCAATCGCAGTGGTTTTTAAGACGACGCGGCGTTGCACATCGCTCAGGTACGGCAAGCGGGTTTCCAGCAAAGCTTCCGCACCTTTTGGTACCACGGCAGGCGCAGTGGTTGCAGCAATTGGTGCAAAGCTGTAAGTCATGCGGCGCAGGTAATTTGCCTTGTTCGTCGCGTAATCCGCAAAGCGATCGGTGGCTACCGTACCAGAATGGGCAAAAGCGTTGAAGGTAGCACCACTGGTATCGCTGCTGGTGCTGGTTTGTGCCATCAACGTGACGTGCGCCTGCGCGACGGCAGCGGCTTTTTTAGTCGCGTTGGCGGGGTCGACCAAATTGGCAGCGACTACTGCCTGGCCTTGCATGCGACCGCTGATGACGTCCAGTGGCGAGTGCATACCAGCGAGAATCCGGTTTTCGCCCAATTCCAGACCGCGCGTCAGAATCTCTTGAAAACGTTCCGGGACGGCATATGCCATCGCCACGGTGTCACGCGTTGCCTCGGCTGAATGGCCACTGGTAAAACCGCCATCAGTCGTCGGCGTACTGCTTTTTGCCGGAACTAATGCAGGCACAACGACGACGCTACTGCTCCAGCGGTAAGGCCGGGCATATTTATAAAAGCGCTTGGCCGGCTCGGTAGAACCATTGTTACTCATCGCGCTGATGAAATCGACCACGCTACCAAATGCGGCATTGGCACTGCCACCGACGCCGATATTATTCCCGGTATCGTTATACAACACCGTCGTCGCATCCGCTGCAATTGCAGTAATACTGGTGGTTTGCTGCGCCGCTGCGCGCCAGGCCGTCGTCAGCGGACCCATACCGTCACTTACGCTATAACCCTTGCCACGTCGATCATCTAGGTACGCTGCCAACTCTTGCGCCGGTGTACGCGCGGTCGTCGCCGTCACCACATATTGGATATTGGCATTGTGTACGGCACTGTTCAAAATCGTACCGCCCGCTGTGCCATCATTTGGCAAACCAGTCCAGACAGAGGGAATCACAGCAGGAAAATTGCTAACTGCCGGAGCAGAAACACCCGCATCCACAATGTCCGTCAGCGGCTGCCAGATAGTTTTAAAACCTGCCAGCACGCGCACACCCGCATTGGTATCCAAGGTCGCATAGCGCGCATCACCACGCTGATTGCTCGCCGCATTATCGACAAACGCCGGCACCGACGCTACTACCGGCGCAGTATCGACAAAACCTAAATCAGCAGGTGCTGATGGCACCACCAGAGCCACATCCGCTTGGGTAGAATTGCTAGTGCTATCGCTATTGCTACCACCACAAGCAACCAGCGCAAGCGCCGCACTAATCGCCAACACTAGCGGAAGTTGACGTGGGAAGCGACGAACAAGATCAAGGTTTTGCATGACAAGGCCTTGAATAAAATGACAGGTTAAAAACGAGTTATGTTAATTCGCAGTTATGACCTATTGATGACCTAGGATGGTAGATTTCACATTGCCAACTGAGTAGAATTCACATTGCCAACTGAGTAGAATTGAGCAGGACGTTGGGTAAGGAGCGCTTTGAGCTGAGCATGTTGCTCTGACGTCTGTGGCATCAAAGTAGCCCGATTGAAAATCAGGGTTTTATACTCTGTTGTGCATTTTAGGCTGCTAAAATTCAGCATGATAAAAACTAGGGAGCTACCTTGATTAATCTGCAACTAGGCGATGTCAGCCATATTATTCAACTTGCCATTGCGCCAGTCTTTTTACTGACAGGCGTTGGTACTAATCTCACCGTACTGACTAATCGTCTGGCACGAATTATTGACCGTTCTCGGGTGCTGGAAGACATGTTGCAAGTGAAGGGAAATATTACTCAAAAACCGGGCTTGCGCGAAGAGCTCAACGAGTTATATGAGCGCTCGCACCTCATCAACCGTGCCATTACTCTTAGTACTTCTTGTGCGCTGCTGGTTTGTCTGGTGATTGCCGCTTTGTTCGTAGGCGATGCTACTGATTTACGTCTCGATACACTGATTGCCGCCTTGTTTGTATGCGGTATTTTGTCTCTCGTGGGTAGTTTTATTTATTTTTTGCGAGAGATTTTTGTCGCCACTAAAACTCTGACCAGACAGCGTGAGCATGGCTTGAGGGACTGAGATCGATCGATCTGGAAGCTGCTAATTTTGTTTGGTCGCTTATGAATACCAGTAACTCATTACGGTAGTAAAGATAACCGTAATGAGTTACTGGCAACAACTTCTAAGGCGTTACCTGAACGATTAAATCAAGCGAGGCCGTGCCAGGATTATCGCTGGCAATGGGCTGGTAACCAGCACTGACTCTAAAAACCAAAATTGTCTTAGCAGTGACGGTAGGTGCAATAAAACCCGCGTTGCTGGAGTTGGCACTTGCCAGTACGACACTTGGTCCGGATATTTGCGTCCAGCTAAAATATACGTTATGCCCTGATGCTGCGGAGGTGGCTGATGCCGATAGAACGGCGCTGTATCCGGAAGATATGGTTTGGGTAGGCACATAAGATGTCAAGACGATGGGTGTCAGGGCATCTACAAAATAAGAGACATCGACTTGTTGCACGGGTTCGGTCGAATTGCCGTTGGAGTCTATAGGTGCGTTTGATGCGTTAAGGGTGAACAGGAAGGTAGTTCTGGTCACAACATCCGTCGGTAACGCGATAGTGACAATGCTGCTATTGGGATTGCTGATGGTAACGGGGGGGCCGGATTTTTGCTTCCAGTAAAAATAAATCGTGCCTGTCGTGACCTGATTGCCATTGGCATCATAGCGCGTCGTTTTGCTGCCATCCAAAGTGACAATCGCACCGGCTTGTACCACTCCACCGCTGGTTGAAGTAGGGACAATCGTTGGTTTGACCACGGGATTGATGGTGACGGTCTGTAACGCAGTTCCGGTTTTTTGTTTGTCATCCGTCACCCGGCATTGCAGTGTTACTACGGTGGCAGTAGTGACGATGGGGGCAGTGAAATCCGTCGTTGCATTGGACGGGGCGGTGATGTTGAGGCTAAGCCCTGCAGCGTCATTTACTACCCATTGATAAGCGTATAAGCCAGTGTTGGAGGTGCCGCCACTACCTGTACAGCTTAAACTTGCTTTACTCCCCGATGTTACATTAGACGCACCGCCTACCGTGGCGACCGGATTGAGTGTGACGGAGGCCTCTTGCCCGACGACTAAATTTGCGCTGCTACTGGCAGTATTATTTTTTGAATCGACTACCGTTACCGTCAGTTGATACACGTAATCAGCGGTCAATTTGGCGGGTGGCGTGATTTGTAATACGCAGGTCCAGTCGTTTCCAGAAGTACTCTTGGTCACAGTTTTACAATCGGTATTGCCAGAGGCAGCCAGTGCGCTCGCACCGAGAGTCAGCGGAGTGATACGCCAGGACATGGCACTGATAGGCGCTGCACTGCTATTGGTTTGAGCAGTAAATGTGATTGGATCACCAGTAATCACTTTGGCAGGGCCAGTCACGCTTATCGTAACCGGAGAACTGCCGGAAGCCGTGGTGGAAGAACCACCACCGCACGCCGACAAGACTGTGCAAAACACAGCACAAAGCAAGAATTGGGAAAAACGGTAAAAAAATGAAAACACATTAACTCCGTTTAAAAGGAAGCCCGAAAGAAAGCTCGATGTCGCTTTGTCAGATACAAATACATATAAGCAGACAGAAGAGCGCACACCTCATTGTATCTTTAGCGGCGACAAATTAAAAATCGCCAGGCACTTCTTTGCCCGCTTATACAAAAATTAACAATCCCAAGGCAATGATCAGAGCTGCCTGTAAAAATTTACGAACGACCGTGCAAAAATCAATTAGGTGTGGCACTCTAATGAAATAATAATTATTCCATTTGCATATCCTCAAATTAGCAATCACACCGGAGACAAGGTATGAACACGACTCACTACGCCCATTGGCCGACTGGCTTGCCGCATTTTTTAACGGCACCAGAGACCAGCGTCTATGCCAACCTGCAAATCTCGGCGCAGCGTTATCCGAATAAGCCAGCAATTATTTTCTATGACAGCGTCCTGACGTATGCCGAGTTGCATGCGGAAGTCTTGGCGCTGGCAGGTTATTTGCAGCAAGTATGCGGTGTGCAGCGCGGCGACCGGGTATTGCTGGATATGCAGAATTCGCCACAATTTATTATTGCCTATTACGCCATCATGCGCGCCGATGCGATGGTGGTGCCAGTCAATCCTATGCTGATGACCGACGAGTTATCGCATTACATTGCGGATAGTGGTGCAAAAGTCGCGTTGGCATCACAAGAAATTTTCTCCCGTATGTTGCCATTGGTTGGTACTACGGGTTTGCAGCACGCCATTGTGGCAACTTACTCCGATCATCTGACCAAAGATACCAGCTTGAGCGTGCCAGATTTCGTGCGCGCACCACGCGACGTGCCGGTGCAAGCGGGTGTCGTTACCTGGAAAGACGCTGTCGCTGCCCAACAACAACCCGGTGCTCATCTGGCTAGCTCTGACGATCTGGCATGTATGCCGTACACCTCGGGTACAACCGGTAAACCTAAAGGCTGTATCCACACCCATCGCTCGGTGATGTTTAATGCGGCTGCCAGTCCGGTCTGGTCAGGCTCAGTGCTACCAAACCATGTTGCCCTGGCGGTACTGCCGTTTTTCCATGTGACAGGTATGCAGTCAGTCATGAACAGCATGATTTTTTGTGGCGGCAGTCTGGTGATTTTGCCACGCTGGGACAAAGATGTTGCTGGTCAATTAATCACCCGCTACAAAGTCACTAACTGGACGGTAGTGCCATCAATGATGATCGATTTTTTGTCCAATCCACGTCTGGCAGAATACGATATTTCCGGGTTAAACCGCGTCTCTGGCGGCGGTGCTGCAATGCCTGCAGCGATCGCACAAAAGCTGCTGGAATTATCCGGTCAGGTATATATGGAAGGTTATGGCTTGTCCGAAACTATGGCGCCATCGCACCTCAATCCACCGCAACGTATGAAGCAGCAATGTCTGGGAATTCCGCATTTCAGCACCGATTCGCGCATCGTTGACCCTACCACCTTGAGAGAAGTTAAACAGGGTGAAACTGGCGAGATCTGGATCAACGGCCCACACGTATTCCAAGGCTATTGGAACGATCCGCAAAAAACTGCCGATTCGTTTGCGGAACTGGATGGAGTACGTTTCTTCCGCAGCGGCGACTTGGGTTATATGGACGATGAAGGATTTTTCTTTTTCACTGATCGTCTAAAACGCATGATTAACGCCAGCGGTTTTAAAGTCTGGCCTGCGGAAGTCGAGTCGATGATGTATCAACATCCCGCCATTCAGGAATGCTGCATTATTGCTGCGCGTGATGCATATCGTGGCGAAACTGTTAAAGCGATCGTCGTCAAAAAACCGGGCACAGATGTGACTGGTGAAGACATCATGGCGTGGGCGCATGAAAAAATGGCTGCCTATAAAGTACCGAAGTTTGTCGAATTTGTGGATAGTTTGCCAAAGTCGGGAACCGGCAAAGTCATGTGGCGCGCTTTGCAGGAACAAGAAGCTGCAAAGTAAGCTTCTCAAAATAAGCTTCTAGATAAGCCCCTAAGTAAGCTTTAAAGTCAGCTTTGAAGGCAACCAATTGATATTCAAAAAAACGCCGCAATGACAGCGGCGTTTTTTATTGCCGGGTAATTTCGTGGCGCTATTTTATGGTTAAAATCATGTTATCCACGCGACGAGATCATCATGCCTAGATTGCGCCTTGCCAGTTATGTCGATATTCCTGCTATGCAGGCACTGATCGCACGTTCTGCGATTGATTTAAGTGTCTCTTTTTATACACCGGAACAAGCACAGGCCTTATTGCAATATGTGTTCGGTGTGGATACGCAGTTGATCGCAGATCAAACCTATTTTGCCATTGAGGACGAGGTAGTGAATATAGATCAGCATGATATAAAGCCGAGGCTACTGGCCTGCGGCGGATGGAGCAAACGTAATACCTTGTTTGGTGGTGATCAGGCTAAACAAGGCGTCGATAATTTGCTTGATCCTGCCATCGATCCGGCACGCATCCGTGCTTTTTTTGTTGATCCATCTGCCGCCCGTCGCGGCCTTGGCAGCATGCTGATGCGACATTGCACAGAGCAAGCACGCGCAGCAGGTTTCACCGCATTAGAACTAGCGTCCACCATGCCAGGCGAACCTTTATACCGCGCTTCAGGCTTTGAGGTGACTGAACGTTTTGGCTTGGATTTACCTGGTGGTATTCATGCACCGCTGGCACGTATGTATAAAAAAATTGTATAAAAAATGAATTAGACAGTTCACTTAATTTTCTTAAATTAAGCAAATATCTAACGGCAGTAGTCATATTCCAATTACAGAAAGTACCTCAACATGAGTATCAGCAAACGTGTCATTCTCAGCTTTTTATGTCTGGTCTTACTTGTTATTGGCGCAAGTTGTCTGATGATCGTATTGGCCTGGGCGCCCGATAAACCTGTAAGCGAGTTGACGACACAATGGGCGCCCGCGCCATCCCAATTTATCGATGTCAAAGGTTTGTCGGTACATCTGCGGGATGAGGGGCTAAGGAACGATCCGGTGCCGATTATGCTGATTCATGGCACCTCATCAAGCTTGCATACCTGGGAGCCTTGGGTTGCTGCATTAAAAGTGCAGCATCGCGTCATTACGATGGATATTCCCGGCTTTGGTCTGACGGGACCAAATACGCAAAACGACTATAGCAACGCTGCTTACACTCAATTTATTCTGGACCTGATGGATAAGCTGCAATTGTCACGTGTGGTCTTGGGTGGTAACTCTCTGGGTGGTGAAATCGCTTGGCAAGTTGCAGCCGCTGCACCAGCACGGATTGATAAACTCATCTTAGTAGATGCTGCCGGATATCCCTTCACACCGGCGGCGATTCCGGTAGGTTTTAAGATCGCGCGCATGCCAGAAATGGCTTGGGTGATGCAACATACCTTGCCACGGAATTTGATGGAAAGCAGCGTCAAAAATGTATACGGCAATCCAGATAAAGTCACGCCAGCGTTGGTAGACAGATACGAGGCGATGACTTTACGGGCTGGTAATCGCCATGCTCTAGGTTTGCGTTTTACACAATTGGATGCGGGACGTACTGCCGATAAAATTAAAACCATTAAGCTGTCAACGCTAATACTTTGGGGCGGCAAAGATAAGTTAATTCCACCAGATAACGCAGAGCGATTCCATCAAGATATTGCCGCTAGCAAGCTGGTCATGTTTGATCAATTAGGACATGTGCCGCAAGAAGAAGATCCGGCGACTACCATTGCAGCAGTCAAAGACTTTTTGAAATAATTGGCCCGAGCGCGGGATTGCAGTAGCTGATTATCTCGTTTATTAAAGATGACGATGACGCCAATGTTATCGTCGTCGTTAACGCAAAAAGCCCGCCAAAAGCGGGCTTACCATTCATTGCTGCGACTCACTATCCTCAATATCATCATCAATAACCCATGCTATCTGCGTGGTGCCACTGACTAAACCAACAACCCGTGCTATCTGCGCGGTGCCCCTGGTGGGATGAGTCGTTTTTACTGCTCCAACATCCCCTGATGGACATGTTTTCAAGTCGAACGAATGTTTTTTCTTCACAAATCAACTAAGCCATTTTCCAAGCGCATTGAACAAACAATGCGCTGGCCGGTTAGAGTTGATGCTCGCTGCAGAAGATACTGGCAGATGCCTGGTGAATCTTCTCGCTGCGGTGATAAACACGAATGTATTAGACCATTTCCCAACAACCCATGCTATCTGCGTGGTGCCACTGGCCGGTCAGAATTCATCTATGCGTCAAAAAATAAACCTGATGGTAATTTTCTGACTTGTGAAGTTTTTGTCTTGCTGATGATATTTTCTCTTACCGCCAACCCATGCTATCTGCGTGGTGCCAGCGGCCGGTATTTAAGAAAAAATCAAACAACAACATATAAAGCTAATTCAGAATCGACAACTCACCAATACCCAAGTGTCGATCAGCTCAATTAAGAGAGAATTTGGATATTGCCTGCTTTATCGCCTTTTGGACCAACAGCTGCTTCGTAAGAAACGCGTTGATTTTCCGTCAGACTCTTAAATCCAGAAGATTGGATGTCTTGGAAATGGGCGAATAAATCTGGACCACCAGCATCAGGAGTGATAAAGCCGAAGCCTTTAGCATCGTTGAACCATTTGACTATACCTGTTTGAGTACTCATGTTTTTTCCTTCAATTGTAAATAGGCGACATTGCCTGATAGGCACTTGAAACCAAGAGATGAAACCGGAGGAATTAAAACAGAACGACTAGAGGAACAACAGCCATGCAGATTTGGGACCAACAATATAACAACTTGATGCAAGTAC